>CAZKBV010000013.1:6496-29607 GCA_964551215.1 uncultured Oscillospiraceae bacterium | reverse complement strand
TATGGTCTTTTTTGTTGGGGGTTTACGAGAAGGGGGCAAAAAGAAGCGAATACGCAATGCTTTTCGCGGCCTTCTTTGGCGCAATCGGTTCCTCGGCAATTAATCGCTATTTCAGATACTGATTTTAAGGAAGTTTTCGCCTTGCTTGATTTCACCTTCGGTTACAGGCTCGGCGCTTTGGATACTGTCAATGTTGGTTATTACAAGGGGAGTTACGCTGTCCAGTCCGGCGGCCTTAATTGCTCCCAAGTCGAATTTGATGAGCAGGGCGCCCTTTTTAACTCTGTCGCCCTCGTGTACCTTATACTCGAAGCCCTTGCCGCCCATGGAAACGGTATCGAGGCCTACGTGGATAAGCAGCTCGAGGCCGGAGTCCGTGTTGATTCCTATGGCGTGGCGGCTTTCGACAGTATTGCATATTACGCCGGAGCAGGGGGCGTATACAAAACCTTCGGAAGGGATAATGGCCGCACCACGGCCGAGGATTCCACGGCTGAACACCTCGTCGCCGACTTGGGACAGAGATATGGCCTTTCCGCTGAGGTGCGCTCCAAGAATTATCTCTTGGGGCTCCTCGGGAATATGGGCGGAGAGATAATCTTCAAGTTCGGAGCGGATAACCGTAACTCTCGGACCGTATATTATCTGAACGCCGTTGCCCTTTTTAATAACGCCGGCGGCTCCGCTTTGCTTAAGAAGCGATTCGCTGACCTTGCCGCCGTCCTTTACGGTTATTCTGAGCCTTGTCGCGCAGCAGTCCACATCGGAGATATTTTTCCTGCCGCCAAGACCCTTGACAATAAGGGCGCTCGCGGAGTTCCCGCCGACTGCCTCGGAGGATCGTTCCTTACGGGCGTTTACGTCCGCGCGGGTGTAGAGCTTTGTTTCCTCATCGTCCTTTTCACGGCCGGGGGTGATATAGCCGAATTTCTTTATCATGAAGCTGAAAACGAAATAGTAGATGAAGAAGTAGACTATACCTACCAAGGGAATGAATATCCAGTTCGTTTTTGCGTTGCCCTGAAGAATACCGAACAGGGTAAGGTCGATAAGACCGCCAGAGAAGGTCATGCCTACGCCAACTTTAAATATGTGCATGAGCATGAAGGAAAGTCCGGCAAGAACGCAGTGTACGCCGTACATAAGGGGAGCCACGAAAATAAAGGTGAATTCCAAAGGTTCGGTTATACCTGTAAGCATTGCGGTAAGGGCGGCGGAAAGCAGAAGTCCGCCGGCGACCTTACGCTTTTCGGGACGGGCGCAGCGGTACATTGCCAGCGCCGCTCCGGGAAGGCCGAATATCATAAAGGGGAATTTGCCGGCCATGAAGCGGGTGGCTTCCACGCTGAACACCTTTGTTCCCTTGCTTGCAAGCTCCGCAAAGAAAATATTCTGGGCGCCCTGTACGGTGACGCCGTCTATGATCGCGGTGCCGCCTACGGCTGTCTGCCAGAAGGGCATATAGAATACGTGGTGAAGGCCGAAGGGGATAAGAGCGCGTTCGATAATGCCGTATATCCATGTTCCGGCGTAGCCCGACGCCAGCACCAAATTGCCCAGCATGGAAATTCCCGTCTGGATGATGGGCCATACGTAGAACAGGACTATACCTACAAGCACATAGACGAGGGCCGAAATAATCGGGACAAAGCGCGTGCCGCCGAAGAAGGCCAGCACCTGAGGAAGCCGAATCTTATAGAAGCGGTTGTGAAGAGCCGCCACGCCGAGACCAACTATAATACCGCCGAAAACGCCCATCTGAAGGGTGGTGATGCCGAGAGTTTGGGCGGTGGAATTTTCAAGCATACTGCTTACTCCGCCGTGTCCTTCAATAAGGGCGCTTATTGTGGCGTGCATTACAAGGAAGGCTACCGCTCCGGAAAGGGCGGCTACTTCCTTTTCTTTTTTTGCCATTCCTATTGCTACGCCCATGGCGAACAGCAACGCCAGATTGTCAAAAACTACGCTGCCGGCTTTGCTCATTACGTTTAGCAAAGAGTAAAGAAAATTGCCGGGATGGATTACTCCCGTCAGGCCGTAGGCCTCCAGCATGGTTTCATTTGTAAAAGAGCTGCCGATTCCCAAGAGAAGGCCGGCAATGGGCAAAATTGCAATGGGGAGCATGAAGGAACGCCCTACCCTTTGCAGTACGCCGAAAACTTTATCTTTCATAAAACACTCCGTTCCGCCGCCCCGGGGGAACAGTTTCCCTCGGGGCGTGCTTTTGATGTAAAAGGGTTATGGGGTCATTTTGCCCAAAGGTTTGAGAAAAATACATATTTTTTTAGGAGGGGGTTGGATTTGTGACAAGGGATAAATACGGCGCGCTCTGCGGTTTTCGGGAGCGCTTACGGATTTTATTCATTTTAAATTATTCCCTTTTTCATGAGGTTTATAGGCAATTTGAAATATTTTGAAAAAATATTAAAAAAGTATTGACATGGAAATTTTCGGGTGCTAATATATAATCACAACGCGAACAGATGTTCGCATTTTAAGGCAAGCCTTAATATCAATGGTCATGTGCAGGACAACGCGGCGTAAAATACAAAAGGAGGAAAAAACAGTGACCGAAAGAAAGAGGGGAGCGGGAGTAAAATTTTGCATAGTATGCGGAAGAAGAATCCCCGAAAACAGCCCCAGACACAAAATATGCAGCGACAGATGCGCCCTTAAGCGGCGGTATCTGGCAAGGAGAGGAAAGGCGGCTCCTTACGAGTACGCGAAGGAACCGCCCATTTCAGCCTTTTCCTTGGGGGAGATACAGCGGCGAGCCAAAATGGAGGGACTGAGCTACGGGCAGTTTATGAGCAGAGTACACAGCGGAGGAATTAAATTTGAGGGTATCAAAGCAGTCGGTAGAGAATTATTTTAAGGAGTGCATGGGGGAGAGCGTTCTCGATTCCGAGGGGAAGGAGATGAAGGATAAAAACGGGGAGGTCATAAGAAAAAATCTTCGCCCGCCCACCCTTACGGGGCTGGCTTTGGCTCTGGGCTTCAACAGCCGCAAGGAGTTTTTGGAATACGAGGGGAGCAAACGGGAAAGGGAATACATAGACAAGGCAAGGCTGAGAATAGAGAATTACAACGAGGAAAAGCTCTTTGAAAAGGACTATGTGAGAAGCGCCATATTCAATCTCAGCGGCAGAGAGGAGGAGAGGGAAGAACGCCGGGGAGAGGTGAGAATACCGGCGGAGATGATTTCGTCGGGGTTTGTGGATTTATACAGGGATATTAAGGACAGCCGCCACAGGGAATATGTTTTAAAGGGCGGAAGGGGCAGTACAAAGTCTTCCTTTGCAGCACTTGTTATTATAGAACGAATGCTGCAAAGGAAGGAAGAACACGCCTTGGCCATGAGACAGGTGGGAGCTACGCTTAGAGACAGCGTTTACGCAAGGCTCAGATGGGCGGCGGAGGCCTTGGGGGCGGCAGATGAGTTTGAGTTCAGGCTCAGTCCGCCGGAAATAGTGAGGAAAAGCACCGGACAGAAAATATATTTCCGCGGGGCGGACGACCCGGGAAAGCTTAAATCAATTTCGCCAAGCTTCGGGTACATCGGTACGCTATGGTTTGAGGAGCTTGACCAGTTCGGCTCGGAGGGAGCCGTGAGAAATCTGGAGCAGAGCGTGCTTAGAGGCGGAGAGGGAATAGTCATAAAGACATTTAATCCGCCGAAAGCGGTTAACAACTGGGTAAACAGGTTTATAAAGATTCCGAAGGAGGGCAGACTTGTGCATCACAGCACATATTTGACGGTGCCGGAGGAATGGCTTGGAAAGCGGTTTATTGACGAGGCGGAATATTTAAAGGAAACAAACCCCAAGGCTTACGAGCATGAGTATATGGGAAAGTGCGTCGGCAGCGGCGGCGCGGTTTTTGAGAACGTATCCGTCAGGGAAATAAGCAAGGAGGAAAGGGACGGCTTCGACCGAGTTTACAACGGCATCGACTGGGGATGGTATCCGGATCCGTTCCGCTTTTGCAGATGCGCGTACATCAGCGCGGAAAGGCGGCTGTTCATATTTGACGAGATAAGCGGAAACAAGCTGAGCAACGAAGCCATATGTACTTTGCTGAAGGAAAAGGGAATCGGCTACGGGGACAAAATAACCGCCGACAGCGGCGGAGAAGGCCCTAAAAGCATAGAGGATCTTAAATCAAGAGGATTTTTTATCAGAGGCGCGGTAAAGGGGCCGGGGTCGGTGGAGTATTCAATGAAATGGCTATGCGGGCTTAAGGAGATAATTATTGACGGCGGAAGCTGCCCTTACACAGCCGAAGAATTTTTGGAGTACGAATTTGAAAGGGACAAGAACGGCGACGTTATGACAGGATATCCCGACAGAAACAATCACAGCATAGACGCGGTGCGTTACGCTGTTGAAGAAGTGTGGAGAAAAAGGGGAAGCTGACGGAAAGAGGGAAAAGCATGAAAGGATGGTTATGGAGAATGATAGGCAGGATTCAGGGTTGGGACGAAATAAAGAGAGTGTTCGGGATAGAAACGGCGGAAATTCCGGAGCTGACGGAAGCGGCAAAACGGCTAAGGCGGCTTTACATGAAGCGCGACGGTTTGGGAACAGCGGCGGCGGTATGCGCGGAGCTTGCAAGGCTGACGACCTTGGAAATGAAGCTTAAGGCGGAAGGGGGCAAGCGGGGAGAATATCTGAACGAATGCTTGCAAAGCCTGGCGGACAGTCTTAACCGAGAGCTGGAAATTGGTATGGCGGACGGATTTTTGGTGTTTAAGCCGTACTTTGACGGAGAAAAAATCAGGGCGGACATTGTTCCGGCGGATTGCTTTACACCTGTTTCATGGGACGGGGACGGGCAGATAACGGCGGCGGTATTTTCTCAGGAAATCAAAAAAGAGGATATGTATTACACGCGCTTGGAATACCATCGCATGGAGAACGGGGTATACAAAATCGACAATGCCGCCTTCAAAAGCCGCACAAAGGGCAGTCTGGGAAGAAACATCCGTTTGAGCGAAACGGAGCAATGGCGGGAGATGGCGGAAAGCGTTGCTCTGGACAACGTAAAAAAGCCATTGTTCGGCATATTCCGTACTCCGTCCGCAAACGGAACAGACCCTTCGTCTCCCTTGGGAGAAGCGGTGTTTGCAAAAAGCGAGGAGCTTATACTTCAGGCGGACGAGCTTTACAAAAATCTTATGTGGGAATTTGAAAGCGGGAAGCGCAGGCTGTATGTGGATGTGACGGCGTTTGAACGGGACGAGAAGGGGAAGCCTCGTCTGCCGGACGGGGAGCTTTACCGTACGGTGGACGTAAACGACAGCGGCTTTTTCAGCGAGTGGTCCCCTCAGTTCAGAAACGAGGCGTTGCAGTCGGGGTTAAATCAGGTGCTGAGAAGGATAGAGTTCAACTGCGGCTTGGCCTACGGCACTGTGTCGGAGGTGAGCTATGTGGAAAAAACGGCGGAGGAAATAAGGGCGTCCAAGCAAAGAAGCTACTGCTGCGTATGCAAGCTCCAGAATCAGCTTAAAAAGGCGATACAGGATTTCTTATACGCCGCCGATGTGTGGGTCAGCGTGTATTCCCTTGCTCCGGAGGGGAAATATGAATGTTCCTTTGAGTTCGACGACAGCATAGCGACGGATCGGCATACGGAGTACGAGGAAAAGCTCCGCCTGGTGGAGATGGGTATCATGCAGCCCTGGGAAATGCGGGCATGGTACCTAGGAGAAAGCGAGGTATCCGCAAAAAAGGCGGTGGGAGCATGAGAAAAATAAGAATATTCCGTTACCGCCGTGAAAAGGGGGAGTACAGCTTCAGCGACTACGAGGGTACGTTTTACATGAAGGAAAGGCTTCGCACGGAGGACGGCGGCGTAAAGCGGTGCTGGGAGGGCAGCGTTAGGATAATGACAGACGAGGACATAGACGCCCGCCCGGGGGATTACATCAGCTTGTACGGGGACAACGAACCGGACAAGGGACGGGATTACATGATCACCGCCATAAGAGACAACCGCCGAGGCGGACTCCCCCACTGGCGCATTGTCATGGAGGTGGCGGTTTGAGGCTTGAGCTTAAGACGGCGGCGGATATCAAGGCGGAAAGGGGTCTTGAGGAAGGGGGAGCCGTTCAGAGGTACGTGGACGGGGCGGTTATACAATTCTGCGAGCCATATGTTCCGTTTGATACGGGAGCCCTTAAAAACAGTCCATACACCTTTTCTCCTCCGGGAGAGGGGAGAGTGGTATACGGAGTGGAATATGCGGCGAAGCAGTATTACACCAACAAGGGCGGCGAAGGTTTGAGAGGCGCAAGGTGGTTTGAAAGAATGAAGGCCGACAGGCTGGAGGAAATAGTGCGGGGAGCCAACGAGAAGGCAGGGGGAAGGTCATCCTGAAACGGGAACATTTACGGCGCGGCATACGGAGCGAAAAACGAAAAACGAAAAACAATATATTAAAAAAGAAAACGGAATAAAAAAAGATGGGGAGAACGGCATGAAATTTATTTTTGAAAATTTTTCCAGAGAGGTAGACAACATGGACATTGAGGTGGTGAAAAGGTACGAAAAGGGGCTTGAAGAATTTTACAGGCGCGTTGCCAGAATCGACATGAAAAAGTGCGCTTCTGGGATATATGAGGACATATACATGGCCGGGGCGGCTATGCTGGACGGCTTTTTCGGGGAAGGAAGCGCCGGGGAGATGTTCGCCGGAGCGAAAAGCGTACGCAAGGTTATGACAGCCATATGCGCTCTCAACAGCTATATGAACGACGTGGGCGGAGTTATAGAGGAAATGAGAGGGCTTGGGGCGTGAGCATACTTTTGGGTGAGCTTCCGGACTGCGTGGAATACGGCGGAAGGAAATACGGGGTATACACCGACTTCCGCAATTGGATAGGTTTTTTCAACGCGGCGGAGAAGAGGGATATAGCGGGGATGCTGAAGATATACCGTGAGCTGCCGCCCAACGCGGGAACGGCAATAGAGCTGGCGGCGGATTTCGGGAACAGGGGCGCTTTGCCTTACGGGGGCGGAGGTCAAAGAAAGATCCTTGATTACGAAAGGGACGCTCAGCTTATTTACGCCGCGTTCATGGGCGAATACAAAATTGACCTGTGCGAGGCAAGGCTCCACTGGTACAAGTTCTGCGCACTGATGGCAGGGCTTGGAGAAAGCAGGAGAATTGTCCAAATTATGGGGATAAGGAGTATGAAGGCGGGGGATATCTCCGACAGCGCAAGGCGAAGGGAGATACAGGAGCTTCAGCGAAGGTACGCCGTCGCCGATACAAGGACGGTGAAGGAAAAGGATACCGGCATAAGCCGGTGCCTGGAGGAATTTTATTAGGATGAAGGAAAGGAGAATTGGCAATGACAAGAGAATTCCTTGAAGAACTGGGGCTGGACGGCGAGACGGCAGAGGCCGTTTTGCGGGAAAGCGGCAGTGAGCTGAGTCGGGCGCAGGAGGAAATTACGCGCCTTAACGGCCTGCTTCAGGAGGAAAAGGCGAAGAACGCCGAAATTCAGAGGGACAGCCAAGTTTATCAGGCAGTTAGAGATTCGGGAGCGAGAAATATTAAGGCGGTGAAGGCTCTTTTGGATCTTGCCTCGGCGGCGGACAGCGAGGATTTTTCCTTAAGCCTTGAAGAACAGCTTAAAAAGCTTAAGGAAGAAAACGATTTCCTTTTTTCGGGGACAGATACGCCCAAGATAATAGGAAAGTCGGGAAAAGCAAAGGACAGCGATTTTAAGTTTAAATTTACGGGTGTGAGATAATTTGAAGGGAGAATGATAAATATGGCAGCAATAAATTACGCGAGCGAATATGCGGGTACTCTGGCACAGGCGTACCCCTACGTGCTTAACTTCGGGGCGCTTTATTCCACGGAAAACGACAGCCGTTACCGCTGGGTAAACGCGAAAACAATAGAAATTCCGTCCATTACCACCACAGGCAGAGTGGACGGGGACAGAGACGCGGTCGAGCAGGCAAAGAGAAACTACGACAACGCGTGGGAGATGAAAACTCTTTCTCATCACCGCAAATGGAGCACTCTTGTGCATCCGATGGACATTGATGAGACAAACATGGCGGCGTCCATAAGCAACATTACGAGAGTTTACAATGAGGAGCAGAAGTTCCCCGAGATGGACGCTTACACCGTGAGCGAAATATACAAGCTCTGGACGGAGGCGGGAAAGACTGCCGACAGTACGGAGCTTACAAAGGACAACGTGCTTGAGGTGTTCGACAAAATGATGGAGGCTATGGACGAGGCGAGAGTACCCGCAAAGGGGAGAATACTATATGTCACTCCCGCAGTGAAAACCTTTATCAAGAACGCGGCGGAAAGAACCGTTGTAAACGGTGAAAAGAAAATTGACAGAGCCGTGGCGGATATTGACAGCGTGGAAATTGTGGCGGTTCCAAAGGCTCTTATGAAAACAAAGTACGACTTTACCGAGGGCTGGGAGGCCGCTGCGGACGCGAAGCAGATAAACATGATGCTTATCCATCCCGGCGCGGTCATAACTCCGGAAAAGTACGCCTTTGCCCGTCTCGACGCGCCTTCCGCCGGTAGCGAGGGCAAGTACATATACTTTGAGGAAAGCTACGACGGCGTGTTCATCCTTAACAAGCGTCTTGGCGCCATAGCCATAAACTGCGGGGCTTAAGATGAATTACAGAGAATATCTGGAAAGGGCGGCGGGGGAAGTGATTCCCCCGCAGGAGTTCGATTTTTACATGAGCAAGGCTGAGGCGGCCATAGGTCTTTACACCTTCGGCAGAAGCAGGGAATGTGAGGATGAAGCCGTAAAGATGGCTCTTACGGAGCTTTGCGGCTATTATTACCATAGCAGGAACAGAAGCGGCATAGAAAGCGAAAGCAACGACGGTCTCAGCGTAAAATACGAAAGAGGCGGAAAAAGCCCCGAAAGCGGAATCATAAAGCTCTGGCTGGGAGAGACGGGGCTTATGAATCCCAAGGCGGAAGGGGGAAGGGACTGTGACTTTAGCTGAAAGCGTAAGGCGGTTTTTTGAAGAATGTCCTCTCCTCGAAGGGGGACGCATAAACGTGAATTACCTTGGCAGTCGGGGAGGGGAGTTCAGCATAGAGTGCGTTCCGGCGGAGCCTGTTGTAAAAAGGTACGTGGACGGGGGATGCGTAAGACAGTATGTGTTTTTATTCGCGTCCCGCGAATACTACGACTGCGATGAGCTGGAAAGTATGAATACGGCTTTGTTTTACGAGGAACTGAGCCGTTGGATCGAGGAGAAAAACAAAAGGGGAGAGCTTCCCGAAATAGACGGAGGCCGTGCGGAAAGCCTTGAAGCGGAGACTATGGGGTATCTTTACAGCGTACGGGGCAACACGGCGAGATTTCAGATACAGTGCAGATTAAAATACAGAAAGTGAGGAAAAAACTATGGCGACAGCAAAAAGATGCGACAAGGTGGCCTTTATGGGCGTTGACGGAAAATATTACAGAATGACAAACTTTACGGAGATAGCCACCAGCAAGAATCCTAAGGAGTACACAAGACAGTATGTGGACGAGGAGTTCGAGAGGGACAGCGTTGTGGGGTACAGCCCTTCCATAAGCTACAGCTTCGATTACGACAGCGAGAATCCAGTTCACAAGCTTTTGAAGGAAATAATCGACAATGAGCTTGTGGGAGAGGAAGCCGTGGTGGAGATAATCATGGCGGATATTGAAAATCCCGACGGGTCAAACAGCGCTATAAGCCGACGCTGGAGCGTTATACCCGACAGCGAGGGTCAGAGCCTGGAAGCATACACCTACAGCGGAAGCTTTAAGGCCTGCGGCGGAAAAAGCGCGGTTACGGTTATATCCGCCGACAACTGGCAGAGCATTACCAAGGAGTAATTTCCGAGAGGAGGTGTTTCCATGGCCGGTGACGGCAGCATTATTATAGATACCCGAATCGACACAGACGGTGTGGACCGGGGACTTGAAAATATAAAAAAGGCTATAGAGAGCAAAATGGGTGATGCAGAGGAAGCCGCAAAGGGAGTCATGGACTCAATTTCCTCGATTATCGGAGATACGAAGGCAGTCAGGGGCGGAGAAAAGCTTATTTCCGCTCTGGCTGATATTCTAAGGGGCGGAGGGGGTACTCTTTCCTCCGCCGCTCTTTCCTCGGTAAATTCGGCGGGAGAAGCGGTGAAATCGGGAAGCGGAGCCTTTGCGTCGGGAGGGCTTTCCCTTATTGCCGCAACGGCGGGAGGACTGCTTTCGGGAAAGGGGCAGGTAATTTCCGCCGCCGCCGAAGCCGCCGCCGAAGGCGCGGCGGGAGCAGGGGAAAGCTCCGGAAGGTTTTATTCCGTAGGCAGCAACTTAATAAACGCGCTACGAAACGGTATTTCGGCGGGCGCGTCGGCTCTTTACGCAAAGGCGGCGGCTATAGCGTCCTCGGTTATAGCCAAATTCAAGGGAATATTCGGCATACATTCCCCTTCGAGGGTGTTCCGTGACGAAATAGGAAGGATGCTCATGCTTGGTTTGAGCGAGGGCATCATGAGCAATTCCCAAGTGGTTTTGGAGGCTTTGGAGGATCTGACGGCGGATATGCTCGCTTCGGAGAAAAAGTATCTGGAGGAAAAGGAGCGGTTAGACAAGGAATACGACGAGCTTGACGAGGCCGAAAGAGCCATGGAGTATCAAAAACGCTTGGAAGAGGCGCAGTCCCGAGAGGAAAAGGAGCAGATAATCGA
Organism: uncultured Oscillospiraceae bacterium; assembly: GCA_964551215.1. GTDB lineage: Bacteria > Bacillota > Clostridia > UMGS1883 > UMGS1883 > JAFLUQ01. Next base: position 18,885 of record CAZKBV010000013.1, on the reverse strand, counting down.
AAAGGAAAGGCTCCGCCTGAAGAAAAGAGCTGATCAGGAATATCTGGATCAGCTGAAGGATTCCGCCGAAAAGGAACGGCAGATCGTGGATCAGCTGAAGGAGGACATAACCGCCACATACAAGGACATTGCCCAATACACGCGGGAAACATTGGGAGAGGTTTCGGACAACCGTGACAAGCTTGAAGAAAAGCTGAAAAGCTTTGGAGAAGAATCGGACGGATATGTAAAGCTGAGCGTTGAGACGGAGGAAAACGAAAGGACTCTCATCGGGGCGAGAAAGACGAAAACAGAGACGCAGGATTATTATTACCTTGCGGATCAGCAGAAAAGCATAGAAATGCTGGAAAGATACGCCGCCGCTCTGTCGGGAGTACGGGAACGGCTGGAAAATGAATTTTCCCCGGAGACGGCGCATGAATTTATGCAGACTCTGGCGGAAATGGAGGTCGAGGATGCGGTTATCTTTTCGGAAACTCTGTTTTCGGCTTCGGCGGAGGAATTTAAGGCCTACATGGAAAAATGGTCGGAAAAGAACTCTCTGGCGGAAACCATAGCTTCTCAGTTTTACGGAAGCGATTTCGCGGAGGCTGTGGACGATTGTACGCAATACATGAAAAGGGAGTTGGAAGCGGTTGGTCTTGAAATCCCCGAAGGCTTTTTTGCCAGCGGAAGCCTAAGCGCAGAGCAGTTCGGCAAGGGCTTCAAGGAGGGAATAGACAAGGTTCTTGAAGAAACAAGACAGATTATAGTAAGCTTCGGAGATTATTCGGCGGGCGCGGCGGGTTCGGTGGTGAACAATACGAACTATTACAGTAGCTATTCCATAAACGGAACAAAGAGCACCGCGGCGGAAAGCATATATGCCGCTCAGGCGGCGTCTCTGCTTAACAAGTACAGGGGGATAGAGGAATGAGACTTGTTTTTACAAACCAAAGGGGGAGCATAATTATGGACGGGGGCGGCGGCGACGCCCCCTACAAAATAAAAAGCGCCGAAGGGCTGGGATTTATGAATCAGGCAGCGGAGACGGCGGAGTATCCGTTTATATGCGGACAGAAAACCTTAAGCCGTACTCCGTCGCCCAGACTTATTACCGTGAGCTTCGACAGTGCCGGTGCCGGAGAGAACAGTCAGGAGGCGCTTGCGGCGGCCGCTCACGACGAGGGGCGGCTGTATATAAGCTCCGGCGGGAAGGATATTTACGCCGACTGCTACGTAAGCGCGCTGAGCAAAACCGCAGTCTACGGGAAAAATTACGAAAGGTATGTTATACAGTTTACCTGCGATTATCCTTACTTTAAAGGCAAGGAAGCGAAAACGGCGGCTCTTTTTGAAAGGACAAGACTTCTCAAGGGAAGCTTTACCCTGCCGAAGCTTTTTTCAAAAAGAACCGTGGGAAGCTATGTGCAGGTTGTTGGGGACAAGGAAGTGTATCCGGTGATAACCGTGGGAGGAATTTCCCGAGAGGAAGGCTTCGACCTTGTGTTCACAAACGAAACTACGGGCACCGTGCTGAAGGCGGCTCTTCCGGGAGGGGAGTACCGCAGTATAGTTTTCGACTTGGCGAACGGAACAGTGACCTGCGGCGGGGAGGATTTCACCGTATATCTGGACGACGAAAGCTTTATGAGCGATTTTTACCTTCAGAGAGGGGAAAACCGCATTTCCGTCACGGCGGGAGGAATAGACGTAAATACTTCGGCGGCGGTCAGCTACGAGGAAGAATACATTTCTGCGGCGGAGGTTTAAATGAAGGGAGAAATTATTTTTTACGATTACGAATTCAACCGTCTGGGCAGAGGAACCCGTTTTACGGATATATACCACAAGGAGCTTTACAACGGAATAGGCACCTTTGAGGCGGGAATTTCCATGGACGACGCAATAGCGGAAAAGCTGGCCGACAGGGATTACACCGTGGCGGTATGGGGAGAAGCTCAGGCGGTTATAACCTCCACCCAGTACAGCCATGGGGAGGGCGTGCTGAAGCTTTACGGCAGAACTCCAAATTGGATGCTTTCCAGAAGGGCATGCCCTAAATTCGGCCAAAGGAAGAATACTCCCCATGCTTTGGCTCACGCTCTTGTGGATGAAGTTTGGGGCGACAGCATTGTTACCGGTACGGGGAAGGACATTACCGCAGAGGAAATAACCTTTTGGCGGAATGTGTATAATCCTCTCAGCGAGGTGGTGGCTGACTGTCTGGACAGGTGCGGCGGCGGTCACAGGGTGGTTTACGACACAAAAGCAAAGCAGTGGCGATTCGAGACATTCGAAGGGAAGGATTTGAGCCGCATATTTTCGGCGGACAGAAGGAACCTGTTTGATATTACCGAAACAAGGAGTGTGCTGGATTATTTCAACGGGGGATTCTATGTAAAGGATGATGAAGCCGAAACATGGGTGGAGATACCCTCGGACAGTGAGGGCATATACCGTTGGACATCCCGACTGGACGGTTCGGGGGAGAGCAGCGCCCGAAGCGATCTTGCGAAGCGTAAGATTCAGGATACTATGGATTTTAAGCTGATGGCGAATACGGCGGCGAACGTCGGTGACAAGGTGAAGGTACAAAGCCGCAGGGGAAACAGCCGAAAAACCAGAACAATGAGAGTTACGGCTGTGGAACGCTGGGCGGAAAAGGGCGATATAGGGCAAAGACCCATTTTGGAAGAAATTTGAGGGGGAACATTATGAAGTATTATTTCGGAGATAACAGAGAGTATGGGGCGGAGGACATTAAGGCGGCTCTTGGAGTGCTTGCCGCAAATGGCGGCATCGCTCCGGAGCTGAACGACGGAGAAAGCTACGACATAAATAAGCTGAACGAGCTTATCGGATGCGCTGTGGCGGAAGGAATCGTTCCGGAAAGCAATCAGAGCCTTAAGCTGGAATATGAAAACGGGGAATATTTTGTGTATCCGGGAAAGGCCGTGTTTTCCGACGGCGGAATTGCCGTTCTGGAAGAAAAGCAAACTCAGGAAATAAAGGCGGGGCAGTATTTGTATCTGGTCTATGACCTTACCCTCGACGATGTATATTTCCTTACATCGGAGGAACCGTTGGAGGAGGACGGGACGAAGCTCGTTATTCCCATTGCCTGCGTTGAAACGGACGGAAGCGTAAAAAGTACGCGCAGATACGCCCAAGGAAAGATTCCGGCTTTGGCTTCGGCAAAATGGAGTACGCTAAGAAGCGTGGAATTTACGGCGGACGTATCCGAGATAAGAAAAAGGGGAGGCTATGCGGAGGCTGTGCATCAGTTTGACGGAAGCATGAATTTTATGCTGGCGGAAAACAACGGTATGGTGGCTTCCATGCACGCGGGAGACTCCGTAAGATACCGCACGGCATACAGAATCACATCGACGCTTTACGGATATTCCGAGGAATATATAGGAGTGGACAGCTGTTCAAACGGGATTGTGCAGGGAACGCTTCTTGAGAGGGGAGACGGTTACATAAAAATGAGGTACAAGGTGCCGGCTTCCTACGGATACGATACGCTGAAATACACGGCTGTAATCGGCGTTGAGGCAAGCTGATAAAAATATAACAAACGCGCGGATGTCCCCCGCCTGTCGCAATGCGCTACGCTGTTTCGCTTTGGGCTGTTCGCCCAAAGACCGATTTAAACACAGCAAAAAATATTTTTATTTTTTCGCAAAATGTATTGACAAGTCAAGCTTTCTGTATTACAATGTAATACAGAGGTGAGGCAAAAATGGTTATTTCTTTAAGGCTGTCGGGAGACGACGCCGCCCTTGTCAAAAAATACGCCGAAGTCAACAAAATATCGGTTTCGGATTTAATTCGCCGGTCGGTTTTGGAACGCATTGAAAACGAATACGACATCGAAGCGTTTAACAATGCTTTGGCCGAACACGAAGCGGATCCGGTCACTTATTCCATTGACGAAGCGGAAAGGGAACTGGGGCTAAACAATGGGGTATAAAGTCCGGTTTACAAAACACGCGCTAAAGGATTTAAAAAAGCTGGACAAACAAACAGCGGCCCTTATCTTAGGCTGGATCCGCAAAAATCTTGAGGGGTGCGAAAATCCGAGACAGCACGGCAAGGGCCTCACGGCGAACAGAAGCGGGGAATGGCGTTACAGGGTGGGAGATTACAGAATCCTTGCCCAAATTCAGGACGAAGCCGTCATAATCCTAATCGTGAGCGTCGGACACAGGCGCGACGTATACGAAAAATAAAAAAACGGAGCCGCCGGACTCCGTTTTTTTATTGCAGTCTCACAAAATATGGCTGTTCCTGCCTATAAAATCAAATATTTTATCATAGAGAAATTGATTCTACGGAAAATGCTCACAATGACCGGCGAACAGGCGGTTTCTTGTTTTTTGTCTGTTCGTTCTACATTCTTTAATGACCCGCCGGTTTCTTTTCTTTCATATTTTTTTCACTGACAAAATCGGCATATAGAAAAAGCCACAGTATCACTCCAAGCGGAAGCAACGTTGCCCAAATAGCCTTTTCATTCGCCAAATTGCATAGGACTGTTCCGATGATTACTCCCGCAAGGAAAAATATCAGCATGGCAAAGTGTTCGCGCAGACTTTCTCTGTATTCCTTATTCGGCAGATGAAAATGCGTGATTTCCTTTGCCAATCCAACCCCTATCTGCCTGATATGGTTTGTGGCGAAGGTTGTCGCCATTGGTTTGCCTTCTGCCTGACGAAAAGTGTTATATTGCATAGAGGCGATGAAATTAATTGTGACCTGAGCGATCTGTGCCGGAGCCGACAAAGGGACGAAGCCCAAAGCCAACACCGCCAGCATCTCTATAGCAATCAGCAAAGTATCCCAACGGACAGGAAGGCGGCGTTTTATCGGATTTGGAAGCAGCTCCGATATAAAAGCTCCGAGCATATAAGCCGAAATCGGTATCAGATAATATAGCGCCTCTCTCCATTTCCCCGCGCCAATCGCCAGCCCCATCAAAACCACATTCCCCGTCTGAGCGTTACAAAATACACTGCCTCTAAGCAAGAAGGTATATGCTCCGAAGAACCCGGCAACAGCCATTAAAATGTAATAAATTTCCTTTCGCTCGCACATAAGAAAATGCGGGTTATCATCTTTTGTTTTTAACATATGTTCACGCTTCCCGATTTGATAAATCCTGACTTGCAGGTTAGATTATGGGACAAGTTTACCATACCCTTGGGAGCTTTGTCAATGGAAAATGTATTTTTTGTAAATTTTATTTTTTTGTATTTACTTTTGGCGGGGATTTATGTTATAATAACTGTAATTGTATAATTGGGGGAGATGTATATATGCTTTGTTCACGGTGCAATAAAAATGTTGCCGTTTTATTTATAACGAAAATGGAAGGCGGAACCCGCCATACGGAGGGGCTATGTATTCCATGCGCCAGAGAGCTGGGGATAAACCCGATTCAGCAGATGGCCGGCAATATGGATCTGGATCCGGAAAGCCTTGAAAATATCAGCGAACAAATGAACGAGGCTATGGGCGGCGAGTTGGGCGAGGAGCCGGCAATAGACGGGGACGGTCAGGATTATGACGGAATGTTTAAAAACGTTATGGACAACGTAATGGGAATTTTCGGCGGAAACAAAAAGGAACAGCCCAAGGAAACTCAGGGCGATCCGAAGGAAGCTCCCAAGCCGGAGGAAAAGGATAAAAACAAAAAGCGCAAAAAGTCCCTTCTGGACGCCTATGGCGAAAATCTGACAGCTAAAGCGGCCCAGGGAAATGTAGACAGGGTCATAGGCCGCGAAAAGGAAATCGAAAGAGTTATACAGATACTCAACCGCCGAGGAAAAAACAACCCCGTGCTTTTGGGAGAGCCTGGCGTGGGCAAGACGGCCATTGCCGAAGGCCTTGCCGAACGAATTGCCGAAAAAAAGGTGCCTATGAAGCTGATTGACAAGGAAATTTACCTGCTGGACTTTACGGCTATTGTCGCCGGAACCCAGTACCGAGGCCAGTTTGAGGCGAGAATGAAGGCCATTATCAACGAAACTAAGGAACGGGGCAACGTTATACTTGTCATAGACGAGCTGCACAACATTGTGGGGGCGGGAAGCGCCGAAGGCACAATGAACGCCGGAAATATCCTTAAGCCCGCTCTTGCGAGGGGCGAGGTGCAGGTAATAGGAGCTACGACTCTGAACGAATACCGCAGGTTTATCGAAAGCGATTCCGCTCTGGAACGCCGTTTCCAGCCGGTCACCGTAGACGAACCCTCCGTTGAGGAAACCATAGAGATAATAAAAGGAATAAAGGACTACTACGAGGAATTTCACAGGGTGAAAATTACCGATGAGGTCATACGTGCCGCGGCGGTTTTGTCGGAGAGATACATAACCGACAGATTCCTTCCCGACAAGGCTATAGACCTTATTGACGAGGCGGGCAGCCGCTGTAATCTAAAGAATATGGCTCTTGCCACGCTGGAGGAAACCCGCCGTCAGCTCGGCGAAACTCAGGCGGAAATCGACAAAATATACGAGGGCGGCGAGCTTAATGACAGCGACTACGCCCGTGCCGCCGAAATCCGCACCCGCCAGTGCGAGCTTGAAAAGGAAATAGAAAATCTGGAAAAGCAGGCGGACAATGTTTACCTTACGGTTGAGGATATAGCCTACGCGGTGGAAAGCTGGACAAGGATCCCCGTTATGAAAATAACCCAAGACGAAACGGTGCGTCTGCTTAGCCTTGAAGAACGGCTCCACAAGCATATAATCGGTCAGGATAAGGCCGTCGGCGCCGTGGCAAGAGCCATACGGCGAAGCCGTGCGGCACTTTCCAAAAAACGCCGCCCCGCCAGCTTTATTTTCGCCGGACCTACAGGCGTGGGCAAAACGGAGCTTGTTAAGCAGCTTGCCATAGAGCTGTTCGACAGCGAAGAAGCCCTTATAAGAGTGGACATGAGCGAATATATGGAAAAGCACTCCGTGGCTAAGCTGATAGGCTCGCCTCCGGGATATGTGGGCTACGACGACGCGGGTCAGCTTACCGAAAAGATACGCCGCCGCCCCTACAGCATAGTCCTTTTTGACGAGGTGGAAAAGGCGCATCCCGAGGTGCTGAACGTGCTTTTGCAGATTCTGGACGATGGCCGTGTCAGCGACAGCCACGGCAAGGTGGTCAGCTTTGAAAATACCGTCATAGTTATGACCTCAAACTTGGGAAGCGACTGGAAAAACGGAGCCATAGGCTTTGCGTCGGAGGATGGCGCCAAGGCGGAGGATAAGCTGAATTCCGCCCTGAAACAGTATTTCCGGCCGGAATTCCTTAACAGAATAGACGAGATAGTCATATTTGAAAGCCTTACCGAGGAACAGCTCATGCAGATTCTGGAGCTTATGCTTGACGAGCTTCGGGAAATGATGGCGGAAAAGGGCATGAAGCTGGAGGTTTCCAAGGAAGCAAAGGAGCTTATCCTTAAGCGCGGAAGCGACGTTAAGTTCGGCGCAAGACCTCTCAGAAGGGCTATCGTCCGCAATTTGCAGGATAAGCTGGCGGACATGATAATAAGCGGCGGACGGAAGGAAACCGTCTATGCCCAAGTGGAAAACGGAGAAATAGTGCTAAAATAGGCCGTCTGCCGGCGAGGGGAGGGAAGTGCGGTGGCGACCATGGAAGATAGGCTGCGAAAGGGTGACAAAAAAGCCTTTGAACAGCTTGTGCGCGAAAACCAAAACAAAATATACGCCGTGTGTCTGAATATGCTGAAAAATACGCACGACGCTCAGGACGCCGCCCAGGAGACATTTATAAAGGCTTACGAGAATCTCCGCTTCTTCCGAGGAGAAAGCGCTGTGCTTACATGGCTGACGAAAATCGCGGTGAGGTGCTGTTTGGATATAATCCGCCGGCGCCCCAACACCTCCGACATAGATGATGAATTTGATTTGGCGGGCGGTGAGACTACAGAGGTAACGGTGGAAAGAAAACAGCAAATTGCCGCCGTAAGGAGAGCCGTGGCAATGCTGCCGGAGGAAATGCGCACGGTTTTGGTGCTTCGGGATATTGAAGGCTACCGCTACGAGGAAATAGCCTCTGTGCTGGAAATCAGTGAAGGAACATTAAAATCAAGAATTTTTCGCGCAAGGGAAAAATTGCGAAAAATATTATTAGAAAATGGGGAACTTTTTTAAAGTTTGCGCGTCTATATTATGAAAACAAAAAAGTAAAGCGTATATCCGAAAATTGCTTTTAAATAAAAATGAGCCGCAGGGCGCATCGTTCGGCGCGCCGCGTTATGCGGAGCGATTTTTTATCAAGAGCAAGGCTTTTGGAGATGAAAATGCCGCGAAAAGAAAGGGGGCAGCTTAATGGACTGCGAGCGGTTTAGAAAAATTGTATATGAGCTTGCCGCAGGCGAACTGCCCGAAGAACAGGCGGCAGCGGCGGCGGCTCACATGGAGAGCTGTCCGGATTGCAAAAGGGAATACGAGAGCTGTCTGATTATTGCGAAAAATCTCAAGCTTCTCGGAGAGGCTGAGGCTCCGGCGGAGCTTTCGGACAACGTAATGCGGGAAATTTCCTCCGTAAAAAAGCCTTCGAGGATAAACGCGGTAAAATTCGGCTCAGCGGCAGCGGCGGCTCTGCTGATACTTGCCGGAACGGCGGCGGTGAATCCATTGATGAAGCTCCGTAACGAGAACAAAAATCAAGCGAATATCACAGAGTCGAACGAGGACGTTAATAAAGAAGAGGACATTAATAATGAAAAAGAGCTTGAGGACGGGGCTTTCATCGCCCCTGAAGCCGAAACTGAAAAGGACTTTGACGCGCAGACCGATTCGGTAAAACCGGCACCGCGGGAGGACGCGGCGCCGGAAAGCGCGCAGGCCTCCGAGAATACGGCTCCGTCAACGTCCGGCTTTGCGGAAGCGGAAAAAGCCCCTGAAACCAAAACGGAGAAAAGCTCCAAGGCGGCGAGAAGCTCCGAGCCTGCGGAAACAGCGCCGGAGAAGGCGGCAGATACCGCCGCGAGCGAAAACGCCAAAGCCCAAGGCGGGGCGGAGTACGGAATTGAAAAAACCGATTCGCCCGAAGAAACTATTGCTATGGATAACGCCGACGAGGAAAGCTTTTCCGGCGGCGCGGAGCGCGACGAAGCCGTTTCAGCCGAGGAACCTTCCCAAGAGACGAAAGCGACAAGCTATGTAGCGCGAGGCGGCGGGAGAGCGTTAAGAGAAGAAAAGGAATCGGCGGATGAAGATTCCGCCGACAGCGGACTATCGGAGGCTTTCACCTCCGGCGGCGCCGCCGAAACCTATATTAAGGTGATTGCCGAATTTACAGTTCCGGCGGAGTACGCCGAAGCTGCGGCCAATGCCGAGACAGAGGGCTGCTCAGCCGCTCAGGTCGAGGAGCGGCTTAATCTTCTGGGAGTGCCTTATACACTTTCGGTCACGGAAATAGACTACACGGCGGAATATTCCGCCGCCGACGAGGAACGTCGGGCGGAAATTCGGGAAATGTGCGCAAGCGATATATGCGCGATTACTGTTAAAGACGAGGGATAAAAATGGAAATAAGGCTTCCGGCAAAGGATTTTAATCTGACGCACACCTTTGAATGTGGTCAGTGCTTCCGCTGGAATCGTGACGGGGACGGCAGCTACCGAGGCGTAGCCGGCGGGCGTGCCGTCCGCCTGAGAAGCGACGGCGGCGAAATAATTGCGGAAAACTGTTCCCGTGAGGATTATAACGGCTTTTGGAAAACATATCTGGATATGGACAGGGACTACGGCGAAATAAAAAGGGCCGTATCCGTAAACGATGTAATGAAAACCGCCGTTGAATTCGGCGGAGGAATAAGAATACTCCGTCAGGAATTTTTCGAGGCTCTTATTTCCTACATAATTTCCCAAAATAACTCTATCCCCAATATAAAAAGGGTGGTTGAGAGGCTTTGCGCCGCCTACGGCAAGGAGATACCCTTTGAGGGACGGACGGTTTATTCCTTTCCGGACGCCGAAACTCTGGCGTCTCTTGATGAAAGCGACTTTCGTGCGCTGGGGGCAGGCTTTCGCGACCGGTATATTTCCGGAGCGGCTAAGCTGGCGGCGGAAGGGGCTGTAAGCTATGAAGCTCTTTCGGCCATGCCTACGGAGGAAGCCCGCCGAGAGCTGATGAAGATAAAGGGCGTGGGCAATAAGGTCTGCGACTGCGTGCTGCTGTTCGCCCTTGGTAAGTTCGACCTTTTCCCTACGGATACGTGGATAAATCAGGTCATGGGCGAAAGCTTCGGCACCGACGGAGTAAAGGCGGCGAAGTCCGCCGGGGAAAGTCTTTTCGGCGAATACAGCGGCTTTGCCCAGCAGTATCTGTTTTACTGGAAGCGTCAGACTTCCATAGACGGGAAAAACGGGAAAAAGAAAAAGCAATAAAAGCAATAATGCTCACCCGAAAAATACGTAAAATCTCAAAGTAAACGCGGCAGCGGAATTTTAAAACGCGTTTACCTTGAGATTTTGTTTTAAACATTAAATTTATATTACACTTTTTTGCTTACGTTGACAATATTGATTTATTGTGATACAATTTATTCTGATAATTTTAAATCGGAGCGACGCTCCGCTTTGCTTGCAAGGAGCGGGAGCTTGCGATAGATTGCGACCGGCGCGGGGAGCGTAAGCTCCTCTGCGCGTAGGTTATAAAAATTAAAGGAGCTGGTACCCCATATGGACGGCGACGCGGGCGACGGTATACTTATCCAAGTTATTTTAATCGCGTTTTTGATTTTTTGTTCGGCGTTTTTTTCTTCGTCGGAGACTGCGTTTCTTTCGTTTAACAGAATAAAAATGAAAAACGAGGCCGACGCCGGTGACAAAAGAGCCGCAAGAGTATTGAAGATGGCCGATAATTATGACAAGCTGCTTTCGGTTATACTTATCGGGAACAATATAGTCAATATTTTGGCAACTTCTCTTTCAACGATTCTTTTTGCCAGACTTATCGCCAATCAGGATTTGAGCGTTACGGTATCTACCGCCGTAATGACGGTGTTGGTGCTTATTTTCGGCGAGATTACGCCGAAAACTCTCGCGAAAAGAATGCCCGACAGCTTTGTTCGGGTTTGTACGCCGGCTCTTTCGGTGATATCCTTTGCGCTTACGCCTATAGCGGCGGTTTTCAATATGTGGCAGGGGTTTATATCAAGCCGTTTTCGGGGCAGTGACGACGCCATAACCGAGGAGGAGCTTCTCACCATAGTTGACGAAGCCACCGAGGACGGCGAAATAGACGTTCAGGAAGGCGAGCTTATCAAAAACGCCGTCAAGTTTTACGATTTGGACGTTACCGATATACTTACTCCCAGAGTTGATATGGAAGCGGCGGACATAAGTCAAAGCAGGGCGGAAATTGCGGAGCTTTTCGCGAAAACAGGCTTTTCAAGGCTTCCCGTTTACGATGATACTCCCGACGACATAAAGGGCGTTCTTTACCAAAAGGACTTTAATCTTGAAACAAATAACGAAAACTGGCAGAGCCTTATCCGTCCGGCAACCTTTGTTTACGCAGGAATGAAAATCTCCCGCCTGCTTAAGCTTTTTCAGGAAAGCAAGAGCCATATGGTGATTGTTCAGGACGAATACGGCGGAACCGAGGGTATTGTTACCCTTGAGGATGTGCTTGAGGAGCTTGTGGGCGAAATATACGACGAGCATGACGATGTGGAAATTGAATTCCGCAAAATAACCGAGTCCGTTTACATTGTGGACGGAGCGGTAAATATTGATGATTTCTTTGAGTTTTTCGAGCTTGACGGAGAGCCGGTGGACGATATAACCACGGTGGGAGGCTTTGCCGCGCATCAGCTGGGGAAAATCCCCTCCGCCGGAGAGAGCTTTGAATACGGCCACATTAAGGTGGTCATAAACGGAACGGATATGAACAGAGTCCAGTCCGTGAAGGTTTTTGTGGGGGAAAAGCCCGTAAAAGAGGAATAACGAAAGCATTGCGTGAAAAAGGGAGCGGCCTCCCAATCGTTAGATTTTCGGTCTAACTTTTGGGGGCCGCTCCTTTCGCGGTTCCTTATGCTTTTTAAAGAACTGTTTTAGACTGTTTTCAGACGGCTTCGCCGAAGTCGTAATCAAAGCTTACCTCAAAGTCGGAATCCTCCGAAACGGAGCTGTCGGCCTCGTTTTCAGCCGGAACATCCCGCGAGCCGTCGGAGGAAGCGCCCTTATTGGGCTTCACAGACGAATCTCCATGACGGCGTCCGGTGAATTTATGGCCGCTATCCGCGTCCGCTTTGGGGCATATAGACTTTATTGCCTCTGAGATTTCCTGTTTTTCCTCGTCGGTTTCGGCGGATTTTAAGGCTTCCTTAAGCTCCGCGAGCTTTTCCGCGTCCTCGCTGTCAAGCGCGGGGGC
>CAZKBV010000013.1:0-6396 GCA_964551215.1 uncultured Oscillospiraceae bacterium | reverse complement strand
AGGCTTCCTTAAGCTCCGCGAGCTTTTCCGCGTCCTCGCTGTCAAGCGCGGGGGCGTCCTTGTGAGGGCGGCGGCTCATGCGCGGAATATCCTTGACAAGCTCCTTAATTTCCGCTGAGAGAGCTTCTTTTTCCTCGTCGGTTTCGGCGGATTTTAAGGCTTCCTTAAGCTCCGCGAGCTTTTCCGCGTCCTCGCTGTCAAGCGCGGGGGCATCCTTGTGAGGGAGGCGGCTCATGCGCGGAATATCCTTGACAAGCTCCTTAATTTCCGCTGAGACAGCTTCTTTTTCCTCATCGGTTTCCGCCGCCTCGTACCGTGTTTTCAGCTCGTCAAGCTTAGCGCGGATTTCTTCGCGCTTCGCCGAATTTTCTTCGTCGGAAGCGGTCGATTCGCCGCTCTGAGAATCGTTCTTTTCAACGCGTGCGGGGCGGAGCTTTGCCGCCGGAACAGAGCTTGCGTCCTCGGGCAAAACGCTTTCGTCGGACAAAGGAGCTTTGGCCGTCACGCCGGTGAGGCGTGTAATTTTTACGCTGTCCTCGGAGGAAGCTTCATTGGAGGAAGCTCCGCCCCGCATAGCGTCATGCCCGCCTCGGGCAAAAGCGGGAGCCGCCGCAAGAGCCGCGCACATAGCCGCCATAGCGGCAACAGTCATGATTTTTTTCATTTTTTGTCATCCTTTCTTGATTTTGGTTTTTTTGAGGGACTGTTTGAATCTATTTACAGCTTCAGCTTTGAAGATCTCTCTTCAAGCATAAGAAGAGAAATATTTAAGTTGCCGTTGATACATCTGATTTCGTCCAGCATGGCTTTTTCGCTGATATTGGTTTTCAGCTGAATGTCGTATACCAGCTCGAACAAGGTTCCCAAATCCACCGAGGAAACCTTTTTAAGCTGAAAGCTTCGGCAGTATTGGGAAAGCACATCGTCAAAAATGCCTTCGTAGTCCATATTTTCCGCAATGGTGATTTTAAGCCGCTTGTTTATGACCAGGGGAGCGAAGGCGTTGAAGCGGTTTAAGAGGAATATAAGTATAAACAACAGCAGGCAGACGGCGACGGCATAGGCGTAAACTCCCACGCCCACGCAAAGTCCGGCCGAAACCGAGAACAGCACAAAGGCTATATCTCTCGGATTGCCCATGGCCGTGCGGAAACGGATTATGCTTAAGGCTCCCGCGAAGGAAAAGGCTCTTGCCACATTGCTTCCGATCGCGGTTACCACAATGGCGATGATTACGCAAAGCATAACAAGGGTTATCGAAAATTCCTGCGAATATTCCGTTCCCCGGTAGCTGTATTTATAAACCGTGGCAATAAGTATTCCCAGCACCGACGAGAGCAGAAGTATAAAAATCACTTCCGTTACGGTAATGCTGCTTCCGGTGGCGGATTGTGTAAGCGCGTTTATAAAGTCATTCATTTTCATGCCTCCGTTATGGCGGCTTTAGCCGCGTTCTTTAGTATATAGTTTTTATATTCCGTACCGTATTTTGAAAATTTTACCCGCTTCACGCTGTTTTCACTGAGAAGCCTTGCCACCCACAGAGGCACGCATTGCTCAACCTTGACCTCCATTATCCATTTTCCGCCTTCGAGAAGGGACTCTCCTTCGCTTCCGAGCCTGAGATCAAGACCGCTTCGGCGGGAGCGGATATTTTTATCAAAGGTTATTCTCAAATCTCCGTCGGCGGGGTCCTTCCCGAAAAAGGCGCGTCGGTCGTAGCTTATTACGGTTTTCGGAGCAAGCGAAAGACTGCGGCCTATTATGTAAAGCTCCTTTGTCACCTGCATATTCATAAAGGGTTTTTCCTCGGGGAATATTCCCTCTGAAAACATGGGATTTACACTGTCTATCAAAATCGAGGTGCGGCGTTTGTTGGTAAGTCCCTTGTATTTTTTCTTTATTTCGAGGAAGGCCGTGTCTTTCGTAGGGTCATACGTGCGGAGGCGAATCTTGTGGCGGTAATCTCCGTCATGGCGGACAGCGGCGGAGATAAGCCGATTGTCCGGAGTGTCGTAATATATGTTGGAAATTGTGTAACAGCGTCCGTTGAGGCTGTACGAGTCGCATATCATCCTCTGTTCAATCGCGTCCGACACACTTTTGTACTGTTCCTCGCTCAGCATGAATTTAAGCTCGTAGCGTGAAAACACCTCTATGGCCACAGCGTCACCTCCTTTTTGCTTCCGAATACATAATACTTTATCAATGTTAAATCCATGTTAAGGATTTTTTAAGGATTTTGGTCTTTTCTGAAAATAAAAACAGATACTGTTTACATTATAACACGTCCGAACAAAAAAATCCATAGCTAAATCCAAAACAATTCATATGTATTTTCGCGTAACCTTCTCTTTAAAAAACGACATTATATAAATAACGCGAAATTTTCATGTAAGCCGCGCTTTTTCCGCAAAGTCCTCTTGTAAAACAGAAAAAAAGGTGTTATAATTTATAATATTATATCGTAAGGAGAGCTTGCTATGCCCATTAATATTCCAAATGACCTACCGGCGGCAAAAATTTTGGACGGGGAAAACATATTCGTAATGACGGAGAAGCGGGCTTTAAGTCAGGATATCCGTCCGCTTAAGGTGCTTATCGTAAATATAATGCCGACAAAGATAGCTACCGAAACCCAAATTCTTCGGGCGCTGAGCAACACGCCCCTCCAGATAGACGCGGAATTTATCAATATGGATTCCCACGAATCAAAAAATACTCCTCCGGAGCATCTGGCCGCCTTTTACAAAACCTTTGCCGAAATAAAGAATAAACGCTACGACGGGGTAATCATTACCGGCGCTCCCGTTGAGATGCTTGCGTTTGAAGAGGTGGACTACTGGCGGGAGCTGACCGAAATAATGGACTGGACCGACACCCACGCCACCAGCACCTTTCACATCTGCTGGGCGGCTCAGGCGGCTCTTTACCACCACTACGGCATACAAAAGTATGTTCTGGACAAAAAGCTTTTCGGCGTTTTCCGCCACAGAACATTAAACCGCCGCAGCCGCTTGACAAGGGGCTTCGACGAGTATTTCCTCGCGCCCCATTCCCGCCACACCACGGTTCTGCGGGAGGATATCGAAAAAGAGCCGGATCTTGAAATTGTCGCCGACAGCGACGAGGCGGGCGTATACATAGCCAAATCCCGCGATAACAAGCGCATATTCGTTATGGGACACAGCGAGTACGAGTTTGATACTTTGGACAAGGAATATAAGCGTGACGCGGCAAAGGGTCTGGCGGTAGATATTCCCGTGAATTATTATCCCGACGACGACCCTTCCAAAACTCCCGTTATGACATGGCGCAGTCACAACCATCTGCTTTTTACAAACTGGCTCAACTACTTTGTCTACCAGACCACGCCCTATTCGCTGGAAAGCGTGGGAATCGAGGTGTGCAAGGATGAATAAGGCGGTGTTAAAAATGAACAGCAAAAGGCTGTATACACTCGCCTATGAGATTATGGGAGAAGCAACCCCCGTAAAGGCGGACTGCGGCGAACTGTGCGATAAAACCTGCTGCCGCGACGACGGGGAGGAGGTTACGGGAATGTACCTCTTTCCCGAGGAAAACGTCATGTTCCGGAATATGCCGGAGGGAATGAAGCTGTACGACACGGATTTTGAATACGACTACGGTCGTTACGCCGACCTTATCACCTGCGGCGGAGTGTGCCAAAGAAGCCGCCGCCCCTTGGCGTGCCGCATATTTCCCCTGACGCCTTATCTTACAAAGGAGGGGGAGCTGAAAATAATCATGGATCCGCGGGGAAAGGGGATGTGTCCTTTGGCAAAGACAATGGCTCCGAAGGAGCTTGACGGCGAATTTGTTTCGGCTGTAAGGCGGACGGCGAATCTGCTTATGAAAAACAGGCAGGCGCGGCTTTTTATTGAGGCTTTAAGCCGCCAAATTGACGAATTAAAGGAAATAATATGAAAAATATAGCAAAAAATATATGCACAGTGGGGCTTGTACTGCTTGTCTGCGCCGCCGTGGGATTCGTTTTTGGCTGCCCAATAAAGAGAATTACGGGGCTTCCCTGCCCGGGCTGCGGCATGACGAGGGGCTGCGCCGCGCTTTTGCGGCTGGATTTTGCCGAGGCTTTCCGCTGGCATCCTCTCTGCCCTCTTGTTCCGGTAATGGCGGTTCTTTATGTTTTTAAGGACGCCTCCTTCGGCAGACGCTTTTGGAGCTGCGCTCCGGCTCTCGCTTTTTTGGCGGCGGCGGTAATAGTCGTATATATCGTGCGAATGAAGCTTTATTTTCCGAATATTCCGCCAATGACGGCGGATAAAAATTCAATCCTGATGAAAATAATATTGGGCAAAAATATATAAAAATATCTATTGCAAAAAGGGAAAATTTGTGATATACTTATAATAAATAAAAATCTTATAAGGAGATGTGTGTCAAATGGATATTTTGAAGTCTTTCAGCCTTGAGGGCAAGGTAGCTCTTATAACGGGCGCTTCCTACGGTATAGGCTACGGAATTGCCAAAGCCTACGCTTCCGCCGGGGCAAAAATCGTTTTCTGCGACATAAAGCAGGAGCTTGTGGACAAGGGTCTTGCTTCCTACAAGGAGGACGGTATTGACGCGAAGGGCTATGTATGCGACGTTACAAAGGAAGACATGGTCGTCGACATGGTTAAGAAAATCGAAGAAGAGGTCGGCGTTATCGACATTCTTGTGAATAACGCCGGAATCATAAAGAGGATTCCCATGACCGAAATGACGGCCGCCGAGTTCCGTCAGGTTATTGACGTTGACCTTAACGCCCCCTTCATTATGGCAAAGGCCGTTATTCCCTCGATGATTAAAAACGGTCACGGCAAAATTATAAACATCTGCTCCATGATGAGCGAGCTGGGCAGAGAGACGGTTTCCGCCTATGCCGCGGCAAAGGGCGGCCTTAAAATGCTTACCAGAAACATCTGCGCGGAATACGGCGCCTATAACATCCAGTGCAACGGCATCGGCCCCGGCTATATCGCCACTCCTCAGACGGCGCCTTTGCGCGAGCGTCAGGCTGACGGCAGCCGTCACCCCTTCGACCAGTTTATTTGCAGCCGTACGCCCGCCGGCAGATGGCTCAACCCCGACGAGCTGGGCGGTCCCGCGCTTTTCTTGGCTTCCGACGCCTCCAACGCGGTTAACGGCCATGTGCTGTACGTTGACGGCGGCATCTTGGCCTATATCGGCAAACAGCCGTAATCCGCGCGTTAAAGTATTAAAGTTGGAAAAGTATTATTGCATGTAATCAAAAATGGAGTGATGCTCTTGTGAAAAAAATATGTGCGTTTTTGATTGCCTGCTTGATTTGCGCTTTGTTGCCCGGCAGTCCTTCGTTTGCGCACGAAGGTAATGAAAGCGTCTGTGCGTCAATTCCTTACTTCCCCGTAACCGTAAACGGCGTGCAATATAATAACAGATACAGCAAATATCCTTTTCTGGTATATAACGATATAACATATTTGCCGCTGACATATGATATGGCTGCCTTTACGGGGCTTATGATTACCTTTGACAAGGGAGGAATCTGGTCGTGGTGGTATCGTCAAACCACGTATCATTTCGGCGAAATGATTCTCTATGTAGGGTATAATGAAATAACATCGGAAAATTTGGAACAGCATATTCAAGAGATTGCCAACCCCGATACCCGCGAAGCTGTGATTCCGGATTATTACACTTATATTTCACATGACTATTTGAGCTACGAGGAAGCGTCGTTGTTGCACCCGGAATGGCGTGCTACTGACTATATTAGAGAATACGACAACGAGTCGCCGTATCCGATATTAAATGTTGAAGGGGTTACATATATTCCCTTGACATGGGATGTGGCTCACAGATTGTTGGATTGGGAATATTCCTTCAGCGAGGAAAGCGGTCTTGTTATTGACACTACAAGAGCGGTAAGGCCGATCCATAAGTGTACAAGGCTGTTCGGCGGAAGCCAAGATGCGGATTTTATTTTGGGAGAACATTATTACTTGAGTTATGACCACGAGCTTTACACATCAGCCGGAACTTTCAGATTGGTGACGGAGGACGGCGTCTTCGAATATGTGGCGGGGAAGGATCTGCGAGGAAAAATGGATTATTTCAACGCCATGTATGAAAACGATGTTAGGAAAACCGCAAAAATTCCCCCAACAATAAACGATGACGGTATTCTCACAATGATGTGCGCGGTAAATATGACACCGCGTCACAACGTTATGATAACTGTCGATGTAAAAAACGGCGCTGTTTTGCAGGTTGAGCAAATAGAATAAAGCGGCTGTTAATCCGCGAACGCGCATAAAAGGCAAATGAGGATTTATACCTTACACTAAATGGAGATGAGAAAATGAATTGGGTAAAAAAATGGCACTGGCA
>CAZKBV010000012.1:25643-30613 GCA_964551215.1 uncultured Oscillospiraceae bacterium | reverse complement strand
GCAAAAAATACTTGAATTTATTCCTCAAATATGGTAATATTATATCGCAAAATAAGGAAAATATTGCAAAAATAAATTTCAATGCCTTGCGCCTCACTATCTTGGGAGAGTTTAGATTCCCCTCACGGGAACAAAAAACAGCCGGGGAAACCTTGCGGTTCCCCCGGCGAACTTATCGGTTCTCGTATCAGTCCTCGTCAATCTCCCACTTTAAAACAGTTCCGTCAGCGGCGTTTATCTCCGCTTCGTACTCTGTGCGTCCGTAGGTAAATTCAATTTCGTAAACCGTGATTCCGTCTTCGGTATCAAGCTTAGCCTTTTTGAAGGTCACATCGCTCTCTTTTAGTCCGGCCTTTTTAAGGGCAATGTCCTTTGCCTTTTCAAGGGTTATCTTCGCTTCGGCGGAATTTGCGGCCTTATTCAACGCCTCGACCTCCCACTTGATTACGGAGCCGTCATCCGCGCTTATTTCAGCCTCGTATTCCACATTGTCGTATACAAATTCAATTTCATATACAAGCTTTCCGTCGTCCATATCGAGCTTGGCCTTTCTCAAGGTCAAAACCGCTTCGTCTATATTTGCGCTTCCGGCGGCTTTGGCGTAAGCTATTTCCTTTGCTTCCTGAAGAGTTACCTTGGCTGCGGCTGTTATATCGGTTTTATCGATTTTTCCGGCGTCTATTTTACCGGGCTCCACTTTTCCGGGTTCTACCTTACCGGGTTCCATTCTGCCCGGTTCAACGCCGATTTCCGTTTTACCTGTCTCGGTTTTTCCGGAGGCGGTACCGTCATAAATCACATCCGCATCCGTAACGGTAGTTCCGCTGTCCTTAAGCTCAATACGCTTGTCATCCTCGTACCAGTATACCGTCTTGCCCATAAGCTCGCCTATAGCTCTTACGGGAAGGTACGTGGTGCCGTCGTAAAGCACGGGATAAACCGTTTCGCCGTTGGCGTTTTTAAAGGTTTGCGTTTTGCCGTCAATCACAATTGTAAAATCACGGCGAATTTGGGCGTCAATATCATCAATCAACCCCGCCGACACCGCACCGATGGCAATTCCGACACACATAGCCGCCACTGTTACCGCAATAAATTTCTTTTTCATAAAGTCGCCTCCTTATATTAATTTCACTTGTATTATAACACAAATATCTTTTTTTGTCAACACCTCAAATGGAAGTGTCGACTAAAATTTACAACCTATACATATTCTCTATTTATCAATAAGCTCCGTAACCCGTATCTTTTCCCGAAGAAATTCCTCGGTAAGCTCCGGATTTTCCGTATTGGGAAGGGACACCCGTATTTCGTGGGCAATACGGCCGGGACTGCCGCTGAGAATATACAGTCTGTCTGACATAAGAAGGGCTTCATTTATATCGTGGGTAATAAAAAACGCGGAAATCCCATGCTCGGCAACAATTCTTTTAAACCATTGCTGCATACTGCGCCTTGTTATGGCGTCAAGAGCGCTGAACGGCTCGTCCATAAGCAGCGCCTTGCTCGAATACAGAAAGCTCCTTAACAAAGCGGCTCTTTGACGCATACCGCCGCTAAGCTGGGCCGGATACAGGTTTTCGCTTCCCTCCAGACCGAAATCCTTCAAAAGGGGAAGGGCTTTTTTAAGAGCCTCTTTCTTTTTTGTTCCCCGAAGCACAAGGGGAATAATAACGTTTTCCCCTATGGTCTTAAAGGGTAGTAGCAAATCCTCCTGCTGCATATAGCCGACACTGCCGCTTTTCCCCGTTATGTCCTCCCCGTCCAAAAATACCCTTCCGCTGTCGGGGGACTCCAAACCGGACAAAATGTTAAAAAGAGTTGTTTTTCCTATTCCGCTTACGCCCAGAAGACCTACGGTTTCCCCCGGCATAAGCTCCGCCGAAATATCGGCGATTATCTCTCTGCCGCCGTAGCTTTTATAAATGTTTTTCGCTTCAAGCGCCTTATTCATCATCGTGCGGGAAGATAGTCGTTGGTAAAGCCGAAGGAACCGAGCTCCTTTTCAATTAGGCCGTTTTCGTAAAGCCAATCGTAAAAGGCTGTCCATCTGTCGCTGTCAATATAGCCCCAGCCCTCGCCGTCGCCGACGTAGACTCCGGCAAGGAAGCTCATGCTTTCCTTAACCAAGGCTTCGTCCAGCTCGGGAACGGCTTCGCAGAGTATCTCTGCCGCCGCGGAGGGATTTTCAACGCAGTATTCGTAGCCCTTCTTTGTGGCCGCAAGGAAAGCCTTGGCAAGCTCGGGGTCGTTTTCGAGAAAGTCATTGTCGGCAATTATGGTAGGCGTGTAATAATCTAACACGGGATTTGCCTTCGCAAAGTCAAGATAGTTGTACTCCACGCCGTCTACCTTCGCCTTGGCAACATCCCAGCCCTCATATACCCAAACGCTGTCGATGGTGTCGGTTTGGAGAGCGGCCATAACGTCGGTGACATAAGTCGAAACAAGGTTTACCTTGGAAAAATCTCCGCCTTCGGCCTCCATTGCCGCCTTGATAACATTCTGCTCAATGGGGCTGTCCCATGTGGCGTAGGTGTGGCCCTCCAGCTTGGCAAAGCTGTCGATGCCCTTGTCCTTCCGAGAAATTATGCCGCTGGTGTTATGATTGATAATAGCCGCCACATTAGTTACGGGAAGCGGCGCGTCGGAGGTATAGGCCGCGGCTATGGTATCTTGGAAGGACACGCCGAACTGCGCCTTGCCGGCGGCCACAAGAGCTTCGGCTCCGTCCTCCGGAGGCTGAACGATTTCAAGCTCAATTCCGGCATCCTTATAGTATCCCAACGCATCGGCTGCGTATACGCCGGCATGGTTTGTGTTGGGAGTCCAGTCCAGAACAAAGGTAACCTTTTGCAGCTCCTTGGAGCCGTTGGGCTGAGCGTTACTTTCATTTTGAGGCTCAGCCTCATTTTTTGCGCATCCGCCCATAATAAGCACGGCGCCCGCCATCGCGGCGCAAATTATTTTATTCGTTTTCATAAGTTTCACGTTAATTTCTCCTTATTTTTCGTATTTTTTCCACGGCATTATCGCCTTGTGAATTACATCTACCGCTTTGATAAGCACAAGGCTTATCACGCTTATCACTATAATGACCGCAAACATCTTGTCAAAAGCGAAGGATTTGCGGACTCTGGTCATGTATACTCCAAGACCGCCTTCTCCCCCCAGCCATTCCGAGATTACCGCCCCCACAACGGAATAGGAAACGGAAATTCTCAGACCGGAAAAAAAGCTGTCCAGCGCATAGGGAATTTTAACATCCCAAAGCACCCGCATATAGCTCGCTCCCATAGAGCGGTAAAGCCGCAAAACGCCCGGGTCGGCGGCCTTAAAGCCCCCAAGCAGAGCTATCAGCATAGGGAAAAAGCAGGCCACAAAAACCAGTATAATCTTCGGAGCCATGCCGTACCCAAACCACAGCACCAGCAGCGGAGCAATTGCCACAGTCGGCACAGTCTGGGTTATTACCGCCAAGGGATATCCGGCCTTGAAGAGAAATTCAAAGCGATCCATAAGCACGGCGAATATAAATGCCGCCGCAATGCTGAGTCCCAAACCCACGCCCGCCTCAGCGAGAGTGGCGCGGCTGTGCTTAAGCATTGCCGGAGCCTCGTTTATCAAGGCCGAAACCACCTTTCCCGGGGAGGGAAGCATAAATTCCTTTACCCATCCGGCGGCGCATATGACGTACCAAACCAGAATTATAAGGCCGATAAGCGCCAAAGGGTACAGCTTATTGATGATGCTTTGTAACCTTTTTGTCAATTGTCCATACACCTGCCTTGGGATTAAACGCAATTTTAACGTAGCTTGAAACAGAGGGCGCCCCCTCGCGGATGCATATATACTGGCACTCTTTAACTATTTCCATAAGCTGCTCGTAGGGGCCTTCGACGGTTGTTTCAAAGGGGCCGACGTAAGTGTTAAGGCCGGTGGACTTTATGTATTCTATAACCTTATCCACCACACGGATTACCTCTTCCCCTTCCACATTGGGAAGACATTGGATCGCAATGCTTGCTTCGGGTTGTTTTTCGTTCATGACTATCACCTTTCGTAATATAAAATTAAGCCGCAGAGAATTCTGCGGCTTAAAATATGCTTTATTACAACACATTTTCCTACGCAGAAATTACTCTGATCAGGTACAAGAGTTGAGACATTGTCTCTCTCAGCCTTGCGGCACCTCTAATGTAATATCTATCATAGCACTTCTTTGCAGGTTTGTCAATGGTTTTTTTAAATTTAATAATCGGCTTGCCCGAAGGATTCCCCGTAGCTTTTTAATCTCGGAATCGGCGTTACCGCTGTTCCTTCAGGAGAACAGAGAGAATTTCGGAATAAAGAGCCTGCGGATTTCGTTTAAATTCACGGCAAATATTTTTTGCCATTTTTTCATCAAAAATTGAAAGATTGACCGTAAATATTTGGTATCCGCCTTCGGTTATTCCCAGATGGACGACATAATCCATGTCGCCGTTTTTTTCGTAGTCGGCAATAAGGCTAAGCCCGTTTTCATACTCCCGAATTTTTATTCTCACCGTCTGATAAAGCTTTTCGCACACGCTTCCCGGTATTCTGGCCTCCCACCCGTTCAGAGCCGTTTCCCCCAAGTCGGTAAGAGAAAAATGCTTTACTCCCTTTTCCTCATAATATGTAACAAGCCTATTTTCCGTAAGCTCGTACAGAGCCTGCTGTAAATCAAAAAAATTGGCGTAGCCATGGGATAGTATGGTATCGCTGAGTATGTTTTCCGGCATTTCCGTTTTAAAATACCGGATGGTTTTCAAAATCAGCAGCTTTATGTCCGTCAGCTCTTCAAAATGATAGTCCATATATTTGCCCTCCCGTCAGCAATACAATAGGCTCGCTCTTTTCAAGCATAGCTTGCTTATATTTAATTATACCACTTTTCACCGCGTTTTGCAATACCTAAAATTAAGCGAAAGGGGAACCGACGCGGT
>CAZKBV010000012.1:0-25543 GCA_964551215.1 uncultured Oscillospiraceae bacterium | reverse complement strand
CTTTTCACCGCGTTTTGCAATACCTAAAATTAAGCGAAAGGGGAACCGACGCGGTTCCCCCCCCTATTTTTTAAATTTAACTTATTCGGCTACGGGAGCTTCCTCCGCAGGAGCCTCCTCTACGGGAGCTTCCTCCACGACAGCTTCCTCTACGGGAGCTTCCTCTACGGGGACTTCCTCTGCGGGAGCTTCCTCTGCGGGAGCTTCCTCTGCGGGAGTCTCATTTACGGGAGCTTCCTCCGCGGGAGCCTCCGGAGCAAGGATTGCGCGGATAGAAAGGCCTATTTTCTTCTTTTCCCAATCAATATCCGTAATCTTAGCGTCAACAACCTGACCGACAGTAAGCTCGTCCGAAGGCTTATTGATGCGCTTGTTTGCAATCTGAGAAATATGGATAAGTCCGTCTATGCCGGGGATTATTTCGGCAAAGGCGCCGAAAGCCACAAGGCGGACTATCTTAACGGGAATAATATCGCCTACGTTGAACTTAGCCTTCGCTATAACCCAAGGGTCGTCCTCAACCTTCTTAAATCCGAGGGATATTTTGTTAGTTTCCTTGTTTGCCTTGATGATATAGACGTCTACAACATCGCCCACGCTTACAACCTCTGAGGGGTCCTTGATTCTCTGCCATGAAAGCTGCGTGATGTGGATAAGTCCGTCAACACCGCCGATATCAACAAAAGCGCCGAACTTCGTAAGCGTTTTGACGGTACCGGTGTAATGCTTGCCTTCTTCAACGTTTGCCCAGAACTCCTCAGCCTTAGCCTTGCGCTCCGCGACGGCAACCTCCTTAACGGAGCCTATCGCCTTCTTGCCTCTTCTGTCCTCACGGATGTTGATAATCTTGAAGCGGACATTGCTGTCCACAAGAGTCGTAAGGTCACTGGTGAAGCGCTCGCTTGCCATAGAAGCGGGAACAAAAATTCTGCACCCCTTGGCGGAAACAATAACGCCTCGGTTTACCGCCTCAACAACCTTTCCTTCAAGAACTTCACCCGATTCGTAAGCCGCCTCGATTTCCTTCCAGCCCTTGATAGCATCTATCTTTTTTTTGGAAAGCTTAACGCCGTCAATATCGCTGACACGAATGACGAACACTTCAATTTCGTCGCCCGGCTTGCACACCATATCCGGCGTTACGGCGGGGTCGTCCGTAAGCTCTTCGGCAGCTATGACGCCTTCCATCTTGTAGCCCAGATCCACATATACCTCTGAGGGCGTAACGCGAACAACCTTACCTACCTTTATATCACCGGTATTGAGAGCTACCATTGACTGCTCGTACTGCTCCAATGCCTCAGCGAAGGACTGTTCTCCTTTCTCATTAATATTCGTTTCTTTTTCGTCTACCATAACGTAAACCTCCTTAATTATCCAATCCGGAGTTGAAGCTCCGGCGGTTATACCAATTAATTCACCCTTTATCCCGTCCAAAGGAAGCTCCTCGGCCCCCTCCACAAGGAAGGTGTTTTCACATCGCCGCGCGGCGATTTGGAACAGCTTTTTTGTGTTTGAGCTGTTTTTGCCGCCTATCACTATAAAGCTGTCGCTTTTGGCGGCAAGCTCCGCCGCCGATTTTTGGCGTTCGTTTGTCGCACTACATATTGTATCAAAAATGAGGGTGGTTTTGCAAGTGTTTTTTATAAAATTCGTAATTTTTTCCCAAATTTCCCGTTCAAAAGTGGTCTGTGCCACAACACATCCGTTATCAAGCACGAACTTGTCCATCATTTCGCACTCTTTTTCATCTGAAATGACAACCGCGCTGTTATCGCACCAGCCGTTTATTCCGATTACCTCCGGATGGGTCTTATCTCCGATAATGATTATATTTTTTCCCGCCTTGTGATTTTCCTTTACAATGTTGTGTATTTTTTTCACAAAGGGGCAGGTGGCGTCAATATAGTTTATCCCCAGCCGCCGAAGGGTTTCCTCCGTGCTTTTTGGAACTCCGTGGCTTCGTATCACCACCGTTTCCCCCAAAGCCGCTTCCTCGGGAGAGCTTATTATGCGCACTCCCTTTTTCCTAAGCTCCTCCACAACACGGCCATTGTGAATTATTGGCCCTAAGGTGGCGATTTTAATGTGATTATCTATTCCTTCCTCCACAAGCCTTACGGCACGGCTTACGCCGAAGCAAAATCCGGCTCTGTCGGCAATCACGGCTTTTCTCATCGGCTTTTCTCCGGAATTGCTTTTTCCGAAAAGGAGTATATCGCTTTCATAAGCTCATTTGCCAGCCTTTGGAGAGTTTCTCCGTCGGGAGAATTTGTATAGTATTGCTCATAGCTCACAGGCTTGCCGAAGTATATCTTCAGCCCGCCGAACAAGCGGTATTTTCCGTTCGTGTAGCAGGGAACTATGGAGGTTTTCGCCATAATCGCCAGCTTGATTATATTCGGGTTGATTTTTCTTTCCGCGTCGTCGCTGTCAACGCGGCCTCCCTCGGGGAAAATCAAAGTGGTGTTGCCGCTGCGCACAATTTTTATTGCCGTCATGACCGCTCCGGCGTCACCCTTGCCCCGTCTTATGGGGAAAGCGCCCAAAAGAGTTATGAACTTACCGAATACGGGATTTTTGAAAAGCTCCTCCTTTGCCATAAAGCGCAAGCTTCTGGGAAAGGCCGAAGCAATAGCCGGAGGGTCCCAATAGCTGGCGTGATTTGAACAGAGCAGAAGCCCGCCCTCCTTGGGTACATTTTCTTTGCCTATTACTTTCAAAAAAAACACAGCGTGAAAAAATGTACGCACTAAAAACGCCGCGACTCTATAAAGCATTTTCCGTCCGCTCCTTTATATAAGAGATGACCGCTTCCACGGAATCCTCCAAGCTCATATTGGACGTATCTATAACCTTTGCGTCGGGAGCGACGCAAAGCGGGGAATTTTTCCGGTGCATATCCGCATAGTCCCGTTTTTCCATGTCCGCCTTTACATCTTCAAGCTCAAGCCGCTGTCCTTTTTCAGTAAGTTCCTTAAACCGGCGCATTGCCCTTGAATCCACGGAAGCCGTAAGGTAAATCTTCACCTGAGCGTCGGGAAGCACATACATACATATATCCCGTCCATCCATAATTACGTTTTCGCTTTGCGCCATCTTCCGCTGTATTTTTACAAGAGCCGCCCTGACAGACCCGTGAGCCGAAACATTGCTCGCGGCAATGGAAATTTCAGGCTTTCTTATTTCCTCCGACACATCTTCGCCATTCAGAAAAATATGCTGTGTGCCGCCGGAGTAGCTTATGTCAAGGTCAATATTTTCCAATACGCCGGCGACAGCCTCCGGATCGGAGGTTTCCTTTCCGGCTCTAACGACGGCAAGACCCAAAGCGCGGTACATGGCGCCGGTATCTATATAGCAAAAGCCCAGAGCTTTTGCCGCCGCCTTGGCGATTGTACTTTTGCCCGCCCCAGCGGGGCCGTCTATTGCAACATTTATAACCAACGCTATCCGTCCTTATACATTATTTCCCGCAAGACGCCCCGTGCTGAAGGCGATTTGCAGATTAAAGCCTCCGGTATAAGCGTCCACATCGATTACCTCTCCCGCGAAAAACAAACCCTTTACCAGTTTGCTTTCCATTGTGGAGGGATTAATCTCCTTAACGCTTACCCCGCCCGAGGTTATTATCGCCTCGTTTATGGGGCGATAGGCGGAAGCCGTAAATTCCAGATTTTTCATTACGTCTCGAAGAGACTTCCTCTGTAGGCGGGTAACGGAATTTATCTTCAATCGGGGATCTATCCCCGCAAGCTTCAATACATACGGGATCAGCTTTGCCGGAAGCAGCGCTCCCAAAGAATTTATAATATCCTTGTTGGAATTTTCGGAAAAATCCCGAAGTATTCTTTCGTCCAGCTTTTCATCGCCGAGCGCCGGCTTAACGTCAAAAATAAAACGAAAGCCCTTGGGATTTTTCCCCAAATGCCCCGAAGCCGAAAGAATCATGGGGCCGCTCAGCCCGAAATGAGTGAACAGCATTTCCCCGAAATCCTCGTATACCACCTTGCCGTCGGGATTCTTCACCTTCATGGCCGTATTTCTAAGGCTCAGCCCTTGGAGGGGCTTGGTGTCCTCAACGGTTTCTATCGGAATAAGGGAAGGATAAATGTCCGTCACGGTATGCCCCAGACTTCGGGCGAAACGATAACCGTCCCCCGTGGAGCCTGTTTGCCTGTATCCGGCTCCGCCGGTAGCTATTACCGCTCCGTCGCAGGGATATTCCGCCCTTTTTCCCAAAACCGAAACAACTTGTCCGTTTTCGGCCTTTACCTCCACCGCCTCGTCCCGAATTATTTTAACTCCGGCTCCGAGCGCCGCCGCGCGGAGAGCGTCAACTATGTCGTACGCCCTGTCGCTTACGGGGAAAACCCTTTTCCCCCGTTCAACCTTAAGAGGCACGCCTCGGGCTTCAAAGAAATTCATAACATCGGCGTTTGAAAAGCCGTAAAAAGCGCTGTACAGGAAATTTCCGTTGGTGGGAACATTTTCCAGCAGTTCTTCGATTGCGCAGGCGTTTGTAACGTTACAGCGCCCCTTGCCGGTTATGGCAAGCTTGCGGCCTACTTTTTCGTTTTTTTCAAGAAGTATAACCTTCTTCCCCGCCTCGGCGGCGGCCGTCGCCGCCATCATTCCCGCGGGACCGCCTCCGATTACCGCCTTCATTTGCCCTGCTCCCTTGCCACAAAAAATACTCTTTCGGTTTTCTCTCTGACGGGAGAAAAGCTCTTGTCGGCGAACACTCCTTCAACCTTCAATCCGCCGCGCGCAAGACAATCCTTCACTTCATTAACGCTGTAAGCCCGCTGAGTATGTACTTCGTCAAAACGGCGGTAGCTTTCCCCCGATTCACGCTCGAAAAACGTAAGATAAAAATCACATACGCGGGACTTTTTATCATAGCTGTTCTGCCATGTATAAAAAATTTCGCCATTATCGAAGGCAAAGGTATTGTTCCCCAGCACATGACCGAGCTTATATTCCGTGTTCATGTCAAAAATGAACAGCCCTCCGGGGTCGAGGTAGTTATTTACAAGCTTGAAGGTGCGTTTAAGGCTGTTTTTGTCGGTGAGATAGTTCATGCAGTCCAGACTGCTTATAACAAAGCTCACCGTACCGTACAACTCAAATTCGCGCATATCCTGATTGAGAAAAAGGATATCCTGACCGGCAGCCTCGGCCTTGCGGCAAGCCGCCGAAAGCATATCCGCCGAAAGGTCTACTCCCGTCATGTCGCAGCCCCTTTTGCTCATTTCAACGCTCATGCTGCCCGTGCCGCAGCCCAAATCAAGCCCCAGCTCCGTATTGCATCCGTACCGGCGGAAAATTTCAAAGTAATAATCCGCCCATTTCTCGTAATCGACGTCCTCCATAAGGGCGTCGTATAAACGCGCAAATCCGTTGTACATACCTAACCTCTTCAGTCTATGCCGTAATATAAAGTAATTATATCACATTCCATTTCTTTTGTCAATTTATATCTTTGTTAATTTTGCATAAAGTCCCATAAGATTTTTTTCTCCCACGGAATCAAAGTTTATTTTGTAGTGTACATCGTTGCCGACGGGCTGGGCGGAAACTATTACGCCGACGCCAAACTTCACATGGGAAACCTTGTCCCCGGGCTGAAGGGTAATATCTCCCTTCGGAAGAGGCGTTGACTGAGCCGTAACCGTAACCTTGGGAACATAGTCCCTGTTTCTGGGGCCGACGGTTTTATGGAACTTTTCCTTCAGCATTTCCCTCCTTGCCATAAGCTCCTCCTTGGCGTCCGTCAGCTCATAAAGATTTTCGGGAATTTCGCTTAAAAATCTGGAGGGTCTGTAGGTTGAGGTTTTGCCGAAAACCATGCGGCTGTGAGAGCCTGTAAGGTAAAGCCTCTTTTTCGCTCTTGTTATGGCGACATAGCAAAGCCGCCGCTCCTCTTCTATTTCGTCGGGGTCATATATGGCCTTCACTCCCGGGAAAACCCCGTCGTCGAAGCCGCAAATAAACACCACCGGAAATTCAAGCCCCTTGGCGGCGTGCATAGTCATCATAACAACCGCGTCAAGAGTCTCGTCATAGTTATCTATGTCGCTCACAAGCACAAGATTATCCATATAGTCGTCAAAGGTAGGCCCCTCAACGGTTTCCGTGTAATGCTTCGCGCCGCTTATAAGCTCACCGATATTTTCCATTCTTTCAACACCGTGATCATCCTTTTCAA
Source organism: uncultured Oscillospiraceae bacterium (assembly GCA_964551215.1). Classification (GTDB taxonomy): domain Bacteria; phylum Bacillota; class Clostridia; order UMGS1883; family UMGS1883; genus JAFLUQ01. The sequence continues at coordinate 19,332 of CAZKBV010000012.1, read as the reverse complement.
GGAAAATGTCGTAGCCTGTTTCCTTGTATACGGCTTCCACAAGCCGGTCAATGGGAACGTCGTCCGCCATGGCCCGCAGCTTCACTATTACGTTGTAAAAGTCCGTAACGCCGTCCTTAAGCTCGCTCAGATGCTCCTCCAAGGCCTTGAACATACTTACGCCCTCCCGGGCCGCGGCGGAAGCTATGGCGTCAACGGTTATCTTGCCGATTTTCCTTGAAGGAACGTTTATTACGCGCCGCAGACTTATATCGTCGTCGGGATTTTTAATCAGCTTCAGGTAGGCGATAATGTCCCGTATTTCCTTGCGGTCATAGAAGCGCTGTCCGGAAAGCACCCTATAAGGCACGGCGGCTCGCATGAAAATATCCTCTATTACCTTCGAGGAGGACTTTGCCCTGAAAAGCACGGCAATATCCCCGTACTTACAGCCCTCCTCCACAAGAGCCTGCACGTTTTTTACAATGTATTCGGCCTCGTCAAAGTCGTTGTTGGCGCGGTAAACCTCAATTTTTTCCCCTTCGCCGGAATCCGTCCAAAGGCTTTTGGCCTTTCTCGAGTTGTTGTTTTTTATCACCTGATTTGCCGCGTCCAAAATATTTTGCGTTGAGCGGTAGTTTTGCTCAAGGCGTATGGTTTTTACGTCGGGGAACTGATTCTCGAACTCCAATATATTCGTCACATCCGCCCCTCTGAAGCGGTAGATGCTCTGGTCGTCGTCGCCTACCACGCATATATTTTTATGCACCTTGGCAAGCATGAGAATAAGCTCGTTCTGAGCCATATTTGTATCCTGATATTCATCCACGAGAATATATTTAAACTTGTTCCGATAGTACTCCAAAACCTCGGGAGCCGTATCAAACAGCTTCACCGTAAGCATAATGAGGTCGTCGAAATCAAGATCGTTTGCGTTTCTGAGCCTTTCCTGATACAGCTTGTATATCCGCCCTATTTTATCCAAACGGTATTCGCCGGCGTAGCTTCGGATATATTCCTCCGGCAAAAGAAGCTTATCCTTGGCGGAGGATATCTCGTTCATAACCGTTTTGACGGGAAATTCGTCCTCGCTGAGACGAAGCTCCTTTATGCACTCCTTCACCAACGACTTTTGGTCGTCCGCATCGACAATGTTGAAATTCCGCCCATAGCCCAAATGCTCGATATCCCTTCTGAGTATGCGCACGCAGGCGGAATGAAAGGTTCTCACCCACATATCGTTTGCCTTTTCCCCGATAAGAGTCTCCACTCTTTCCGCCATTTCCTTCGCCGCCTTATTGGTAAAGGTTATGGCAAGTATGTTCCACGGAGCAACGCCGCAGTCCTCAATCATATGGGCTATACGGTATGTCAGCACCCTTGTTTTGCCGCTTCCCGCGCCGGCAAGCACAAGAAGCGGACCCTCCGTCGCAAGCACAGCCTCACGCTGAGGCGGATTAAGTTGATTCAATAATTCGTTCATTTTTAACACACACTGCCGAAAACCGGTTGTGCATTTCCTTTCTGAAAGATTATCCGATTACGTCAAAATAGGAAGGAGCGCAAAGCTCCTTCCGCTTTCGACGAAAAATTCGATTTATTTACCGTTAAATTACCTTTTTTTCAAATTACCTTTTCTTCAAAGCGATTGCCTGTTTGACATTCTCGGCAATATTTTCAGCCGTAAGGCCGTAAAGCTCCATAAGCTCGTAGGGTTTGCCGCTGCGGCCGAACACGTCCTGAGTGCCGACGCGCTTTATCGGAACCGGACACGTTTCGGAAAGCACCTCCGCGACCGCGCTCCCCAAGCCCCCGATAACATTGTGTTCCTCGGCGGTTACGATTGCGCCGGTTTTTCTCGCGGCTTCGGTGAGCAGTTCGCCGTCGATAGGCTTAATTGTATGGATATTGATAACTCCGGCGTCGATGCCCTCCTTTAGAAGCAGCTCCCTAGCCTCAATCGCATAGGGTACCAAAAGGCCGGTAGCGACTATGGTCGCGTCCTTGCCTTCGGCGATTGTAACGCCCTTGCCAAGCTCGAATTTATAATCGTCGCCGAAAAGCTGAGGCACGGGAAGCCGCCCGAATCGCAAATACACCGGACCGTCGTAATTTATCGCCGCCTCAACCGCCGCCATAGCTTCAACATGGTCGGCGGGATTGATAATAACCATATTGGGAATGGTGCGCATAATGCCGATATCTTCAAGGCACTGATGGCTTGCGCCGTCCTCGCCGACGGAAATTCCGGCGTGAGTCGCGCCTATCTTAACGTTCAGCTTCGGATAAGCGACGCTGTTTCGCACCTGCTCGAAGGCCCGCCCCGCCGCGAACATCGCGAAGGAGCTGGCGAAAACAACCCTTCCGGTGGAAGCGATGCCCGCCGCCGTGGAAATCATATTCCCTTCGGCAATACCCGTATTTATAAATCTTTCGGGGAATTTTTTCTTAAAGGTATCCGTCTTTGTGGATTTGGACAAATCCGCGTCCATAACAAGGAAATTATACTTTTCGCCCAGCTCCGCCAAAGCAATGCCGTAGCTTTCGCGGGTGGCCTTTTTATCGCCTATTGCCATTTTCTTACGCCTCCAATTCCTTAATCTTCGCGTCCAGCTCGGCAATCGCCTGCTCGAACTGTTCCTTTTTGGGAGCCGCTCCGTGCCACGACGCCTGCCCTTCCATGAAGGAAACGCCCTTGCCCTTAACGCTCTTGGCAATCACAACCGTAGGCTTGCCCTTGGTATTTTTAGCCATGTTTACAGCGTCGAGAATCGCGTCGTAATCGTGAGCGTCGATTGTAATAACGTTCCAGTTGAAGGCCTCGAACTTTTTATCAATAGGGTTGGAATTCATAACATCGGCAATGTTGCCGTCAATTTGAAGCCCGTTATTATCCACAAAGGCTGTGAGGTTATCCAATTTATAGTGAGCGGCGAACATAGCCGCCTCCCAGACCTGACCTTCCTCAAGCTCGCCGTCGCCGAGAATGGTGTAAACACGGTAATCCTTGCCCGCAAGCTTGCCCGCGATTGCCATGCCGTTAGCCGCGCTGATTCCCTGCCCAAGGGAGCCGGTAGACATATCTATCCCGGGAATACCCTTCATATCGGGATGCCCCTGCATATAGCTGTTCGTTTGGCGCAGCGTCGCCACATCCTCCGGCGGGAAAAAGCCCCTTTCCGCCAAAATGCCGTAAAGCGCCGGAGCGCAATGCCCCTTAGAAAGGACGAAGCGGTCGCGGTCGGGATTTTTCGGGTTCTTCGGATCCACATTCATAACCTCAAAATAAAGCACAGCCAGAATATCCGCGATGGACATACTTCCGCCCGGATGGCCGGACTGAGCGTTGTAGATACCTGTAAGGGCGTGTTTTCTTGCCTTATAGGCATGGATTGCTGTCTCTTTGTTCAACTGATATCACTCCTCGTTATAATTAGCGTACGCTTTTTCAAGCAGCTCGCGAAGCCGCCCCTCCTCGCCGCGAAGGTAAAGGAAGCCCACCAGAGCCTCCAGCCCCGTAGCCATATGATAATCCCCTACAGAGGCGTGGGAGGGCTTTGTATGCACCTTCGCGTTTCTGCCCCATTTCAGGACGGAAAGCTCCTCCTGTGTCAAATCGCCCTCGATGCTTTTCGCCATACGCGCCTGAGCGGCGGCGTTGACTTGGCCGATTGCCGTTTTATGCATCTGCGAGACGCGGCGGTTGCCCTTTTCGAGAATTTTGGTTCGGACAAAAAGGTCAAACACCGTATCGCCTATGTAAGCAAGAGCAAGAGGGCTGTAGTCCATGGGGTTAATTTTCTTTTCGGAAAAAAGCATGGGCGCATACCTCGCAAATCTTAAACTTACCTCTATTATAACAAATTTTTCTTTGAAATACAATAGGAATTTTTGTTTTTTTTATAAATTTTTGTGTATAAAAGCAAACGGACGATGTTTTTTACTGCGGCGGGCAGTATAAACTATCTTCTTTTTAATTTTATTTTTTCTTTTCAAACTTCTTTTCAGCGTGAAAAGAAGCAAAAGCGTCGGGGGGATTTCGATTTCCCCCCGAACCCCCTTAAAACGAACAAGAGGGGGAGTTCCCCCTCTTGTAACACCTCCCGCATAGCACAGGATTGGACAATATTGCGTTTATATTTATGCAGTATTGCAAAATTTTTTATTCTGCAAAAAATCAATTACTTAAATATTGCAATCCCCGAAAAACAGGGCCGCGGCTTTTGCCGCGGCCCCGTAAAGGTGAACCGTGAATTATATTTGATTGTACCACATCAAATTGATTATGCCAAATTGATTATACACGGTCTGTACACGGTCGATTATACCGGACAGATTATAACCAGTCGGTATTGCCGTCGGAAGGATTTTTAACAGGTATATCCTGATCGATAGCACTTGGATTGGCAAAGTTATCGTTTAAGTCGCCGCTGGCAAGGATAACATCCTCCATAACAAGCTCGGCCGCGTTAATTTCGGGAAGATTAAAAGTCTTTTTCATAATGTATTGTCCTCCTTTTGATTACATTATGTCTTCGAAATCAAAATCGATTTCAAAGTCATTCTCCGCGGCGGCTTCTTCAACCGCCTCGGGAACGAATTCCAAAGCTACGGCCTCAAGAGCTACGGCGTCTCCCTCTAAGGTTTCGCCGGATTCAGCAACAATTCCGCCGGAGAGAACTACCGCGCCGTCCTTTATTGCAGCCTCGGTAAATACAGAGGCTTCGGCGGGTTCATTCTCGCCAATCGTCACGGTGGTAACAACAACATTGTCAACAACGAATGTTGTGTCGGTTGTGAAGCCAAAGCCAAGACCCGCCGCCTTATCGCTTACGGTAACAACGCCGTCCGCTGCGGAGAGTATATTACCGGCCGCTTCGGCGTAAAGGCCGTACCTCGCGCTGGAAAGCGCGCCGTTGGTAACTATAACGGGAAGAATGGCGTTAAAGGCGTTAACCTTTTCGTCAAGGATATCGGTTTCCGCTGTTTCCGCGATTTCAGCCGTAATCGCGCCAAGAAGGGTCGCGCCGTATGTTTCATCGGCCTCAATCTTGGTTCCGTTATTGAGAACGATATAGGGCTTAACCACATACTCCCGGACAACGTCGGCGTCCTTTATGCCTTGTATAGTAAGGCGGAAGATCGCGCCGCTGCCGTCCCTGGATTCATCGTAGGAAGAAAGATCCGGCTCCGCGCCGTCGAGAGCCGCCGCGTTGTACGCAAAGCCATACTTCGCGATTACCGCGTCGTCAAGATTTGTCGCTTCGGTTTCGAATACAAGCTCGTAAGCCTTATCCGTAGTGTTGTATCTCGCCATGGATTTTGTGGTAAATTCAACATCGGGAGCCACATAATAATTCTCGTCGTAGAACTTTATGTTCTTAACTGTGTAATAGCCGCTATTGCCGTTGGCACCTGTTTGGAAGCGGCTGATAACTGCGGAGGTATCAGCGCTACGCTCCTTAAGACCGGTCTGGTTTCCGACTATATTTCCGTTCTCATCGGTAACCGTGATATTGTAAGTACCGCTTGCGGCATTACCGCTTATATAGAATCTGTAGCTTACATTTGTCGAAACCTTAGCGATTTCCACATCGGATGAGCCATCACTGCTACCGTACCTTGCCGAAAGTGTGGCGGGCGAGGTAGCTCCGCTGGACGTACCAAACGCAACGCCCTCATTGAACATACCGTTGCTGTCATTGATATACCACCAGTTGTTGTCAACAGCTGTTGAAAGGTAATCAAATTCAACGGCGTATTCGCCTGTAATTGATTGCGGAAGCGTAATGGATTGGTTTGACTTTTCTACGGTAATGTCGTCAAGGGAATATGAATACTTAGTTACATTTACCGTAATGTCAACGCCAGCTTCATATCCTTCTATTGTGCCGTGTACGGTGTTTGCTCCTACTTGAAGGTTAGAAGTGTCGCCCCATGTAACATCAACGTCATATATTGAGCCGAGGCTACCTGTAGCTGTAACCGTTTTGGGAAGTACGGGCGCGTTGCCGCTGATGACCGTCACTGCGTCCGGAGGGGTTACGCTTACAACCGTTTCTGCGGCCTTCTCAACCTCGTAAAGGCCGAAGTTTCCGAAAGTAGCACCTCCGGCCCAGCCAAACTTTTGCTGGATAAACGCATAGCCGTCGCTGTTGGTAAACACGTTCGTATTTAAGCCCTCGGTGATAGAGCTTATTGTACTTGTAGCATTTCTCGGCCCTATCTCGTTTTCAAGAGAGCTTACGGCGTTTACATAGCTGCCGGAAGATGTAAAGGTATACAGATAGGTTTTATTTGCCTCAATTCCCCAACCTCTGAAAAGAACACCGTTCATATAAGAATAACTGCCTGTTGACTGTGTAACCGTACCGTCGCCGTTAACCGTAAGGTCAGTTTCATTGGCGTCGGAACCGTCGCCGTAGTACCATCCGTTTACGCCATAAGAAAAGTCGCCGTTGGGGATAAGGTTGCCGGACGTGATCGTGTATTGACCGCTCGTAATGGTTATAGTATCGCCTACGGAATAGCTTCCCTTGTTTTCAACAACGTCCATCGGAATTTCAGTTGACTCGGCAAGCGTCGTCGCCTTCGCGTAGTACAACGCGTTTAAACCGTTTACGCTGTAGTAAAGTTCATCGAAGGATGCTTCAGTTGCTGTAGCCGTATCAATCGTCTTTGTCACTTCTTTAACCTTTTCGCCGTTTACGGTATATGTAGCCGTAATATTCTTGTACGTTTCGGGAAGTTCATAAGTAACCTTGAGATCCTGCAAACCGGTACCGGACCACGTTGTACTCCAGTTACCGATATCGCAAACTATAGATGCAATACCATTGACTGATTCAACTTTTTCAGAAGTGATGTCATTATATGTACCGTCTTTGTCATCATCATAGCTGTAGGCAACAGTGTAGGCGGTTTCGCCTTTGGTAACCTCAACACGGAAGGGAACGCCGCGAAGAGCATTAACCTTAGTTCTGTCATCGTCGGAATCCGTATCGGCAACAATAAACTTAGCATCGCTTGAAATGCCGCCCACCTGAACTTGGCTATTGTTTTGTCCGGTACCGTTGTCAAAATAAAATCTTGCAAAATTATTGCCGTCGTTATCCGTAAAGTACCATGTTACATAGTGATCTTTATAGCCATCTCTCAGCGCAAGCACAAAGTCAACAGTTACCTTTGTAGCTCCGTCGCTTAATGCGGCATTTGCAAATGTTGCGCTTTCTATCTCCTCACCACTACCGTCGTTACTACCACTGGTAGTCTTAAAGAATGTAAGCGTCGGGCTTGTGCCTGTCTCCCATACGCCGTCATTCCAGTTCGAGGCATTGAGCCTGACATAGCCTGAGGCAGTCAAGCCATGAGTTTCTGTATCCAAGGCAACTTCTTGGCCTGAGAATGTGCTTGCAATATTTGCCATATCGAACAGCACCAATTCTTCCGCCGCTCCTGCGGTTAACCCGAACACGGGCACAACCGTCATAACCATTGCCAAAGCAACAATCATCGCGAGCAATTTTTTAGTGTTCATGTTATTTCCTCCTTAAAAAAATTCAAAATGCTTCGCAAGCCGCCGCCCAGCTTCCGCCCCTTCCGCCCGGTTCGCCGATCGACCTTCGTGTTGATTAACACCCGTGTTAATAACACTCCGTTTCCCCCGACTTCGGCGGGCGGGCTTGAACGCCGCCTACGCGTACATAGTATTTATACTACATTATCATTTTAGCATGAATTTTATCGGTTGTCAATAAAAACCTTGCAAATTAATAACATTTTTTTGTGACTTTTACATAACGACAAAAGCTGTCGTTATGCTTGATTTTCGCCCGCCGTCCGGCGAATAAAGGCTACCTCTCGCCGAGCACAAGGGCTTTCACGATTTCCCAAAGGGTGCCTTTAAGGCGGGTTTTATCGGGGCGGGCTTCCCCGTCGCCGGAGGAGGCGGGGGCGGGGGCTTCCTCCTTATAAAGGGCCGTAAGAGAGGGATTTTGAACAATGGAGCCGTAGCGGAAATGAATTTCGCCCTTTACGGCGGGGTAGGCCTTGTTTAGGTTAAGCTGGCGCCTAAGTTCCTCCGCGCCGCTCCAGACGCTGCCCTCGGGGGCGTTCTCCGTGCGGTAATCGCCCATGCCGATATAAAGCTTAACCTCGCTTCCGCTCACAGCCGAAGCCCACCATGCCGTAAGAACCTTGTAGTCCGCTGTTTCGTAGCCTATGCTCCAGTAAAGCTGAGGACAGATATAGTCCACCCAGCCCTCCTTTATAAATCTGAGACTGTCGCAGTAAATTTGCGTAAGGCTGCCGCCGCCTCTCGTTGCGCTGCCTCGGTAATCGTCGGTATTGTTGGCCCAAATCCCCCGAGGGCTTATGCCGAAGGCAATAGCCTTATTTTTCCCCTTTATAAGGTCGTGGGCTTGGCTGACGAGAAGGTTCACGTTATTTATTCGCCATTCCTCCACGCTTCCGAAGCCCGCCCCCAAAGAGGCGAAGTCGGCGGAATCGTCATAGGCGGAGTCGGGGTAAAAATAGTCGTCGAAATGGATCCCGTCTACGTCGTAGTTGTCGATTATTTCCTCTATGCCGTCAAGGATAAGGCGGCGAACCTCCGATAGTGCGGGGTTAAAGAAATAGCTCCCGTCGGCGGCTTTAAGCAGATATTCGGGGTGCTGCTTTTGGGGGGAGGCGCTGTCGAGAGCGGCGTAGCCGCTTTCGCTTAACGCCGCCCTGTAGGGGTTTATCCAAGCGTGAAGCTCTATATTTTTTTCGTGGGCCTTTTTTATTATGTATTCCAGCGGGTCAAAATCGAGGCTGTAGCTGCTGGTTCCCGAAAGAAACACGCTTACGGGGAAAATTTCCGATTTATAAAGGGCGTCTGCGCAGGGGCGCACCTGAAAAAATATGGCGTTCATGCCCAAATCGGCGCAGTTGTCCACAATAGAATCCAATTCTTTTTTAAGGCTGTACTCCCCAAGGCCTTTTTCGGAGGGGAAGTCCAAATTGTAAACGCTGCTGACCCAAACTCCCCTCAGATATTTTTCCTCGGTATTTTCCGTTTCTTCCGCAAGGGCGGGCAAGGCCGCCTCAAAAAAAAGCAAAAGGAAAATCGTCGCCGCCAAAGTAATTTTTTTCATAAATTTCACCTCGCGTTAGGATTGAGATTTAATTATAACAAAAAATTCTTCTTTTGGCAACCGTTTTCTTTTGCTAAGGTATTGAAAATTTTCCGCATTTATGATAATATTTAATTATGGGGCCTTACAAGGCCTTGGGGTTCAGCTTTTGCTCGCGGAAAGAACCGCCATAATTACAGTGCCGAACAGCGATCCCGCCGAAAACCATATAAATCCGGCCAATGCTTCTCACCTCGTTTTTATTGTTTCCGCCAAAGAGCCGGTTTATACATACGAATTTGTATTCTTATTTTTATTTTAAAAGGAGATTTCCCATGTTTAAAGCTTTTTTGTGCCTTACTACGGCGTTCAGCGTGCTTCTTAACGGGGGGTACCGTCCGGCGATGACCGAAATAGATCGGGTTCCCTCCCATATTGAGGCGGTAAAGTCGGCGAAAAGCGGAGCCGTAACCGAAGGCGACATAATTTCCGTAACCTCCGAGGGGCAAAACGAAACCTACGAAAACCGGCTTCACGGCTACAAAATCACGGTTCCCTACGGCTTTAAGCCCGATTCCTCCTTGGCGGAGATACGTCTCAGGCTTGACAGCGGCAGTCAAAGCATAGATATATATAAGGAAAGCTTTTCCTCCCGACAGGATTGCTACACATATATATCCTATTCCAACCGCTTCACATCCGACACGGAAAACTACACCATCGAACGGGACGAGGACATAATTTTAAACGGTCGGGAGGCCCATGTTATAAAGTGGACAAGGGCGCAGCTTGGCCTCGGCGACAAAAACCATTACGCGAATATAGATATTATTGACAAAACGGACGTTTATTCAATCATGATAAAATCCGCGTCGGAGCTTACGGACTATATGGACATTGCAAGCAGCTTTACTCTTACGGAGCCGACACTGTCGGCGGGGATTATGTCGCCGTTTTCCTCGGAAAGCAAAACCGTTATGAATGAGGAAACCTCCGCCGCCTACAGCCGTATTTTCGGCGGGGATTCGCTGTCGTGGGGGCTTTTCATTCCGACTCAGCCCGTGGAGGGAATGTCGAAATACGCCGACGTCGAGCGCAGCATCGGCATCAATACGGAAATTTGCCTTTTTTACAGCTTCGTAACGCAAAAATACGACCCTTCTCTTATCGGGAATCCGCTCAGAACCGCTTGGGACAGCGGAAAAATCTGCGAGCTGACGCTCCAGCTTTCCCCTACGGCGGAAAGCGGCTTCGTCTTTGACATATTAAAAGGAAAGTACGACGGCTTTTTTAACGATTTCGCCGCCGACGTAAAGGATTTCGGCCATCCGGTGCTGTTGAGGCTTTTTAACGAAATGAACGGCGAATGGTGCAATTATTCGGGCTACCACACCTCTCGGGATCCGGAGGTTTACATAATGCTTTACAAATACGTTTACAACAAATTCAAGTCCGCCGGAGCCGAAAACATTATTTGGGTGTGGAATCCGAACGAAAAAAGCTTTCCCAATTTTCTTTGGAACAGCGAGGAGCTTTACTATCCCGGGGGAGCGTATGTGGACGTGGTGGGGCTTACGGGCTACAATACCGGCACGTACTACGAGGGGGAAAAATGGCGCAGCTTCGACCGCATATACAAAAATATCTACGAAAAGGCGGATTTACTCTACGGCAAGCCGATGATGATAACGGAATTTTCCTGTTCCACGACCGGCGGAAACAAGGAAGAATGGGTGAGGGATATGTTCGCTTCGCTGGCGGATTATCCCAACATAAAGGCCGCCGTCTGGTGGAGCGGAAGGGATCTCGACCCGTCTAACGGCAATGTCGCCCGTTCATACTATATCGACGACACCGAGGGCGTTATGGCGGTATTTAGGGAAAATCTGTCGAAAAAGTAAAAATAATGTTGAACGCGTATTAAAAATGTGTTATACTTAAGAAAAAACGAAAAGGACTGATTGTATGAAGGCAATACGAATTATAGCGGTTATTGTTCTGCTGGCGTTAGGCTCCTTGGGGGCGTTGTTTCTTACGGAATATCTCGACACCACCTCCTCCGAAGGGGAAGCCGTAACCGTTATTATCCCCGAAGGAGCTTCCGGCAAGAAAATGGCCGAAATACTTAAGGATAACGGCCTTATCCGCTTTAAACAGGCCTTTTTGCTCCGGCTTAGGAACAGCGAATATTCCGGAAAGCTTCGCAGCGGCACCTTTGAACTTCACAAGGGGATGTGCGACATTGACATTATGAAGGAGCTTTCCCAAGGGGGCGAGAAGCGTCGGGAGGTCACCTTTACCATACCGGAGGGCTACAGCGTTGAGCAAATCGCCGTCCGCCTTGAAGAAGAGGGCTTTTTCCCGGCGGAGGACTTTCTTAAAGAGGTAAACGAAGGGGAGTTCGAATATGATTTTTTGAAGGAGATTCCCGACAACGAAAATATAAAGTACCGCCTTCAGGGCTTCCTTTTCCCAAGCACATACAACGCTTACGCGGACGCAAGTCCCCACGAAATAATAAATATGCTGCTGGGCGAATTTGAAAAGCAATATAACGCGATAGCCGCAAAGGACGCCGCCTCGAATAAGCGGAGCTTTTACGAAATAATTACCGAAGCGTCCCTTGTGGAGCGGGAAGCCAAGCTGGACAGCGAACGCCCAACCATTGCGGGGGTTATCGAGAACCGCCTCGACGACAACATGAAGCTTCAAATAGACGCGGCGGTGGTATACGCCATAAGCGACGGACTTTACAATGTGAACAAGGTGCTTTACAAGGATTTGGAGGTTGACTCCCCCTATAACGTATACAAGCATTACGGCCTTCCCGTAGGGCCTATATGCAATCCCGGGGCAAAATCCATCGAGGGGGCAATGTTCCCCGAGAAGCACGACTACTTCTTCTACCACACCGACGAGACGAAAAAGGACGGCAGCCACATCTTTACAAAGTCCTTCGGCGAACATACGGCGACTATGGATTAATTATATATTAATTATATATGGAAAGGATATGCGTCAAAATGAAAAAAGCTACGCCTGAATTTTTAATTGATGTTGACCGCAAGGGTCCCTCTTTAGAGGACTTTTACGGAATATTTTTCGAGGACATAAGCCACAGCGGCGACGGCGGACTTTATGCCCAGATGGTGCAAAATTCGTCCTTTGAATTTAGCCCTATTGACAATGAAAGCTATAATTCCATGACCGCGTGGGAGACTTTCGGCGGCGCGGAGGTTTCGATAAAAAACCGAGGCGGTCTTTTCGACAAAAATCCTCACTACGCCGAAATATATTCTTTTTCCGACGAAGCCTCCGGAATCCGCAATTTAGGCTACAGCGGCGGAATGTACTTAAAAAAGGACGAAACGTACCGGCTTTCCTTCTTTGCGAGGGGAGCAATGGAATTGACCGTAAAGCTGGAAACCCGCGACGGAACGGAGCTGGCGGCGGAAAGTCTCACTCTTACGGACGAATGGAGGCGCTGCGAGCTTGAGCTTAAGCCCTGCGCGGAGGCCTGCGACGGGGCCTTGGCCTTCTGCCTTTCCGCCCACGGGCGCATAGGTCTTGACGCTGTTGCTCTTTTTCCGGCGGACACCTATAAGGGCGGCGTTTGCAGAAGGGATATCGCCGAAGCTCTGGAAGAACTTCAGCCTAAGTTTATGCGTTTCCCCGGGGGCTGTCTCGTCCACGACGGAAGCCTGAATCCCGACGACAGAGACGCCTGCTACCGCTGGAAAAACACCATCGGCGCTCCCGAAGCAAGACCCTCCCGCCGGAACAACTGGGGCTACAATCAGTCTTTGGGATTAGGGTACTACGAATATTTCCTGCTGTGCGAACAGCTTAAATGCCACCCGCTGCCCGTGCTTCCCGCCGGATGGAATCCGCATCGGGGGGAAGCCTGCCCTATGGAAAATATGCAGCCTTGGATAGACGACGCGCTGGATCTTATTGAATTTGCCAACGGCGACGAAACCACCCCTTGGGGCAAGGTGCGCTGTGAGCTGGGGCATCCCGAGCCCTTCAATCTGAAATATCTCGCCATCGGCAACGAGGAAGTCGGGGAAGAATTTCCTCCCCGATACAGCCTTATCGCCAAGGCTGTCAAGGAGAAATATCCGAAAATAAAGCTCATCCACAGCGCCGGACCCTTCCCCTCCGGCAGCGAATACAACCGAGGCTGGGACGCCGCCCGAAAGGACGGAGCCGACCTCATAGACGAACATTACTACTGCTCCACGGACTGGTTTTTGGCCAATATGCACCGCTATGACAGCTTCCCCGATGAAAATCCCAAGGTATTTTTGGGGGAATATTCCTCAAGGAAAAACGAATATTACAACGCTGTCGTCGAGGCGGCGTATCTAACCTCATTGGAAAACGCCGCCCACGCCGTTTCCATGACCTGCTACGCTCCCCTTCTGTGCCACACGGGCTACGAAGACTGGCAGCCTAACCTTATTTGGTTCGACAACAGCCGCGTCTGCAAAACTCCCAACTATTATGTGCAGAAGCTGTTTTCCCGCAATCTTGGGGACTACGTTCTGCCTATCGAAAGGATAAACGCGGAAACGGAAAAGCCCTTATCCGTCCCCATCAGCGGCGCGGTTGAAATTGCCACCGACGGAGCCGAGGGCTGGCTGTGGGATGTGGAAATAGCCAACCTAAACAACGGCGACGCCGTAAACTTCGGCACCTTCAACGTGGATAAGGATTTTAAAACCGTTCTCAGCGATGTGAACCTTACGGATTACGAGGTGCGTCTTTCCTTTAAGCGCGGCGACAGCGGCCGTCAGGACAAGGGCATAACCGTAAGCTTCGGCAAGAAGGACGACAACAACTGCTTCCGCTGGGAGTTTGGCGGCTGGCAGAATCAGGACTGCGCGGTAATCGGAGTGTCCGACTCGGAAGCCTCCACTTGGGATCATCATATTTTCAGTATTGAAACCGGAGCGGAATACAAGCTCTGTCTCAGAGTGGAAAACCGCACCGTCACCACAATCGTAAACGGACAGACTATGAACCGCTTTGAGGCAAAGCTTCCGGAGATTGAGGACGCATACGTCACCGCAAGCCGTGTGGAAAACACCGGCGAAATAATTGTAAAGGCCGTAAACATAAAGGATACGCCCCGCGCTGTAAAGCTCTCTCTCGGCGGCGGCATATATACAGGGCTTTGCATGAGCCTATGCGGCTACGAAAAGAACGACCGCAACACCCTCCAGCGCGAGCTTATTTCTCCAAAGGAAACCGAGGTTTCCTTTGAAAACTCCCTTGAACTGAAAATGTCTCCCCTTTCGGTTTATGTGTTCAGATTGAAAGCGCAATAACACTAAAAAAGGTGCAAGCCTTTGGGCCTGCGCCTTTTTCGTTTTATCAATTATTTGCCTATTTGCCGTTTTTCGCCTTTCTGCTTCTCTTATCCTTGTAAAGACAGTCGTCGGCAAAGGAAAAGGCTTCTTTAAAGGGAACCGTACCCGTAGGCAGCTTCCCCGCGAGGGCATATCCCTTTGAGGTTGTGAATTTATTGCCGCCCCGTTCGATTTTTTCCAGCTTTTCCAAAAGCATGGCAATGCGTTTTTCCGAAAAGTCCTCGGCAATCACGGCGAACTCATCGCCGCCTATACGGTAAACGCTGCACCCCGGCTCATCGAACACCTCCGATATGAGCCTCGCGGCGGCGCGTAGGATTTCATCGCCCTCCAAATGGCCGTATGTATCATTTATCGTCTTAAAATCGTTTATATCGAAAACCACAACCCCGTACAATCCGCCGCCGTTTTTCAGCTTGTCCTCCAGCTTTTCAACATCCTTGTCGTAAGCGGTGCGGTTATACACCCCTGTAAGATTATCGGTATAAGCGATTGTTTGCCATTTTAGGGCCTCCGTAAGCCGATGATTCTGCTCATGGAGCCTGTAATTATTATATATGGAAAACATAAGCACAAAAACAACCGACACTATCATAATATACACTATCGCTGTCGGCAGTATATATTCCGGCCTTTCTATAATAGGGGTGGGATACGCCATTATAAACATAATGGTTATATAAATTACCGCCGACGAAACGGCCATTATCCACCAGTTTTGGTCGGTATAGCTCATAACCTCGCGATACTTTTTAAAATACGGGCGGCCCTTGAAAAGCGCCGGCAGCGTCACCGCCGCCGCCATCAACAAAGCGGCAATACCGCTGTGCTTCAACGGCAAGCATATTGCCCGCACAAAAAAAATCAGCACGGCGGCCACTATATTGGAAAGGCAAAATGTCAGCAAAAATCTGGCGTCCCTATACTTGGTCAGAATAAAGAACAATACAAACGACGGTATGTTTATAACAAAAAAGGTCAACGCGCTGCGAGGCAGTTCGCAAACCGTCGCGGCAATACAGTACAGTATAAAAATGGCCGCGCATCCGCCGTACATAACCGCGCGGCTTTTGCGAGAGGGATTCTTTGGGGGAAGCATACGGGAAAACGCTATAATGTCAAAAATGAGAAAAATGCTGTCGCCCATTAATGAGCAAATATTGTTCATGTGAAAGCTCCTTAAAGCTTATTTACCCTTTACTTTCGCCTTTGAAAAGCAATCCTAAGGATTTGGCCGTAGACAGTATACCCCCCCCCGCTTTAAAAACGAGGGAGGGGACGATTAATTTTCGGCAGCGTCTCTGTTTAACCGCTTCTTAACCACTTCTTCTGCCGGACTTTTGGAGCCGATGACGGGACTCGAACCTGCGACCTGCTCATTACGAATGAGCTGCTCTACCAACTGAGCTACATCGGCATACAAAAAATATTGATTTTTCTTAACGAAGCTATTATACATTATTTTTTTTCCCTTGTCAATAGAAAAACCGAAATTTTTTGTATAAAGAGTACATAGCCGAAGCGGAATCTTGTCCAATGAAGGTTTAAATTTCCGTTAAAATGTACTCCCTGCTTCCTATGCCCAATTTATCCGCCGCGTCAAGAATCAGCTTGCCGTTGCGGGATTCTATTCTTTCAATCAAATCGGACTTTCCGCTGTCGTCAGCGGCGTATACCAAATCCACGCAGGCCTGATCCAGCGCCAACGGGTCAAGGGAGGAAAGTATGCCTATATCGCCCATTTTCGGATCCTCTGCGTCGCTACAGCAGTCGCAGTCTACGCTCATGTTGCACATCACATTCACAAACGCTGTCTTTCCCTTAAAATAATCGCACACAGCCTTGGCGGCGTCCGCCATGGTTTCTACAAAGGCGTCGTGGTCGGAGGACCAAATTTTTTCAGGCTCGCCCGCCCCGTGAATTACCGCCTTTCCGTAGGACGACGCAAGCCCTATGGAAATATTCTTCATGGCTCCGCCGAAGCCTCCCATTGGGTGCCCCTTAAAATGGGAAAGCACCAGAAGGGAATCGTAATTTTTAAGGTTAGCTCCCACGTAGTCGGTTTTTATATGCTTGCCGTTAACGGGCAGCTCCATGCTTTCCCCCTCCGCGTCAAGGATATCCACCTTAAAATTTTTCGTCCAGCCGTGCTTTTCCATAGTCTCGCGGTGGGATTTTGTGTCTCCGCGGCTGCCGCCGTAGGCCGTGTTACATTCAACAACGGTACCCTTTACGGCCTCAACTGTGGGCTTAAAAAATTCCGGACGGATGAAGTTCCGGTTCCCCTGTTCGCCGGAATGAACCTT
Source organism: uncultured Oscillospiraceae bacterium (assembly GCA_964551215.1). GTDB lineage: Bacteria > Bacillota > Clostridia > UMGS1883 > UMGS1883 > JAFLUQ01. Next base: position 2,556 of record CAZKBV010000012.1, on the reverse strand, counting down.
CACCGCCACATTTCCCTTAAGCTCGATTCCCAGCGCATTGTAAAGCCGGAGAACATTTTCCGGTGTGATTTCTTTTGTAAAATAGACCTTAGATTTTCCCATTTTTCTTCTCCTTTTCATATTCGCTTCGCAGTATACCGTACCACGCGCAGTCGCAGATTCCCTGATTGTTAAAATCCGACTGCCTGAGAGTTCCCTCATATTTAAGGCCGCACTTTAGCATAACCTTTCCCGAATTGGGATTGCGCACATCGTGGCGGGATTCCACCCGGTTCATGCCCAGCTCGTCAAAGAAATACTCGATAACCCTCTTAAACGCTTCGGAGGCATAGCCCCGATGCCACCATTTTTCCCCAATGCAATAGCCCACATGAGCAAGCTTAAGCTTTTTATCCATGTTCACCGCGCCTATGGAGCCTATCGGCTCACCGGTATCCTTTAAAACGATTATCCAGTCGCAGCCCCCGCCGCGGCACCTGTCCCTTGTAAAGCGTATATATTCCAGCGTCACATCTACGCTTTCATGGGGCTTCCACATAAGGTATTTTGTCACGTTTTCGTCGGAGGCCCAGTTTTCCAGCATCCTTTCGGCGTCGCTTTCCCGAAACTCCCTGAGTATCAGCCGAGGCGTCTCCAAGGTCTTAACGACCGGCTCCATCACGCCTCTCCCCTTCTTTGCAGCTCTTCAAGCAGCTTGTTATAGTTGTCGCAGAGAAGGTATGTACAAAAAAACGGCACTATCATGCAGACCGTCATAATGATAGGATTCTCTATATTGAGAATAACGCCTATGGCCTTTGCCTCCTCGCTCTGACAGCGGTAAAGAGTGTAATACCAGCCGTACAAAAACAGGCCGCAGGTAAATAACGAAAGCAGAAAAGCGAGCAGGAATTCCATAGGTCTGTAATTCGCGTGTCTGTATAAATTCCTGACCTCTTTGTCGTATTCGTACATAAATACTATATTGTAAATTCCGCAGGTTATCAGGCTTAAAAGTATTACTTTGATAAAGTTCTTCCTTTGATACATCTTTTATTTCCCCGATTTCTTTTCCATTTCGTCCAGCTTGCCGAAGCAATATTGCAAAATATCCTTTCTGGTAACTATTCCGATAAAAACTCCCGTATCGTCTATAACCGGGACGAAATTCTGATTTACGGCAAGGCTTTTCAAATCCTCCATATCCGCCCCCACGCCGATAGGCTCCTTATAGGAGTGGCGCTTGACTTGGGAAAGGGGCGTCTGCTCCGCAATGCGCAAATCAAAATTACATTCGTTTTTAAGACTCCACAGCACGTCCCCCTCCGTGATTATATCCGAATACTCTCCGCTTCGGTTTATTACCGGAACAGCCGTGTACCGGTGAAATTCCATCTTTTCCATAGCCTGACGCAGTGTGTAGTCGCTGTATAAATAAACCACCTGACTTTTAGGTGTGAGAAATCTGAGTACGTTCATAATGCTCTCCATTCCGCCTTAAAATGACAGCAGTATATTATTTTATTTTTCCGCCGGACAGATTGTCCCGCCGATTGTGTACGCGTTTATTTTACCACGCAATTTAAGAAAATTTATTTTGTAGTTTTTAATAATGTATTAATATTTTACCAGCTTTTCCACCGCGCGGGGAATCGCGTCCTTGCTGTTTTTCCAATCCGCGTTTTTGTTGTTGAAGTCGAACTTCTTTGTAAACCAGTTCACGTCCTCGTTTAATTCCGCAAACTTTTCGCTTTGGCTTTTAATGATAAATTCCGCAAATTCGTCCAGACGTTTTCCCCCAAGCTCCTCGGCGGAGGCTTTAAGCACAAGGCTGAAATGCTCTAAGCACAAGGGCTGCGCCTCCTCTAACTTTTTGCGAAATTCATTTTCCTTGTCCCAAAGATAGACAAGATTCGCGGCGGCGTCGAAAATGTGGCCATTTAGCTTGTCGCACACAACGCACCCCCCTGTTATGGAATCAATTTCATTGCAGACCGCCGCAATATTTTTTTTGGACGCAAAAAGCCCGCCGACCTTCCCTTTTTTGTCCAGACGGCTGCGCACTTCTTCAAGATGAGTATCAAGCATAAGAGCAAGCCCCAGAGGACTTCCGTTTTCCTCCATAATATGCAGATGACGGCGGCAGAAGCCCTTTTTGTTGGTCATAATGCGAACGTCGGGTTCCATCTTTGACGCTCCCATAAAATATGTAACGGCGTCCTCTTCAAGCTTTTTTTCAAGGCTGCACATAACACAGCCGCGGTTTTCGTTTAACGCGTCGGTAAGCGGTATACTGTATATGCGTTCTTTCATTTTCCGTTCTCCTTTGTTTTTTATTCTATTATTCTATAATATGGCCTAGCCGTGATATAAAACGTAAACAACGTATTTCATAAAATTATTATACCATGAGCAAAAATGCTTGCTTGCATTGGCTCGTTTGCGAAGCCGTCAATTACGCGGCCGCGCACAGCGCGGTAATGGCGTAGCCTTAAAGGCTTGCCCCGCAAGACTTTCTGCGTTTATTATACCATAGATTTATCGGCAGGTCAAGCATTATTTGCCTTCTATCTGGCT
>CAZKBV010000011.1:0-30794 GCA_964551215.1 uncultured Oscillospiraceae bacterium | reverse complement strand
AACAAATTAAGAATAAACCTATTCCCATTGCGGAAAGGAGAGGTATACTTGTGGTTTAAGGATAAAAATGCCTTTGTGGAGAAAAGACTGCGCACGGCGGCGGATTCCAGAGAGCTTTTGGAGCTTCACCGCTATCTGGCGGAAAGCTTTGCTTCACGGGCGGAAAAACGGGACGGCTCCGGCGGCGGACATATAAAAAGGGTGCAGCTTTTAACCGGAATACTCACCGGGGCAATGCTCCGAAGGGATTATCCGGAGCTTACGGCGGAATACGCCGACAATATCGTTTTGGCTTCCACATTGCACGACATAGGAAAAATCGCCGTAAGAGACGATATTCTCGAAAAAAAGGAGCTTACCGAAAGAGAGGCGGAGCTTCTGAAGGCTCATACAATTGAGGGGGAGAAAATTCTCGGAGAAATATCCCTGCGTCTCGGCGGCGGAACATATATTGAGGCCGCAAGGCTGATTGCGAAAAGCCACCACGAGCGGTGGAACGGCTGCGGCTATCCCGACCGTCTCAAGGGCGGGGACATTCCCCTTGGAGCGAGAATAGTTTCCCTGACCGACGGGTTAGATTGCCTTGTATGGGGCGAAGGTCTGACCGTAGACAATGCCTTGGGCGCGCTGAGAGAATTTTCGGGAGTGTATTACGACCCCGAGATTACGGATATTTTTATTTCCCGCGAAAAGGAAATAAAAGAAATATATGAAAAAGACAGAAAGGCAGATTAAATATGAAGGTACTTTTAATTAACGCCGGTCCCCATAAAAACGGATGTACATACACGGCTCTTAAAACGGTTGCCGACGAGCTGGAGAAAAACGGCGTTGAAGCCGAAATTTTTCAGGCGGGCGGCACAACAAAAGGCTGTCTCGGCTGCGGCTTTTGCCGCAAGAACGGAAAATGCGTCACCGACGACTGCGTAAACGAAGCTCTTTTAAAGCTGGACGAGTGCGACGGGCTTATCATCGGCTCCCCCGTTCATTACGCCTCTGCCAGCGGAGAAGCCACGTCCTTTATGGATCGTCTTTTCTACGCCGGAGCGGGGAAGCTCCGTTATAAGCCCGGAGCCGCCGTTGTCAGCGCAAGACGAGCGGGAACCACCGCTTCTATCGACCAGCTTCTAAAATATTTTACAATAAACAATATGCCTGTTGTAAGCTCCAACTATTGGCCTATGGTGCATGGCAACAGCCCCGAGGATGTTATGAAGGACGAGGAAGGCCTTCAGATTATGCGTATCTTGGGCAGAAATACGGCATGGCTTATCAAGTGCATCAAAGCAGGGGAAAAGGCCGGAATCGACATTCCCCCCTCGGAGGATAAAATTAAAACCAATTTTATACGATAGGATGAGTAACGGTGAATATTAAGCTTGAAAATTTTAAGGCGGAAATAAAAAATAAAAATGTTACGGTTTTGGGCGTAGGAATAAGCAATCTTCCCCTTATCCGTTTCCTTTCGGGTCTGGGAGCAAAGGTGACGGCGGCGGACAAACGCTCCGAGGAGGACTTGGGCGACGCCGCCCGTGAGCTTAGAGAAATGGGAGTTTCCCTTAAAACAGGGGAAAATTATCTTGATTCCCTTTCCGGAGACTATATTTTTAAAACTCCGGGTATGCGCTTCGACATTCCCCAGCTTGCGAAGGCGCGGGAAAGGGGGAGCATCGTAACAAGCGAGATGGAGGTGTTTTTCGACCTCTGTCCGGCGAAGATAATCGCCGTAACGGGCAGCGACGGAAAAACCACTACCACCACCCTTATAAACAATATACTGACGGAAAGCGGCTATACCTGCCATCTCGGGGGCAATATCGGCAAGCCCCTTCTGCCGGAAATCGAAACCATAGAAAACGGCCATATTGCCGTGCTGGAGCTGAGCAGCTTCCAGCTTCACACCCTCCGCAAAAGTCCGGACGTTGCCGTTATAACCAATATGAGTCCCAACCATTTGGACTGGCACAGGGATTATGAGGAATACAAGGACGCCAAGCGAAATATATATCTTCATCAGGGGCCGCAGGGAGTTTTGGTAGTAAACAAGACCAATCCCGAAAGCTTCGAGTGCCGTCTTAACGCGAAAGGAAGGGTGCGGGTTTTCGGGTACGACCAAGAATGTGACGTATACTGCGAAAACGGAGTTATCTACGGCTTCGGCAGAGAGATAATGAAAAAGTCCGACATTAAAATTCCCGGGGAACACAATGTACAGAACTATATGGCCGCCATTGCCGCCGCGGGGGATATGGCAAAGCCGGAAGCAATAGTAAAGGTTGCCCGTGAATTCGGCGGAGTACCTCACCGAATTGAGCTTGTAAGAGTGAAGGACGGCGTCCGCTACTATAACAGCTCTATTGACAGCAGTCCCAACCGCACCATAAACACTCTTAAGGTGTTCGACAAGGTGATTCTCATTGCCGGCGGCAAGGATAAGGGGATTCCCTACGACGCGCTGGGCGAATATTTGGCCGAGAAAACCACGGCGATTTTCCTTGTAGGCAAAACCGCCGAAGCTATAAAGGCGGCGCTGTGCGGCTATACCGCAAAAACCGGCATTGGCGGGGATATTCCCGTGAAAATCTGCCAAAGCTATGAAGAGGCGGTTAAAAACGCGGCGGCAACAGCCAAGGAAGGGGACGTTGTGCTTATGAGCAACGCCAGCACCAGCTTCGATATGTTCCGCAATTTTGAGGAACGGGGAAATTTGTTTAAAAAATTGGTAAACGAGCTTTAAGGGAGGATAAATCTTGAATATAGAAGAAATACTCCGCGCTCTTGACGCTCCCGCGGGAGTAAGCGGCAACGAGGAAGCGGTGAGGGAAACCGTAAAGGAGCTTTTCGCTCCCTACTGCACCGAAGTGTACGAGGACGTTATGGGCAATGTTTACGGCTGTTTAAAATGCGGCAAAGACAACGCCCCTTCAATTATGATTGAAGCTCATCAGGATGAGCTTGGGCTGATGGTCAGCGCAATTACGGACGAGGGCAGTCTCAATTTTTGCCCGATAGGGGGCTTCGACCCTAAAACTCTGCCGGGAACGGAGGTCACCGTCCATACCGAAAACGGGGAGCTTTTCGGTGTTATCGGCGCAATGCCGCCCCATCTTGCCAAAAATCCGGACAAGGCCGTTTCCATAGAAAATATGGCTGTTGACATCGGTTTTTCAAAGGAAGAAGCGGAAAAACGGGTGAAAATAGGGGATATAATCACTATAAATACGGGCTTCACGAAGCTTTGCGGCAGCGTTGCGGCGGCAAGGTGTATCGACGACCGAGGCGGAGTGGCGGCTCTTGTGAAGGCGCTGGAAATCGCTTCCGAGTACAAACTCTCCTGCGACGTTTACGCCGTTGCCGCCGTTCAGGAGGAGCCGGGGCTTAGAGGGGCAAAAACCGCCGCCGCGTCTCACCATACCGACGCGGCCATTGCCGTGGACGTGTGCCACGGAACAAGCCCCGGAGTCAGCGACAACGCTTTCCCCTTGGGGAAAGGCCCTGTTGTAAGCGTAGGCCCTCAGCTCCACCCGAAGCTTACAAGACAGCTTCTCGACTGCGCAAAGGAAAACTCAATCGCCGTGCAGATTGACGTGGAAAGCGGCCGCTCAGGCACCGACGCCGAGGAAATACACATTGCCGGAAACGGAATCCCCACGGCGCTTTTGTCCGTGCCGTTAAGATATATGCACGCAAATTACGAGGTTGCGGATCTCAGGGATATAGAAAATACCGCCCGTCTTATTGCGGCGTATTTACTTAGGTTTAAAGGCGGTGAACAGCTTTGCTATTAAAACAGTTGTGCGAAAAAATAGGGCCTTCCGGCAAGGAGGATCAGGTGCGGAATTTTATCCTTGAAAATATAACCGCCGACGAAATCACCGTAGACGTTATGGGGAACATTATCGCCCATAAAAAGGGGAAGGGCAAAAGGATTATGGTTGCCGCCCACATGGACGAAGTGGGCTTTATCGTCAGCGGCTTTACGGACGAGGGCTTTGTCAGGTTTAAGACCGTAGGGGGAATTATGACTACGGTGCTTGTGAGCAAAAAGGTTGTTCTGGGCGAAAATATGGTGGAGGGAATAATCGGCGCCAAGGCGGTTCATCTTCAAAACCGTGCGGAATTGGAAAAGCCCATCCCCATGAAGGAGCTTTATATCGATATAGGCGCCGCCGACAAGGCCGAAGCGGAAAGCCGTCTTTCCTTAGGAGATTACGGCACATTTGCCGGAGAATACGTTGAGTTCGGCGACGGCTGTGTCAAAAGCAAGGCCCTTGACGACAGAGTCGGCTGCGCCGCAATGATAGAGCTTATGAAGGACAGCTACGAAAACGATATGTATTTCGTTTTCACCGTTCAGGAGGAAATGGGCGGCGGAGCGGCAATCGCCGCAAACCGCGTAAAGCCGGACATCGCTCTTGTTTTGGAGGGAACCACGTGCAATGACGTGTACGGCACAAAGCCCTGCCGGAGCGTAAATTATTTGGGCAAGGGAGTATCCATGACGGCTATGGACATGACCGCCGTAAGCGACAGGAAATTCTTTGAGCTTATAAAGGACGTTGCCAAAAGGGAAAACATTCCCCTCCAGTTTAAGCGCACCAAAAACGGCGGCACCGACGCCGGCAGGATACAGCGCGCCGGAGCGGGGGTCAAAACGGCGGTGCTGGCCGTGCCATGCCGGTATATCCATTCCCCTGTAAGCGTTATGAGCAAAAGCGACTACGAAAGCATGAAGCGTCTTGCTCATAGGGTATTAAAGGAACTTGAAGGGAGAGAGCTGTAAATGGAACTGCTGAAAAAACTCACAGGGTGCTTTTCGCCCTCCGGAAGAGAGGACAATATTCGGGAGCTTATAAAAAAGGAGGTTGAGCCTTACGTTACCGATGTTTACACCGACGCCTTAGGCAGCCTTATATGCCGCAAAAAGGGAAACGGGCATAAGCTCATGCTTGCGGCGCATATGGACGAGATAGGTCTCATGGTAACTCACATTGAGGAAAACGGATTCCTCCGTTTTACAGGCGTTGGCGGAGTAAGCGTCGGCGGCTGCGTAAACAGGGGCGTTGTTTTTGAAAACGGAGCGAAAGGCGTAATTTCCTACGAAAACAAGGAACGTTTGGGAGCAATCACCCTTGATAAAATGTATATAGATATCGGCGCGGCTGACTATGACGCCGCCTGCCGCATTGTGTCAATAGGGGATATGGCTGTGCCTGAGGGCGAGCTTCAGGTTATGGGAAGCTGTGTATCGGCAAAGGCGCTTGACGACCGAAGCGGCTGTTATGCCCTTATAAAAGCTTTGCAAAGGGCGGAAAAATCCCCCTGCGAGGTTTACGCCGTGTTCACCGTTCAGGAGGAGCTGGGCCTGAGAGGAGCAAAAACCGCCGCGTATTCCATTATGCCCGATATGGGCTTTGCCATAGATGTTTCCATGACCGGCGACACCCCCGAAAGCGGCTTTGCAAGCCTTGCCTTGGGGAAGGGCCCGGGGCTTAAAATGAAGGACGCTTCGTTTATAATCAATCCTAAGGCAAGGGAGTTTATGCTTTCCTGCGCAAGGGCGGCGGAGATTCCCTATCAGCTTGAAGCGGCGGCCTACGGCGGAACAGATGCCGGAGCCATAAACCTTACGGGGGGAGGAATCCCCGCCGGAACCGTATCCATTCCCGCGAGGTACATCCATTCTCCCCGAGAGGTCATATGCTTTGAGGATTTGGAGAATACCGTCAAGCTGGTAACGAAAATGATTGAAACGGAGTTTTAAACCTATGGACTATATTGCAAGCGCAATCACTCACGACGGCGGCATACGTGTAATTGCCGCCGATACCACCTGCTTGGTGAACAAAGCTCAGGAAATTCACCGCATGAGTCCCGTATGCTGCGCCGCCTTGGGGCGGACTCTTACGGCGGCGGCAATTCTCGGGCGGATGCTTAAGGGGTACGACGACAGCGTGACCGTTCAGATTAACGGCGGCGGCCCCATAGGCCGTGTTGTGGCCGTGTCCGACGGACGAAGCTCGGTAAAGGGCTATGCGGACAATCCTCTTGTGGATATTCCTTTGCGGCCGGACGGCAAGCTGGACGTTGGCGCGGCGGTTGGACGAAACGGCACTCTCAGCGTAATCAAGGATTTGCACATGAAAGAGCCGTACGTAGGGCAGATTCCTCTTGTAAGCGGTGAAATCGCCGAGGATATCACAAAGTACTTTGCCGTCAGCGAACAGCTCCCCTCGGCGGTGGGGCTCGGAGTCCTTGTGGACAGGGACTACAGCGTCAAGGCCGCCGGAGGCTTTGTTATACAGCTCCTTCCCGGGGCGACGGACGAGGATATCGACCGTGTGGAAAAGGCAATAGCGGAAATCCCCGCCGTTACCGCTCTGCTAAGCGAGGGGGAGACTCCGAAAAATATAATAGAGCGGCTCCTTAAAGGGTACGAAACAGACTACTTTGAGGATATGCCCACAGAATACAAATGCGATTGCAGCCGTGAACGAATGTCGAGGGCTCTTTTAAGCATAGGCGCGAAGGATTTAAGGGAAATTCTTGAAACCGACGGTCACGCGGAGCTTTGCTGCCACTTTTGTAACAGCAAATACTACTTCAATTCGGAGGAATTGAAAGAGCTTCTAAAATTAACTACGGATTAACGGAAGGTAATATTTTTAATAAAACTCTTGACTTAGAGGTAATTTTGTGGTATTATAAGTAAGCTATGGAAAATAAGTTTATGCGTGAAGCGATAATTGAAGCAAAAAAGGCTCTTTCCGTTGGGGAAATTCCCGTGGGGGCGGTGGTGGTTCGTGAGGGAAGCATCATAGGCCGAGGGCATAATTTGTGCGAAAATGAGCATAGCGCGGTTATGCATGCGGAAATAAGGGCAATTACTGAGGCCGCGGCGGCTTTGGGCGACTGGCGGCTTAACGGCTGTGACATTTACGTAACCTTGGAGCCTTGCGTAATGTGCTGCGGGGCAATCTTAAATTGCCGCATGGAACGGCTTATTTTCGGAGCGTATGACCCTGAGTACGGCGGAGCCGGCGGGCGAATAGATGTTTTTGCCGAGCATTGTCTTGGCGGCAAAGCTAAGGTTTACGGCGGAGTCTTGGAGGATGAATGTAGCAGTCTTTTGCGGAGCTTTTTTGAAGGGATTCGCGGGTCGTAAGCTCAGGGCGTTAACTGAATACGGAGAGGTATCGAAGTGGTCATAACGGGGCTGACTCGAAATCAGTTTGCGCGAAAGCGCACATGGGTTCGAATCCCATCCTCTCCGCCACCGGCGTTATGTCGGCGTCAATTCGCGTTTCGAAATTCTTGAAACGCGAATTCTTTAAATCGGAACAATTTCGGCGGACGCTTGCCCGTAGGTTAATTCGCGATGCGGCTTTTTCTTAAAATTTAAATAAAAAATTTCAAAAAAAGTATTGACAAATGTGATTTTCTGATGTATACTAACAAAGCGGTTACGAGACGGCAATGTAAAGCGGTCGGTTTTGCCGATATATTATGTAAATCTGGGTGTAGCGCAGTTTGGTAGCGTGCTTGAATGGGGTTCAAGAGGCCGGGAGTTCAAGTCTCCCCACTCAGACCAAAGAAATCCCCGCCATTCCTATTTTCTTAGGAATGGCGGGGATTTTGTATTGTATACAATGCCTCTTGAAACGGAAAGAGCGGCTCAATTTGAAGCTTTTGTTTCATCCCATAGGGTTAAAACAGAATTTTTTCTTGTTTCGTTCAAGTCAATTATTCTCTGATTGGAGGAGCCGCGGAATTTGAGGGAAATATTTTTAAGGGACTCCACATAACGCCCGTCAACAAGAACATCTATCAGCGACAAAAGCTCCCGAGTGACCTCGCGATTGGGGTAAGCTCCGGCCTTCGTAAGCTCATCGTCGTAGCGAAAGCCGGAAAAGGCCCAAATATCCTTTTGCGGGTATTGCAGCTTAACTTTTTTCAAAAAAGGCAGCAGTGCCGATTGGTTTGCCGGTTCAAACGGTTCGCCGCCCAGAAGCGTCAGCCCACGGATATATCCGGGGCTGAGCATCTCCAGCAGCTTTGCCTCAACCTCCGGAGTAAAAGGCTCGCCATAGTTAAAATCCCACGTCTGAGGCTGAAAGCAATTTTCGCAATGGTTTGTGCAGCCGGATACGAAAAGCGACACTCTTACGCCCAAGCCGTTGGCAATGTCACAATTTTTAATTTCACAGTAATTCATTAAAGATGCAGCACTCTTTCTTTAATTTCCTGAGTACGTCCCTGATTCCAAAACTGTGTGCCGATATATCCGCAGGTGCGGCGAGCCACATTCATCTTAGTTTGGTCGGTATTTCCGCAGTTGGGGCATTGCCATTCAAGCTTACCGTTCAATTCAATTATCCGTATCTCCCCGTCGTAGCCACATTCCTGACAATAGTCCGACTTAGTATTTAGCTCGGCGTACATAATATTGTCATATATAAACTGCATTACCTGAACAACAGCGTCCAAGTTATCCTGCATATTGGGAACCTCAACATAGCTTATGGCGCCGCCGGGGGAAAGAGCCTGAAATTTTGATTCAAGAGCCAGCTTGTCAAAGGCGTTAATAGGCTCGGTCACATGTATATGATAGCTGTTGGTAATGTAATTCTTATCGGTTACGCCTTCTATTATGCCGAAACGCCTCTGAAGACATTTCGCGAATTTGTATGTGGTGGATTCAAGGGGAGTGCCGTAAATGGAATAGTCGATATTTTCGGCGGCCTTCCATTTGGCGCAGGCGTCGTTAAGAGCCTGCATTACCCTAAGACCGAAGGCCTCGCCTTCAGGTTCGGTCAGCTTCTTACCGGTAACCTCATATACACATTCCCAAAGTCCGGCGTAGCCCAAGGATATTGTGGAATACCCTCCGTGGAGCAGCTTGGTTATAGGCTCGCCCTTTTTTAGTCTCGCCAAAGCTCCGTACTGCCAGAGTATGGGCGCGGCGTCGGAAAGTGTACCCTCAAGACGCTGATGACGCTGTTGAAGCGCCCTGTGGCAAAGCTCCAGCCTTTCGTCAAGGATTTGCCAGAATTTTTCCTCGTTTTTGCTGTTATCCTCGCTGCCTACGCAAGCGGTGCAGGCAACGTCCACAAGGTTGATTGTAACAACGCCCTGATTAAAACGACCGTAGTATTTTGGTTTGCCGTTTTCATCCACATAAGGCGTCAAAAAGCTGCGGCAGCCCATACATGTATAGCAGTTGCCGTTGCCGTTTTTGTCAACCTTCAGCTTAAGCATCATTTTTTCGGATATATAGTCGGGCACCATTCGTTTCGCGGTGCATTTCGCCGCGAGACGGGTGAGGTACCAATAGGGGGAATCCTCGGTTACGTTATCCTCCTCAAGGACGTAAATCAGCTTGGGGAAAGCGGGGGTTACAAATACGCCGGCCTCGTTTTTAACGCCGCGATAGCGCTGCTTAAGAACCTCTTCGATGATTAAAGCGAGATCCTTTTTGAGCTGAGGATCCTTGGCTTCGTTAAGGTACATAAACACCGTAACAAAGGGAGCCTGCCCGTTTGTTGTCATGAGGGTTACAACCTGATACTGTATGGTTTGGACGCCGCGCTCTATTTCTTCCTTAAGCCGTTCTTCGACAATCTGCGAGATTTTTTCTTCGGAGGGGAGAGGCCCCAAATCTTCAAGCTCTTTTAAAACCGAAGTTCTGATTTTTTCTCTGGAAACCTGCACGAAGGGAGCCAGATGAGTTAAAGAAATCGACTGCCCGCCATATTGGCTGGAAGCAACCTGAGCTATTATCTGGGTCGCGATATTGCAGGCCGTGGAAAAGCTGTGAGGCTTTTCTATCATGGTTCCGGAAATTACGGTGCCGTTTTGGAGCATATCCTCAAGATTCACAAGGTCGCAGTTGTGCATATGCTGGGCAAAATAATCGGCGTCGTGGAAGTGGATAATACCGTTGCGATGAGCTTCCACAATATCATTGGGCAGAAGTATGCGCTCGGTGATGTCCTTGCTGACCTCACCGGCCATATAGTCGCGCTGAACGCTGTTTACGCTGGGATTCTTGTTTGAATTTTCCTGCTTGATTTCTTCGTTGTTGCACTCTATAAGCGTAAGGATGCTGTCGTCGGTGGTGTTGGATTTTCTTACAAGGCTTCTTGTGTAACGGTATGTAATGTATTTTTTGGCGACCTCATAGGCGCCGTGAGCCATTATCTGCTTTTCGACAAGATCCTGTATTTCCTCCACGGAAAGGGCGCGCCCCATTTTTTCACAGGATTTTTGCACGGAATCGGCAATGCGCTGTATCTGCTTCGAAGTCATCTTTTCGTCGTCCTTAACGACATTGTTCGCTTTTGTAACGGCGGCGACAATTTTATTGATGTCAAAATCGACCTCTGCTTTATTTCTTTTGATTATCTTCATTTTTATCCGTCCTTTTTCAAAATTCGTAGGATTATTTTCGCCCTGCAAAAACTATTATACTCTATATATTGATATTTGTCAATAGCAAAAACACAATATATATTATTTTTTTATAAATTTTTTTGGCGACTGTTTTTCCTGCCCGCTTTTTTGAAAAAACGTGACAGCTTTGATTGTCACCTCAATCAAAGCTGTCACGCCTTAATTTCCTTATATATATTTTTTATTTTGTGTGTTTTTCTTATTCGGCCTCGATAGCCTGAATACAAGTCAAGTCCGCAAGATTCAATTTTGAAGATACACAGGTTTCCTCAAAGGTGATGTTGCTGTAAGCGCTTGTGTCGGAATATTTTCCCTGACCGGAAGGCATGGGATCGTTAAAATATATTGTGTCGCCGCTGTAGCCCACCGCGACAATGGAGTGAGGGTAGGAGGAATAGCGCACGATAACTCCCTCGGGGTGATTGTCCAAGGCTTCTTTTATGGCCGCCGCCGCAATCTCGTCATCGTTGTCGGGATTATTAACTCTGGTTCCGCCAGAATTGGAATCCATCCCGCCGTAATAGGGGCTGTCCTTGCTGAGAGCCGGTACCAGCTTTACTCCAAAAGCGTCGGTAATGTCCCAATGGTAGCAGTAATTTCCGTCTCCGCCGGCAGCTTCGTTTACCGCGGCGACGTCAGCGGGAGTAACCGTATCGCCCGTAACGTCGGATATAAGCATTGCGTAGCAACAAGTCCAGCAATAACCGCTGCCGTAAGAGGGGAACTGCCAGTCGGCTTGGTTCTGGAAATAGAAGGTGTGACCGCCGGAACCGCGGAAAGAGTCCGGAAGAATATTCGGTGAAGCGGGGGAGGCGTTTGCCTTATTGGAATATTTGTACCCGTTAAGGGAAATGTTTATTGAGTTGGAACCCGTATCCCAGCTTATATCCGCGCCCAAAGCCTCGGATATATTTCTTACGGGAACGAAAGCGGTGTCGTCCACAAGAACGGGAGCCGCCGCAAGCTGAACCTGACGCATATCGTCATCGTCGGAGTTGTTTATTTCGGAAACGGTCATAATGTCGTAGTCCATTTTAAGCACAAGCCCAAGCTTGCTTGTGGTGAGCTTTACGCTTTGTGTGTTGGCGGACCATTTAACGCTTGCGTTCAAAGCCTCGGCAAAAGGACGAGCCTCAACAAGGGTAACGCCGTCTTTAACTATCGGCTCGCTACCGAAACGAACCTTGCGTCCGTTTACGAACACAGACATAGTGTCGTCGGCGAAAGCGGCCGAGCAGCAGAAAACGAGCGCCGAAGCAATGACCAAAGCGACAAGTAAAGTCTTGCGGACAATTTTGAGCATTATGCACACACCTTTCCGAAATTATACGGTAAAAATTGTCACCATGCATAAATTATAACACATCAGCTTCGGAAATGCAAGTCCTTTTTCAAAAATTTGTAACAGAAATGTTATAAATTTTTTGTGAATATTTAATAAGAATCTGTTTTTACAGCTTCAAGGCGGCATATGGGCGTACCCGCTTCACTGAAGCGTTTTTCGTATTCCGTCATTATATTTCCCTCGAAGCCGCTGTTATGTAAATCAAATGTAATGTTTTTGAGGGCAAAGCCGTTTTCGGGAAAAGTTTCGAGAGAAAATTCAAAAAGAGGACGGTTATCGGTTTTAAAATGAATTTCTCCGCCGGTCTTAAGTATTCTTTTGTAAAGCTCAAGAAAGGCCCCGTGGGTAAGGCGGCGTTTGGCATAGCCGGTCTTGGGCCACGGGTCGCTGAAATTAAGGTATATCCTGTCGGCGCAGCCGTCCGGAAAATCCTGCGCTATTAACGAAAAATCCCCTCGGATAAACTTAAGGTTTTTAAGATTCGCCTCTTTGGCCTTCTCCATAGCCAAGACTATTACGTTGGATATTTTCTCCACGGCTATATAGTTTATTTCCGGGTGCAGCGCGGCGGCGGCGCATATAAAAGCGCCCTTGCCGCAGCCTATTTCTATGTGAAGGGGAGAGGGCATAACCCCCTCCCCCGTAGGCAGGTCGTAATCTCGGCAGGCGTCAAGCCGACTTTGAAGATTTGCTCTTGTTCTCATTCGCATTGGTGACTTTCTCCTTTAGGTTGTTAATTATTTCGACAATTTTAAATTTGACTTTTACCGTAACGGGGCTGTCTTTGGATAAGGTTATAAGCTCGTAATCCTCCGGAGACAGCATTTTCTTAAGCTCGGCAAGGGTCTTTTCCGAATCCACCGCTTCGTTTACGTAACATAAGGGAGGAAACAGCACACACCACCAGTTGAGGCCTTCTCCGCGCCCGATTTTTATCCTTACGGCGTCGTAATCCCCCGCCGGATATGTTAAAGAGCCGTACTCCTTGGTTGGAAAGTGAAATTTTCCGTATTCGGCGGTAACGTCGTAGGCGTAGCCGTTTTCCCGTATTTCGCTTAGGGCGGCAAGACGGTACTTTTCAAGCGTCTCAGAGATATCCTCTTTGGAAACGGAAGCGTTTGTTTCCTTTAATATACGATCTCTCACCTTCAGCTTGAGAGCCTGATCGATTTCGCTGTCGCTGTTGGCCAGAATGTGCAGGCGCACAATGTCCTTGCTGAGACGGGCGTTGGTTTCCCCTGCATAGCAGAACAGACTCATGACCGTACATACGATTGCGCCGACGGCAATAAATGTTTTTTTCACAAGTAAATCACCTCTGAAAGAAGTGTTCACATATTTGTCAAAAATTATACGGGATTGCAAAGATAAACCGTTTTATATTTCCCCCTGAGACGGTTTTTGGCGGCAAAGGCTCTTTCCCTGTCGGTGAAAATACCAAAAACCGTAGGGCCGCTGCCGCTCATTTGGGCGCCGTCCGCTCCAAGGCTCAAAAGCTCGTTCTTTAAATCCGCGAGAACGGGATGGTCGCTTATGCTGACCTCCTCAAGGACGTTTGCCATGCCTCGGGTAATTTTATCCATGCTCCTCTCTTTAAGCCCCTGTATAACCATGCCCGTATCGGGGCGGCGGAAGCCGGAAAAGCTGTCGATTTTTTCGTAGACAGCCTTAGTGCTGATTGAAAAGGCGGGCTTTACCAAAAGTATGCGGCAGGGGGGCATCTTCGCCAAGGGGGAGAGCTTTTCCCCTATGCCCTCGGCAAGCTTTGTTCCCCCAAGTATGCAGTAAGGAACGTCCGCGCCAAGGCCGGCCCCCATTTCGCAGAGGGCTTCGCCGCTAAGGTTCGAGGCGCACAGCTTGTTAAGAGCCTTCAGCACCACGGCGCAGTTGCTGCTTCCGCCGGCAAGACCGGCGCCTACGGGAATATGCTTGTCGAGAGTGATAACGGCTCCGGCGTTTATGCCTGTTTTATCGAAGAACAGCTCCGCCGCCCTGTATGCCAGATTCTCCCGCCCCGTGGGAAGGTAGGGGAGATTGGCGGAAACGGAAATCCCGCCCGCCTTATCGGTAAGCTCCACCGTGACGGTGTCGTAAAGGGAAATTGTCTGCATTATCATTTTTATATCGTGATAGCCGTTTTGACGCTTGCCCAAAACATCCAAGGTGAGATTTATTTTTGCGTAAGACTTAAATGTAGCTTTTTTCATTTTGGCTCCTCATTTCCACAGCTTTGTATGGAATTATATCATGTTTTCACAATAAAATCAATATATTTTTTGCGCGTATTGTTGACATCGCCCAAAAAATAAGCTATAATATAAAATATATAAAAATAAAAAAGGAGGAACAGAAATGTACATTAAAAAACGGTTGGCGGCTCTTGCTACGGCGGCGGCTATTGTCTTGTCGCTTATCCCCGGAGTTTCGTTCGCGGCGGGCATGAGCGAAAAGCTGCGCTCAGCCTACGACGCTCTTGAAATTTATAACCCCGACGACGTCAGGGGAAATATCACCCTTCCCGATAAAGGCGAGGGAGGGGCGGAAATCCTTTGGACGTCCTCTGACGAAAGCGTCGTTTCCTCGAAGGAAATTCCCAACGAAGGCTATTATCCCACTCCGGCCGGAAAAGTAACCCGCACCGGCAGAGACGAAAACGTAACCCTTACGGCGGAAATTTCCCTTGACGGTGAAACGGCCGTAAAAACCTTTGACCTTACGGTTAAGGCGGCCCCCCAAGGGGAGGTAAGCATCCTTGGCGAAGGGGAAGGCAACGCCGACCCTTCGGATAAATACCTTATGTATTACTTTAAGGGCGACGGCGCAGGACAGGAGCAGATATGGCTTGCGGCCAGCCGCGACGGTTTTCACTGGTTCACTCTTAACGACGATCAGCCCATATTGTCGTCTACAATGGGTGAAGAGGGCGTTCGCGACCCTTACATAATCAGAAGTTCCGAAGGCGACAGATACTATCTCATAGCCACCGACCTGAAGGTTTCCTCAAACGGATGGGGAACAAATCAGACTAACGGCAGCAAAAGCATTATGGTTTGGGAATCTACGGACCTTGTGGACTGGGGCGAGCAGAGAATGGTTGAAATTTCCACTTTGCCCTACCAAGGCTGCACATGGGCTCCCGAAGCGATATACGACGATACCACAGGCCAGTATGTGGTTTTCTGGGCTTCAAAAATGACCGATTCTTCCAGCCCACAGTATAATATGCAGGTGGTTTACTGCGCGACGACAAGGGACTTTGTAACCTTTTCGGAGCCTGAGCCCTTTGTAACCCGCGACTCGTATACTGAGGACGAATATACGACGGTTATCGACACCACCATGATTAAAACCGAAAACGGCTATTACCGTTTTACGAAGAACGAAAGCACCAAGCGTGTGTTTATGGAGCGTTCCGACAATGTTCGGGGCGATTACGAGCCTGTCAGAATAAGCACCTACGATTCCGAGGAAGGCGTTGAAGGCCCCGAAATATACCGCCTTCCCGACGACAGCTTCTGCCTTATTCTGGACAGATACGGCTCCGGCGGATACTTCCCCTATGTGACCGATTCTCTTGTTCCCGAGGAAGAAGGGGGTACGGTTCAGTTTACGGGGCTTGACACATATACCTACGCTTTCCCCGTGTCTCCCCGCCACGGTACGGTTTTGCAGGTTACGGACAAGGAATATAACGCCGTAATCGAAAAGTGGGGCGTACAGCCCTCCGCTGTCGGCAATGACGGAGACAGCCCCATAATTTCCTATAATTTCAACAGCGGCGCCGGCGAGGACGGCTCCGGAACCAACGACGCGACTCTTTTCGGCGCGGCGAAGGTCGTTTACGACGACGAAATGGGCAGCGTGCTTTCTCTGGACGGCTCGTCCGACACATATCTTGAAATTCCCCAAGGCTCTCTGGACGGCAAAAACGAGCTTACCGTTTCAATGAATGTGAAAAATACAACTACGGGCAACTTCTTTACCTTTGCTTTGGGTAAGGATTCCGACCGCTATCTTTTCACGCGCCTTCGCCCCGACAGCCTGAGAACGGCTCTCTCTCTTTGCACATACAACCATGAGGAGGGCGCGGACGTAAGCGAAGGCATCAGCACGGGAGACAAGTGGACGAATATAACCTTTACGGTTTCCGCCGAGGATTCCTGCGTAAAGACATATATTAACGGTCAGCTTGTTTCCGATGTAAAGCTCAGCGTAACAATTGCGGATCTGGGCAAAAACCTTTTGGCCTACGTCGGCAAGTCTTTCTACAGCGGCGACAGCTACGCGAATATGCTGGTGGACGATGTGGAAATTTACGACTATGCGCTTTCGCCGGAAACCATAGCCGAAGAATACGATATAGATAAAATCAGGCATGAACGCGCCAAAGAGGAAATATCCCGCTACGGCGTAAATATTGACGCGAACGAAAAAGGCGCGGAAATTGAGGACGGTATGTTCGGTCTTTTCTTTGAGGACATCAACTATGCCGGTGACGGCGGCCTTTACAGCGAGGTTATCAACAACCGCTCCTTTGAGGCGTACAGCAAAAATCAGGTTGACGCCGACGGAAACCCCGTTTACAAGTATTTCGATTCCAACAATAATGAGGTAAGCTCCTACGAAGAGGGAACTACCCGCCGCGTTCAGGTTATAGACGGCGACCCCGTACCCATCCCCGGCTACGGCTGGAGCGGCTATGGCGGAGCGGAGCTTGAATATTTAAGCGAAAATCCTCTTAACGAGAACAATAAAACCTATCTCCGCCTTACCGCCAACGAGGCGGGAGACGGCGTTATAAACGACTGCTACTCCTTCACCGACCACGGCACCTCTCAGTACAGCGGCTTCAGTGTATACTCCGGCAAAAAGTTTAACGCGAGCATATTTGCCCGGGGAGATTACGACGGCGCCGTAACCGTGGAAATTATTGACGGCGACGGCAACGCCATAGGCTCCGGCAACTTCGATGGAATCACCGGAGAATTTGAAAAGTACGAATTTACCGTTACGGCTCAGGAATACTGTAAAAACGCTATGGTAAAGGTTTCGCTGGACAAGGCCGGCACGGTTGATTTGGACATGATTTCCCTTCTTCCCCAAGAAACCTACAATGGCCGCGACAACGGTCTGAGAGCCGACCTTGTTGAAAAGCTGGCAAAGCTTCGTCCCGGCTTTTTGCGCTTCCCCGGCGGATGTATCGTAGAAGGCTACGACCTGAGCAACCGTTACCAATGGAAGAATACCGTCGGTCCCGTTGAACAGCGCACCCAGAACTGGAACCGCTGGCAGACCCATAACGAATACCACGACGGCAACGGAATGTTCGGCTATTGCCAGACCTACGGGCTTGGCTTCTACGACTATTTCCTTCTTTGCGAGGATATAGGCGCGAAGGCTGTTCCCGTTTTGAACGTTGGTCTCGCCTGTCAGTACCAAAGCGGCGAGGTTTCAAGCTGGGAGGATCTTTACGACATTTATATCCCCGACGCTCTCGACCTTATCGAGTTTGCCAACGGCACTCCCGATGAGGATTGGGAAAGCATAGACTACAGCGCGGTAAACACCGGAGACGAAAGCACCTTCGGGGGCAACTGGGCGAACCTCAGAGCTCTTATGGGCCACCCCGAAAGCTTTAATATGGAATATATCGGCATAGGAAACGAGCAGTGGAATACCGAACAGAACCGCTTCTTTGAACGCTACGAGGCGTTTGAAAAGGCTATTCACGAGGTTGACCCCTCCATAAAGCTTATTTCCACCTCCGGCCCCAGCTCGGACGGGACTGATTTCGCGAACGCGTGGAGCTGGCTCAGCGGCCACAATGACGACGAGAATTTCACCTACGCGGTGGATGAGCATTATTACAAGGATCCCGACTGGTTCTACAGCAACGTCAACCGCTACGACGGCTACGACAGAAACAGCTTCGGCGTCTTTGCAGGGGAATACGCTTCCCGCTGGTGGAGCGGCTACGCCAGAGGAAACACATGGGAGGCGGCTCTTTCTGAGGCGGCGTATATGACAGGCCTTGAAAAAAATTCCGACGTTGTGAAGATGGCTTCCTACGCGCCTCTTTTCGCGAGACTGGGCGCAACTCAGTGGACTCCCGATATGATATGGTTCGACAGCGAAAGCTCCTTCGGCTCCGCCGATTACTGGGTGCAGCAGCTGTTCAGCCGCAACAGCGGAGATTACAATCTTTCCACAGAGGTTAAGGACAATAAGGATGACAGAACTCTCTCCGGCAAGGGCTTTGCGGGTCTGGGAACATGGCTTACCACAGCGGATTTCACCGATTACAAGGTTGTGGATAACGAAACCGGCGAGGTGCTTTCCGACGGAAACTGGGTCACGGATGAAGAAACCGAAAAATATACCTTTACCGTAACAGCCAGCGCCAGTCAGGACACAAACCCCGTAACCAATATAAACGACGGCGATCTTAACACCCGCTGGTCGGGCGAAGGAGAGGGCGCGGATGTAACCTGCGACTTAGGCGAGGTCAAAACCGTAGGCAAAATAGGCGTTGCGGCGCTTTACTCCTCCGGAAGAGCTTACTATTACGAGCTTCTGATTTCCGAGGACGGGGAAAATTACAAAAGTATATTCGACGGAACAAACGGCTACGACAACGGGAACATCTGTTATACCTTTGCCGGAAACGAACCCGTCAGATATGTTAAGCTCATAGGCAAATGCAATAAGGGCACAAACCAAAACGACTGGAACAGCTACACCGAAATTGAGATTTACGGCGAGTGCCTTCAGGATGACGCCGTTTTCACGAACACCGGCTCATGGAACAGCGAGACGGACGGCAGCGCCTCCCAGACCGATGCCGGCGTTGCGGGAGCATACCTGTTCTCTATGGATTTTATTGATTCCGAAAACTACACAATTTCCGTCAAGGCTACAAAGACGGGCGGCAATGAGGGCTTTTTAATCCCCTTCATGGCTGAAAATTCCAAAAACTTCTATCTTTGGAACATCGCCGGCTGGAACAATACCCAGTCCGCCTTCCAAAAATGCGTCAACGGCTCCAACGGCAGCGACAGCACCTATGTTTCCACCGTGCTTGAGCAGGGCAGGGAATACGAGCTTGAGCTTGTATATAACCACGGCGTTGTGCAGGGCTTTATCGACGGCAAGCTTGTAAACAGCATGAATGTCTATCCCGATGACGGCCCGGTATACGCCAACTCCGTCTATGACGAGGAGACAGGCGATATAATTCTCAAGCTGATAAACTCCTCCGATTTGGAAAGACAGATTCCCGTAACGGTAAATACGCCGACGTCTCTTTCCGGAACGGCTACGGAGTATCTCCTTACCTCCGGTGATATTCTTGATAAGAACTCTATAGACGAGCCGGAAAAGATAGCCGTTCAAAAATCCGAAATCGATGGGGTAGGCGGCGAGTTCACATATGAGCTTCCGGCTTATGCGGTGGCTGTGCTGCGTATCCATACCGGCGGAAATATGGCGGTAAGCGAAGCGGAGGAGGTATACGTTTCCTGCGGCGCGGGCGAATATCCCGCCCTTCCCGAAGCCGTAACCGTCACTCTTTCGGACGGCTCCATTGAGCGGAGAAATGTCAGATGGCTTCTTCCCAAGGCCGGAGTAATGGCCAACGAAGGCACCTTTAAGGTTTACGGCACTATTGAAGGCTCCGAGGTTGACGCCGAGGCTGTTGTAACCGTAGGCGAAAGCAAGCAGCCTATAGAAGCCGCCTCCGTTGTTAGGTCCGGCGAAAAGACGCAGGTAACCTTTAACGCTCCCGAACAGGGAACATACAAGGGTATCTTCGCCGTATACAGCAGCGACGGCTCTCTTTTGAGCGCGCAAACCGTTACCTTTACCGGCACAACCAAGACGGTAACCTTTACCGCTCCCGAAACCGATACGGAGCTTAGCGCAAAGCTTATGCTCTGGAACGCCGAGGAATTGGCTCCCGAGGCGCAGGCCCTTGATGTGAGCGTTACCGTAGATTAAAGGCCGCTGTCGTTTAGGCGATATTAAAAACAACGCTCGTTTGCCGACGGATAAAAATGATTTTTGAAATTTTCGTCGGCAACAGACAAAAGCCTTTTAAAGCGTCTTTATAGTATAAACGGGTGTAAATTTGTGAATTTGCACCCGTTTATTCATTAAACAATTAATTTTGAAAATACCGAAAAAAACTATTGACAAGCGTTAAAATATGTGCTACAATATTGATAAATTAATTTTGAAAGGAGAATTTGTCATGAAAAAAATATATTCTGCAATAATGTGTGCGGAGATGTGCATGTGCGGATGTATGTCTTTTTCCGATATGTTCTCCGTTAAAAGGAATTAAGCTTTTGTTACTGCGGTAGCAATATGTTGATTTGCTTTCAACCGGTAGGCTCATCGGAGCTTTCCGGTTTATTTTTTAGGTAAATGGAGGAATCAAGCCGTGCAGAATCATTTTGAAGAGCTTGTTAGGGCCAATTTCCGCTACGGGCGAATGTGGAGGTCTTATACATAAACAAAAATATTAAATTTAAAAACAAGAAAGGAAAATTTATCATGAAAAAATTACTTCGCAGTGTACTTTCCATTACTGCCGCTGTTATGGTTGCCGCTTCTCTGGCCGCCTGCGGAAGCGACAGCACGGGAACCGACTCAAACGCAAGCTCCGGCACAAGCGCCGGTTCCGTTACTATAGCCGTTCCCAACGACACCACCAACGAAGCCAGAGCGCTTCTGCTTTTGCAGGATCTCGGATACATCACCCTTAAAGACGGCGCCGGAATTACCGCCACCATACTTGATATTGAAGAAAATCCCTACAATATTAAGTTTAACGAGGTTGAGGCCGCTCAGCTTCCCAATGTGCTGCAGGATGTGGATTACGCCGTAATCAACTCCAACTACGCGATCTCCGCTGGGCTTAACCCCGCCAAGGACGCTTTGGGCCTTGAAGGTTCTTCCTCCGCTTACGGCAATATTGTAGCCGTAGAGGAAGGCAACGAAAATTCCGACCTTATACGCGCTTTGGTTGCGGCTCTTAAAAGCAAGCAGGTTGCGGATTTTATCGCCGAAAAGTACGACGGCGCCGTTGTTTCGGTTGTAGATGAGCTTACCGACGGCTATGACGAAGACTTGGACTACTCTCTCCTTGCGGGGCAGACGGTGTCGGTTGCGGCTTCGCCCACTCCTCACGCGGAGATTCTTGCCATTGCCAAGGGAATACTCGCTCTGAAGGATATCACTCTCGATATTCAGGAGTATACGGACTATGTGGTTCCCAACAATGTTGTTGAGGACGGCACCGTTGACGCGAATTACTTCCAGCACCTTCCCTATTTGGAGGACTTCAACAACGAAAACGGCACTCATATTGTTTCCGTCGGAGCAATCCATGTTGAGCCATTGGGTATTTACGGCGGCAAGCAGACCTCTCTTGACGCCATCAAAAAATAAACCGGGGCAGTCATGATTGAAATCAAGAACCTTACAAAAACCTTTTCCACAGCCGACGCCAGGGTGGAGGCGCTTAAAGATGTGTCTCTCACAATTCCGGACGGTGATATATTCGGCATAATAGGCATGAGCGGCGCGGGTAAAAGCACTCTTGTGCGGTGCATAAATATGCTGGAGCGCCCCACCTCGGGCACTGTGGAAATAGACGGCTGTGATTTAGGCTCCCTTAGCGAAAGGGAGCTGAGAGCCATGCGACGGGATATAACCATGATATTTCAGGGCTTTAACCTGCTTATGCAACGCAACTGTCTTAAAAACGTGTGCTTTCCGTTGGAGCTTGAAGGCGTGGGCAAGGCCGAGGCCGTTAAAAAGGCTCTTGAGCTTTTGGACATAGTAGGTCTTAAGGACAAGGCCAAGGCATATCCGGCTCAGCTCAGCGGCGGTCAGCAGCAAAGAGTGGCAATAGCCCGCGCTCTGGCCACAAATCCAAAGGTGCTCCTTTGCGACGAGGCCACCAGCGCACTTGATCCCAATACCACCAATTCCATACTGGAGCTTATCCGCAGCATCAACGAAAGGCTGGGTATTACGGTTGTAATAATAACCCACCAGATGAGCGTTGTGGAAAATGTGTGCAGAAATCTTGCCATACTTGAAAACGGAAAGGTCGTGGAACAGGGAGCCGTGTCGGAGGTTTTCGCCCACCCCAAGTCCGCGGCGGCAAGGAGGCTTGTGTTCCCCGAAGGGGGCGAGGGAATTTCCTTTATGGATTCCGGCTCCGGCCTTCGCTTTGTGCGGGTAGTGTTCAACGGCTCCGAAGCCACGGAAAAGCCCATGATAGCGAAAATGGCCGTGGAGCGGGGGATAGAAGCCACCATAGTTTACGCCTCTACCAGAAGTATTAATACAAAGGCCTACGGAACAATGCTTTTGGGCATTTCCGGCGGAGACGAGGCGGCAAAAGGCGCAGTGGAATATCTTGCCTCAACTCCCGATGTTATTGCCGAGGAGGTGAAGGCGGATGCTTAAAGGTCTGTTTTCCTCCGAAGCTGTCAGCGAAGCGTGGCAGATAATTTGCACCCAGTTTCCTTCCGCCTTGTGGGAAACCGTGTATGTTACCGTACTGTCTACGGCCTTTGCGTTCATAATCGGTCTGCCCTTGGGAGTGCTTCTTGTAACCGGTGAAAAGGGCGGAATTTTGCCCCTTCCAAAATGGCTTATGAGTATTCTCAACGTGGTTATAAACCTTCTCAGAAGCGTACCCTTTCTTATACTGATGATACTTGTTTTCCCGCTCACAAGGCTTATTGTCGGCACTGTGGTCGGCACTGTGGCGTCAATTGTACCACTTGTAATAGCCTCCTTTCCCTTTGTGGCTCGCCTTGCGGAAAGCAGCTTAAGAGAGGTAAACCCCAACATAATCGAGATGGCGCAAAGCATGGGGGCTTCCCCGATACAAATAATAATGAAGGTGCTTATACCCGAAAGCGTACCTTCCCTTTTGTCCAACGCAACAATAGCTATAACCACTATATTGGGCTACAGTGCCATGAGCGGCATAATCGGCGGCGGCGGCTTAGGCAAAATCGCCATAAACTACGGCTACTACCGTTATAAGTACCTTGTTATGGTTCTTGCGGTAATACTGCTGATTGTCCTTGTGCAACTTTTCCAAAGCTTCGGCACCCATATGGCGGTAAAAAGCGATAAAAGGCTGAAAAATAAAGCAAAATGATTTGCTTTGCCAAAAGCGAATAAGCAAGGCTTTAAACCGACGTAAAATGAATTATGTCATTTTGCGTCGGTTTTTTAAATCGCAAGCTCCACTCCTTGCAAGCAAAGTGGAGCGCTGCTCCGATTTAAACGGCAAAACAGCCCCAACAAGCTTTGACATTTGCGTCATAATTGCGGGAAAAAATCGATTTTTCGACGCTCGCTTTTCCGATTAATTTGTATAATAACAACGCATTTTAAGGCTGTTGAAAAATTTTGTCCGAAAGTGGTATAATAATTATGTAAACCTTTGCGGAAGGCATAACAAAGGAATTTCGTCTTTTTAACAATGTGGGCAAACAACAGGGGGCAAAGCTGTGGAAACTGTGGAAAAAGTCTGTGGAATTGATAAAAAAGGGGACTCGTCCTGTGGAAAACTTGTGGAGAAAATAAACATTGGTTTACATAATAAAAATATTTTTGTAAAAATTATTTAAACCAAAGCTGTCAAATTTCGTGTAAATTTATGCGCGGCAACAGTTGACAGAGTGTCAAAAGAATGGTATAATGAAACAAATTAAAACGCAAACTGTATCGAAAGGATTGATATAAATGGAAAGACGTTACGATTTAAACAAGAATCTGGCCCAGATGCTTAAGGGCGGCGTCATTATGGATGTTACCACCCCCGAGCAGGCGCGAATCGCTCAGGAGGCCGGCGCCTGCGCCGTTATGGCTCTTGAACGTATTCCGGCCGATATCCGTGCCGCCGGCGGCGTTTCCCGTATGAGCGACCCGGCTATGATACGCGGCATACAGGAGGCCGTGTCCATTCCCGTAATGGCAAAGTGCAGAATCGGCCACTTTGTCGAGGCACAGCTTCTTGAAGCTATCGAAATCGACTATATAGACGAGTCGGAGGTGCTTTCTCCCGCGGACGATAAGTACCATATCGACAAAACAAAGTTTAATGTTCCCTTCGTTTGCGGAGCAAAGGATCTCGGAGAGGCTCTGAGAAGAATAAACGAGGGCGCCGCTATGATAAGAACAAAGGGCGAACCCGGCACAGGCGACGTTGTTCAGGCCGTGCGCCACATGAGAATGATGCAGAGCGAAATCCGCCGTCTTGTGTCCATGCGTGAGGATGAGCTTTTTGACGCGGCAAAGCTCCTTCAGGTTCCCTATGACCTTGTGCTTTACGTTCACGAGAACGGCAAGCTTCCCGTTGTAAATTTCGCCGCCGGCGGCGTTGCCACTCCTGCGGACGCCGCTCTTATGATGCAGCTCGGCGCGGAAGGCGTGTTTGTCGGCAGCGGTATCTTTAAGAGCGGCAATCCCGAAAAGCGCGCCGCAGCCATAGTAAAGGCCGTCACCAACTACACCGACGCAAAGCTGATTGCAAAGCTCAGTGAAAACCTCGGCGAAGCTATGGTTGGCATAAACGAGCAGGAAATTGAGCTGCTTATGGCTGAAAGGGGAAAGTAAGATGGTAATTGCCGTGCTCGCCGTACAGGGAGATTTTGCGGAGCATGAGGCAATGCTTAAGGCCCTTGGGGCGGAATGTTTTGAAATAAGGCAGAAATCCGATTTAAACCGTCATTTTGACGGGCTTATCCTTCCCGGCGGTGAAAGCACCGTTCAGGGAAAGCTTCTCAGAGAGCTGGATTTGTTTGACGGTTTAAAGGCAAGGATAGATTCCGGACTGCCTGTGTTCGGCACCTGCGCCGGTCTTATCCTTCTTGCCGGAAGGCTTTCCAACGACGATAACGTGTATTTTGCAAGCCTGCCCGTTACTGTTAAAAGAAACGCTTACGGGCGTCAGCTTGGCAGCTTTTATGCCGAAGAGGAATTTAAGGGCATAGGCAAAATCCCCATGACCTTCATCCGTGCTCCCTATATTGAAAAGGCCGAGGAGGGAGTGGACATTCTTGCAACGGTGAACGGCCATATTGTTGCCGCCGGAAAGGGAAATGTTCTGGGAATTTCATTCCACCCCGAGGTGGACGAAAATATGTCTGTGCATAAGTATTTCTTAAATATGATAAAATCCAAATAAAAAAACTGACATCGGGTCATTCCGATGTCAGCTTTTTATAAATAGGGGGGATGTTTTATGAAAAAATTACATAAAAATCTTGTGTTTTACATTTACATCATCATATCCAAAATGCCTTAATGTTACCATGCCGATTTATCCTTCAATCATATTTAAACATAGCTTAATCAATCCTCCAAAACCTGTGAAGCGGCGTACATCAGCGCAAGCTTTGCGCTTTCGTAGGTAAGCCCTCCTTGAATAAAGCCAACGTATGGGGGCTTTATGGGCGCGTCTGCGCTAAGCTCGATGCTTGCTCCGGAAACAAAGGTGCCTGCCGCCATAATGACCTGATGCTGATAGCCGGGCATATCCCATGGAAGGGGCAAGGCGTAGCTGTCAACGGGCGAGGCGCACTGTATGGCCTGTATAAATTTTATTAGCTTCCTTTCGTCGTTAAATTTAACTGCCTGAATTATGTCGCTGCGGGGACTTTCCGGCAGGGGATTGACCTCATATCCCAATTCTTCCATTACAGCCGCGCAGAGAGATGCGGCCTTCATGGCTTGGGCGACGGTGTGAGGAGCCATAAACAAGCCCTGATACATAAACCTGTTTTGCCCCAATGTCGCGCCGCACTCCTTGCCTATGCCGGGGCAGGTCTGGCGATAGGCGGCAAGCTGTATGTATTTTTCCTTTCCGGCAATGTATCCGCCGGTCTGAGCAAGACCGCCCCCTAAGTTTTTGATAAGCGAGCCCACAACCATATCCGCGTCAACCTCGGTGGGTTCCCTGCGTTCAGCCATTTCGCCGTAGCAGTTGTCCACTATACAGCAGGTGTCCGGCTTGACGCTTCTTACGGCGGCGATTATTTTACCGATTTGCTCAACGCTGATGGATTCCCGCCAGTCGTAGCCCTTGCTCCGCTGGATGATAACGGCTTTAACGCCCTCGTGAAGGGCTTTTTTTATTCCCTCGATATCCGGAAGGCCGTCAATAAGGTCGACTTGCTCGTAATTTACGCCAAATTCCTTAAGACTGCCGTTGCCGCCGCCACTGATACCTATGACCTCTTCCAAGGTGTCGTAGGGCTTGCCCGTAACGGCCAAAAGGGTGTCTCCCGGGCGCAGCACCGCGAAGAGGGATATGGCAAGACAGTGCGTTCCGTTAACTATATTGTGGCGCACAAGGGCGTCCTCGCAGCGGAAAATCTGCGCGTAGATTTTTTCCAAGGTTTCACGGCCCATATCATCGTACCCGTAGCCCGTGGTGGGGTTAAAATGGTTTACGCTTACGCGGTTGTCAATAAAGGCCTGAAGCACCTTTTGCTGATTGTAAAGGGAAACGCTGTCTATTTCGGCGAATTTTCCCTCCAACCGTTTCTCGGCCATAGCCGCAATTTCTCTTATTCTTTCGTTTGTTTTTAGCTTCATAGTCCAAAAATTCTCCTAAGCTTGTGATATGCCCGTTTCGGGATGCTTTTAAGCAGCTTGAAATTAGGCCAGAATATACCCCACAGCCGAAAAAACAAGCTTTCCGACGGGATGTACCTTCCCTTGCGGTAAACCGCCTTTACCACGCCGATTATTTGCTCCGGCATTATGCCTCTTTCCCGACGTATCTGATTGTCGCCGCACATGATGTATGTTCCGTCCTTTTCTATGGCCACAATACGGTGCAGAATAAAGCTTCCGTCTGTGCGGCGGTAAAAGGGGATGTCCCCGACATTGAGTCTCTCGGGAGGTCTTACAAGGATAACCTCGTCCCGCTCCTCCATGAGAAAGGGGAGCATACTTGTGCCTCGGGGCTTAAAGCGCACCTCACCCCCGGAATTTATTTCGTCCTCCATAAGGGGGAGCAGTGCTTCCAGTTTAGCGCCAGACATGGCAATTCTCCTATTCGTTCAGAATTTTCATAAATTCCTCGCCGGTGATAGTCTCCTTTTCAAGCAGATACCCCGCCAGCTCGTGAAGCTTGTCCATATTTTCCTTAAGTATCTCAATGGCCTTTTCGTGGCATTTTTTGATTATGGCAATAACCTCACGGTCAACCAAAGCGGCGGTTTCGGCACTGCACATAAGAGTTGTGTCGCCGCCGAGATACTGATTTGTCACGGTTTCCAGAGCCGTCATGTCGAAGCTTTCACTCATGCCGTAACGGGTTATCATTCCTCTTGCCAGACGGGTGGCCTGCTCAATGTCGTTGGAGGCTCCGGTTGTGATGGAGCCGAAAATAAGCTCCTCGGCGGCGCGCCCTCCGGTTAAGGTAGCTATTTTGCTGAGAGCTTCATCCTTGCTCACAAGAAAACGTTCATCCTCGTCTACCTGCATTGTGTATCCCAACGCTCCGGAGGTTCGCGGAATTATGGTTATCTTGTGAACAGGGGCGGAATTCTGTTGATGGGCGGCCACAAGGGCATGACCTATTTCATGGTAGGCGACGATTTCCTTTTCGTGGCGGGAAATGGAAGCGTTCTTGCGCTGATATCCGGCGATTACAACTTCCACGCTTTCCTCCAAATCCTCCTGACAGACGATTTTGCGTCCGTGACGCACAGCTCTCAGAGCCGCTTCGTTGACAATGTTTGCCAATTCCGCTCCGCTTGCGCCGGAGGTGGCACGGGCGACGGAGTTGTAATCTATATTTTCTTCGGTTTTTATCTTTTTTGCGTGTACCTTCAAAATGGCTTCACGTCCGTTAAGGTCGGGAAGCTCCACGGGAATCCGCCTGTCAAAGCGTCCCGGACGCAGAAGCGCCTTGTCCAGAGAGTCCGGGCGGTTTGTGGCGGCAAGAATAACAACGCCCTTGTTGGCGTCGAAACCGTCCATTTCCGTAAGGAGCTGGTTAAGAGTCTGCTCCCGTTCGTCGTTGCCGCCTTCTATCATGCCGCCCCGCTTCTTGCCGATGGTGTCGATTTCATCGATAAAAACTATGCAGGGAGCTTTTTCGTTGGCCTGCTTAAATAAATCTCTCACCTTTGCCGCGCCCATGCCTACGAACATTTCCACAAATTCCGAACCGGAAATTGAGAAGAAGGGTACCTTCGCCTCTCCGGCAACGGCCTTTGCCAGAAGGGTTTTGCCTGTCCCCGGAGGGCCCACCAGCAGCGCCCCCTTAGGCAGCGCCGCGCCGATTTCCGAATACTTCTGGGGGTTGTGAAGGAAGTCCACGATTTCTCGAAGGGCGTCCTTGGCTTCGTCCTCGCCGGCAACGTCGGCGAAGGTTTTGCCGGTTTCGTCCTCGGCGTATATCTTTGCCCCGGACTTGCCAAAGCTCATAGCGTTCATTCCGCCCATTTTACGGCTGAGCATTTGACCGATAAAGATGAATATAATTATCGGCAGCACCCATGAAATAATAATCGAAAGTATGGGGTTTATCTCCTTCGGCAAGTCCTGAGCGTAGCTGACTCCGGCTTCGTAAAGCTTGTTTGAAAGGTCGCTGTTGCTGACAATATTGGTCTTATAGTTGCGCTTAACGCCGTCGCTGCCCTCGGCGACAAAACGCACCTCGCTGTCATCCACAACGGCCTGTGACACCTGCCCGCTGTCCACCATTTTGAGAAAGGAACCGTAATCTATTTCGCTAAATTGATTGTCTAAATAATGGGGGAAAACAAGGGTATTCAGAATCATCAGCACAGCCATTGCAATCAGGTAATAAAAAATAATAGGTTTTTTAGGAGTTTTAGAATTTTTTTCTGAATTATTCATAGCGGATTATGACCTCCCTTTGGCCGGAATAAATATACTTTATTTTTATACTTTATTTTAACAAAAACAATCCTTAATGTCAATCCAATATTTTTAATTTATTAAATTATTAAAGAATTATTGACAAACAGGTCTTATTTTAGTAAAATATTTATAGGAAATAAAAGGAAGGGGAGAGAGGATTGGAAAAAGAAATAAGCGTTCCCTTGAATGAAAGGGCGCTCTCTCTTCCGAAGGAATTTCTCAAGCGGATGGAAAATGAGCTCGGCAAGGACTTTCCCGCTTTTTTGAAGGAGTACGAAAAGCCGCCGCTTAGGGGATTTCGGGTGAACACCCTTAAAATAAGCCCCGATGAAGCGGAAAGGCTTTTCCCTTATTCCAAGGGAAGGGTGAGCTGGTGTCCGGAGGGGTTTTACTACGATATGCGCCCCGGAAAGGAACCGGCATATCGGTGCGGACTGATTTATTCCCAAGAGCCTTCGGCTATGATTGCGGCGGAGGAGCTTGCTCCCTCGCCCGGCGACAGGGTTTTGGATTTGTGCGCCGCCCCCGGGGGCAAAAGCACTCAGATAGGAGCGGCGCTTCAAGGGGAAGGGCTGCTCGTTTCAAATGAGATTGTACCCTCGCGGGCGGCGGCGCTGGCGGAAAATATTGAGCGCATGGGCATAAAAAACGCCGTAGTTACAAATATGTCTCCCGAAAAAATGGAAAAGGAATTTCCCTGCTATTTCGACAAAATAATGGTGGACGCTCCCTGCAGCGGCGAAGGAATGTTCCGCCGGGACAACGCGGCGATAAGCGAGTGGAGTCCGGAAAATGTTCATTCCTGCGCCCAAAGGCAGCGGCTGATACTGGAATCCGCCGTAAAAATGCTTCGGGGCGGGGGAGTGATGGTCTATTCCACCTGCACCTTTTCCAAAGAGGAAAACGAGGATAACGCAATGCGGCTTGCCGAGGCTCATCCGGAGCTTACTCTTGTTTCAATGAAGCGGATAATGCCCCATACCCATAAGGGGGAGGGTCATTTTGCCGCAAAATTCGTAAAATCAGGAGAGGAATACATTCCCCGAAAACCGGAAGTCTCAAAGGCGGAAAGCTCTCTTTTTGAGGAATTTGCCGAGGAAAGCCTGACCTGCGGCCTAAAGGGGAGATATGTTTCCTTCGGTGACAGGCTCTATCTTCTTACGGAGGATTTCGGCTCGTTGGAAAGGATTAAGGCGGTGCGTCCGGGGCTGTTTTTGGGCGAAAACAAAAAGGGACGCTTCGAGCCTTCCCACGGGCTGTGCATGGCTCTTAAAAAAGAGGATTTTGTCCGCAGTATTGAGATTGACGACGCTCAATCGGAGAGATACTATAAAGGCGAAGCTCTGGAGGGCGGCGGACGGGGCTTCACGGCGGTTCTGTGGAAGGGCTTCCCCATGGGCTGGGGTAAAGCCGTAAACGGAATAATAAAAAATCACATACCAAAATATTTGAGAGGATGATTCGAATGTTTAATGTTTGGCACAATGTCGCTCCCGAAAGAATCAAAAAGGACGATTTCCTTGCGGTTATCGAAATAGGCAAGGGCGGCAAAAACAAGTATGAGCTTGACAAGGAGACGGGTATGATAATTCTGGACAGAGTTCTCTATACCTCCACTCACTATCCCGCAAACTACGGCTTTATTCCCCGTACCTACGCCGGTGATAACGACCCTCTTGACGTGCTGGTGCTCTGTCAGGAGGTCATAGATTCCCTTGTGCTGGTGAGGTGCTATCCCATAGGCGTAATTAAGATGATAGACGGAGGAATGGTTGACGAAAAAATAATCGCCCTTCCCTTTAAGGATCCCACATATTCCATATATCATGACATTACCGACCTTCCCGATCATATATTCAAGGAAATTTCCCACTTTTTTGAGGTATATAAATTCCTTGAGGACAAGGAAACCGCCGTCAAAGAGGTGCTTGGCCGCAAGGAGGCCGAGGCAATAATCGAAAAGTGCATGAAGACCTACGACGAGAAATTCGGCGCGAGCAAGCAGGTATAATTTTAAATCGGAGCAACGCTCCATCAAGCTTGCTTGAAATGGAGCTTGCGA
>CAZKBV010000010.1:0-31873 GCA_964551215.1 uncultured Oscillospiraceae bacterium | reverse complement strand
TCTGCCAAAGCGCCGCCGGGTTTCTTGGCAAGCATATGGAAGCGTAAAGGATAGTTTGTGAAAGCGTAAAAACTGTAGGCGCGGATATCCGCGCCTACAGTTTTTACATAAAATTCCTGTACAAGGCGGCACTTTTGCTTCTTTTCACGCTGAAAAGAAGATTTAATTACCAAGAACGTCCGCCGCCGCCGCCGGCGCCGCCGCCGCTGAAGCCGCCGAAGCCGCCTCCTTTGGGAAAACCGGAATTTTTCACGGCGGCATTTTGGATACTCCTGCTTACCGAAGCCGAACTCATGTTTATGGCCCGCATAAACACGTAAGAGTTGTATATGTCTCCGCTTCCCCGATACCACTGGGGAGGCTCTTTAATCATGTCTTTGAATTTATCCGCCCATACCTTCGTAACGCCCAGCGCCGCCGCGTAGGGAAGGGTGTCGAAAAAGTACGAGGGATTATCCTTTGCCAAGGCCTCGATACGATCCTTCTCAGCCGTTTTGAGAAAATCCGCAAAGCCCTTTACGCGGCCTATTATGTCGTTGGCATAGTCCGTGCGGCGGTTTATCAGCGCGGCTGTAAAGCCCCCTGCCGACGACAGCGCGGTTATAAGGAAGGTAACCGTAACATTTCCGTAAAGGCGAACCTCCATAACCAAAGAGCATAAAAGGGCAAAGGCCAAGGAAAGTATTACCGCCAAAGCGGCGCAGACCGCCTTCCCGAAGCCGCTGTTCCTTTTTCGCTGAATAAAAGCAAGCGAAAGCCCATAGGCCGCAAAAACCGAAAGCATACCCGTAAAGCCGTTAAAGGCCATGTCGGTAACAACCGCAAGCACACCGTACAGTAGCGGGGGAATTAAGCTGATAATCAAAAACACCGCGGAGGCTTTGCTCTGCGCTCGGCTTTCCATAGCCCGCTTTCCTTTGAAGCTCTCCTTCGCGTTTACGAGAATATCCTGCGCGGGTTCGTAAAAGCCCTTTTCGATTTCCTTTGAGGTAACCTTTTCCCCGTCGCCCAAGGCAAACAGCTTATTAAAAGCCTTTCGCTCGTATTCGGGTCTTTCCTCGCCGGGAGGGGAAATTTTTTCCAGAGTGAAGCCTTTTTCCTCCTCAATATAACGGACGTACCCCTTTGACGCCCAGAAGAAAAGTGTCGCCGAAACAGCCTCCGTTCCCGCTTCGCCCTTGACAACGTATTCCAGCTCCGCCGGATTCATTCCCTCCGGAGGGTAAAACTCCACAACGGGAATTATAGGCTCGTCGCGGCCCATTCGCCGCCACTTCCAAAGGGCAAGAATAAACAGGGCCAAAGCCAAGGCGATTATCGCATAGCAAATAAGGCTTTCTGTAGGGGCGAGGGAAGCCGGAGCGTCAAAGACGCCTTCCGGCAGACGGATATAGAAGGTCAGCCCCTCCCCCGCTCTCAGATTTCGGGCGTCGGCTGTAATGACATTTCCTTCCACGGTGTAGTCTCGGCTTTCCGCGTCGCTGCCGTAGCCGCCTCGGTACATAGTCACCGACTCGATAGTTTCAACCGGCAGCTCTATCGTAACCTTTGCTTCTTCTATGGGAGCGTCCCACTGTGTTCCCACAGGAGAAACATACACGATATCGCCGGTTTTATCGGTATCCTTGGCGAACCTCATGTCATAGGATATCAGGTACGTTTCCTTTTTATCGGCATATTTATCCGAGCTGCCGATTTTAACGTTCAGCAAATCCCCCGAACGGCTTTCTGTATATGGCAGGTTACAATTTAAATTCTCAATTTTGTAGGGTTCCAAGCTGCTGCCTAAGGGTATGCTTCTTATAATGCCGTGACTCGGAGAGTAAAATTCCGCTTCTATGCTTTCCTCCACCTTATGCACACGGTTTTCGTCCACGGTTATGCGGACCTCGTAGCTGTCTATGACATAATCCGCCCCGTAGGCGGAGGCGTTAAAGCTCAGCATTGCCGCCCCCAAGCAAGACGCAAAGGCCGCCGCTCTTTTAAAATTTAACCTGAACATTTTCACGCTCCGCATCGCTGCCAACCTCGAAAAATTTCCCCTTCTCAAAGTGGAACATGGACGCAATTATGCTGCTGGGGAATTTTACGCACTGCTGATTGTACTGCTTAACAACGCCGTTATAATATTTTCTGGCGTTGGCGATGTCGTTTTCGACGTTGCCAAGCTCCCCTTGAAGCTTGGTAAACTGGCTGTCGGCCTTAAGCTCCGGATAGCTTTCGCTCAGAGCAATAAGTCTGCCCAGCGCGCCGGTAAGCTCCTTTTCGTTTTCCAGCCTGTCGCCGCCACCGCTTATGGCGTTGTTGCGGGCCTTTACTACATTTTCAAGAGTTTCGGATTCGTGCTTTGTGTAGCCCTTAACCGTCTCCACAAGATTCGGTATAAGATCGTGGCGCTTTTTCAGATACACATCCATAGTGGAAAAGGCCTCGTCAATCTTTACCTTAAGCGTCGCAAGGCGGTTATAGTCTGTCACAACGGCAAATATGATAATCAGTATCACCGCAATTACCACTATCAAAACTATTGACGCCGCTCCCATTTTTCATCAGTCCTTTCAATATTTTTTGTTATCTCCATTATATAACATTTTTTGCCCTTAGTCAATAATAATTTATCTATAAGTCAAGGCTTAATTTAAATAATTTCTCTTTTTCGCGTAAGCCGATGCCTTTCCGAGCAAATGCTTTACCGCCTCGCACACGCCGGAAAAGCCCAGCGAAAGAAGGAACAAAGCTATTATCTTTATACATATTCCCGCCAAAATTAAGCTATCGGAGCCGCTGTTAAAGCCTAACCTTACATCTATAAGGGAAATCACCAGCGGGTGGAAAAAATATATCCCCAAAGAGTGCCGCCCCAAAAGCTCCGGAATGTACAGATTTTTCACTTTGTCCGCAAGGACGAACGTTACGGGAACCGCGCCGAAAATGAATATTTCCCTTACGGCGGCTTCAAGTATGCTTCGCTTTATTACGTCGCCGCCGAAAAGCTCCGCCCCGTGGGTATATATCCATGCCCGCGCCAGAGAAGCCAAAACAAAAACGACCGCGTATAAAATTATGTACCTTCCGAAAATATCCTCGGTCTTTTTTTCGTCCGCCGCCAGCATAAGCCCGTAGCTTATGGGCGTAAGATAAGATATGGCCAAAACTGCCCCGTTAAAAAACCAAAATTTTAAAACGACGAATTTTACAAACAGCAAAAGAATAACCATCTGCGCCGCCGCCCCTGCCAAAGGAAACCATACATGGGGGCGCAGCTTTTTTACTGGCAGTCGGGACAAAAAAACAATAATTACGTAAAGCTGCATGAGCATTATAATGTAATACAGGTGGTAAAAGCTTTTTCCCTGAAGAAGCTTTTCCAAAATCAGCTCCCTTAAGGAAGGAGAGCTTGCGCCGAGGAACTTAACCGAATAGCCGAGATAGATAAAGCTCCAAACAAGATACATTCCCAAAAGGGGAAGCAGCTTTTTGGGTATATAGGAAAGGCCCCGTTTTTTGCCGCTTCTCAGGCAAAGGAAAACCGTCAGAGCCGCAAAGACCGGAACCGCCGCGTTAAGCATCTTATTTATTACGTTAAGCCAGCGGTAGGTTCCCGAATTTATGTCCGCGAAAGCATAATCCGCGGTTATATGAATAAGCATTACGAAAAATATGGCAAGTCCCTTTACCGCGTCGTACTTTTTTTCCCTGGCCTTTTTCATCTGTTCCATTTATTCTTCTCCGTCCACGCCGGTGACGGTGGGGATAAAGTGCTTCGCGAATTTCCCCTTTCCTCCGGTTTTTACATACACATATCCTATGACAGAAAATACCGCCGCGCCTATGAAATTCACAAACAAATCCTTCATGGTGTCTATTATGCCTATATCCAAATATCCGCCCAAGCCCAGCGCCTGAGAGGTTCCGTCGGAA
Organism: uncultured Oscillospiraceae bacterium; assembly: GCA_964551215.1. Taxonomy (GTDB): domain Bacteria; phylum Bacillota; class Clostridia; order UMGS1883; family UMGS1883; genus JAFLUQ01. Next base: position 27,952 of record CAZKBV010000010.1, on the reverse strand, counting down.
TGAACCACGATAACGTCGGCGATATCGTTAATACGAACGGGGGTGTTGCTTCGGGCAGGGTCAAGCTCTACGGTGGATATCGCGGAAAGCACGGTGTCCTTTTGCATATCAAAGCCCAGCAGCCTGTCGCCGGCGAACTCAAAAAATTCCCACAGCACTCCCACCGTCATTGAGAAGCAAAATGCCACCACCGCCAGATACAGGGGCGAAAGAGAAAAGGTGATTTTTTTGTTTCTGTTAAGCATATCCACCAGTGCAAAGCCTATAGCGGCGCAAAGGAAGCCGTTCACCGTGTGGAGCATGGTGTCCCAGTGGGGCACCTTTATGTAAAAGCTTTCCATTTCGCCCAGCATTTCCGCCGCGAATACGAACAGGAAAATTATTATTTCAAAGACATTTGGGATATCAATGTGGAAATTTTGTTCAACAAAGGAAGGCACCAAAAACAAAACCAATGTCAGCAGACATAAGAAGCAGTTTTCGTAATTTCCGTGCAGGAACTGCAAAATCATGGACGCGATTACAATTCCGCGAAGGATGATGTATATCGTGAAAACAGCCTTGTGACGGCGTATTTGCTCTTTCAGCCTTCTAAGCCTTGAGGGTTTTTTCTTTTCCTTCGGCGTTTTCGGCTTCGGCGGCCTATTGTTTCCCTTCATTTTATTTTCCTCCCTGTGACGGGTTTATGTCACATTCAAAATAAAGCCTTTTTACCTATGTTCATCAATTATTTTAAGCAGCTCGGCGGGCTTGTCTATTATATATTCGTAGTCCGTTTTCTCCAAGACGTTTTTATATACGAAACCCCAGCCGCAAAGTACGCTTATCATTCCCGCGTTTTTCGCGGTTTCAAGGTCAACCGTGCTGTCGCCCATAAAAACGCACTCCCTCGGGGAAACCCCCATAAGCTCGGCAAGGGCAAGGGCCGCGTCCGGCATAGGCTTGCGGGGATAGCCCCCTTCGTCCCCCACAACCTTAACGAAAACCCCGGGGAAAACGTGTTCTGTAAGCGCGGAGGAAAACTCCTGGGCTTTATTGGTGTTTACCGCCATAGATATCCCCCGCCGCTTAAGCTCGTTTAAAAGGGGAGTTATGCCCGGATATTCGGGAGCCGTGTCCAAAAGGTGGCGGCTGTAGTATTCGTTAAAATACTCTCTCGCCTCTTCGATTTTATCCTTTTGGTTTTCCGGAAGGCTTCTCAGCAGCAGCTGTCTTATGCCGTTACCTACAAAGCCCCTGTAATCGCTGACCTGCCACGAGGGAAAGCCCAGCCTTTCAAGGGCGTAATTGGAAGCGTTCGCAAGCTCCTGTATTGTATTTATAAGAGTACCGTCCAAATCAAAAATAACTGCCTTTACCATACGTCGTTAATGTCCTTTCCCTGTTCAAATGCCAGAATATTTTCAGCGGTTATATTTACGCATCTCGCCCGGGCTTCAACGCTTGACCAAGCTATGTGGGGCGAAAAAACTATCCTGTCCTTATTTTTTATATTCATAAGGGGATCTTCCGCCGTCGGCGGCTCCGTCGGAAAAACGTCTATCGCCGCCCCAAAGATGCGCCCGCTGTCTATAGCTTTTGCCAAATGGGCGGAATTTATTATCCCGCCCCGCCCCGTATTTACAATGACCGCGCTTTTCTTCATCAAAGCGAGGCTGTTTTCGTTTATTACGTTTGCCGTTTTACTGTTCAGCGGAGCGTGTATGCTTAAAATGTCGCTGGTTTTCATAAGTTCCTCAAAGGAAACCTCCGGATATTTTTCCTCGCGGCGGACTCCGCTTAAGGAAGCGTAGCGCACATTTGCCCCGAAAACAGACGCCGCCTCGGCCACCTTTCTGCCTATAGCGCCCATTCCCAGTATGCCCCAATTTTTGCCGTCTATTTCACGAAAAGGGCGGCCAAGGTGATTGGCAAGGCCGCTTTTTGTATAGCTTCCGTCCTTGACGAAGCTGTCGTAATAGCCGAGACTTTCCATAAGGGAAAGAGTGAGGGCAAGGGTGTGCTGGGCAACGCTGCTTGTGCAGTAAGAGGGAACGTTACGCACCTTCACGCCCGCGCCCTTGCAGTATTCAACGTCAATATTGTTAAACCCCACCGCAAACACGCACACAAGCTTTACATTCGGAGCCGCCTTTAAAGCCTCCCCGTCTATAACCACCTTATTTACCGCGACAGCGTCGGCGTCCTTTAAGCGTTCGGCTCTTTCCTCGGGAGCCGTGCGGTCGTAAATTACCGTATCAAAACGGCTCGTTATAGGGGAAAAGTCAATATCCGCCCCCATTGTCGCGCCGTCAAGAATAACTACCTTCAAATCACTCGCCCTCCAGCTTCCGAAGCTCTTTAATGTCAATCTCTTCGTCTTCCTTGCTGCGGCGCTGTCTCGTATCGTGGAGTATCTTTATATCCTCAACCTTATATTCGTTAAGCTCCTTTTCCTCGTCCTTATCAAGCTTAACCTTAAGGACTCCCTTAATAAGGGACACGCTCTGGACAATGCCATCCCCGTCGGCGGTCTGCACTTTCGCGCCCACGTGGGGAGTTATTTTTGTAAGCTCGTCATAGCAATTCTGCTCATATTTAAGACAGCACATCAGCCTGCCGCAGACTCCGCTTATTTTGGTGGGATTAAGGCTCAGCCCCTGCTCCTTTGCCATTTTTATGGACACAGGGTGAAAATCGTCCAAATATGAATTACAGCAAAGCTCTCTGCCGCATATTCCCAAGCCACCCAGCATTTTTGCCTCGTCGCGTATACCTATCTGGCGAAGCTCGATTCTCGTTCTGAACACAGACGCCAAATCCTTTACAAGCTCGCGGAAATCCACCCGCCCGTCGGCGGTAAAATAGAAAAGTATCTTGTTGTTGTCGAAGGTATATTCCGCCTCCACAAGCTTCATTCCCAAGCCGTGCTTTTCGATTTTTTCCATGCATATGCGGAAGGCGTCCTTTTCCTTGCGCTTGTTTTCCTCAAGGCGGAGCTTATCCTCCTGTGTCGCGACGCGGATTACCTCTTTAAGAGGAGCGACCATGTCGGCGTCGGACACATCCTTCTTTTCCATTGCCACAGTGCCGAACTCCACTCCCCGGGCCGTTTCCACTATAACGTTCTCTCCGATTGGAAGCTCCAAATCCTTCGGGTCGAAATAGTAAACCTTTCCGCCGATTTTAAATTTAACTCCTACTACCGTTGCCATGCAAATCACCCCAACATTCTATCAGCATATTTATTATCCACAAATCGTAATTCATTGAAACATTCAATTTCGTCATCGTATCGGTTACGCAGTCTATTGCGCGGATAATTCCGCTCATGGAAGCCTTCGCGCTGAAATCGCTTATTTCCTCCGCGCAGTCCGTATTTATTATACTGCCCCCGTTTTTCAGCATAAGGGCGTCCCTCAAAAAGGACAGCGCCATATCGAAGGCCATAGCCTTTGTTTCCGCGTCGGGCTTGGATTTATAGCCAAAGGCCTCCGCCGCTGTAAAGACAGAGCTTTTGCTCCCCGACAAAGCGCCCACGGCCTCGAAAACCTCCTTCCGGAAGGCGAAGTATTCCTCGCTGTCGCAGATATCCCTTGCCCGGCCCACTATGCCGAAGCTGCACCTCGCCACGAAATCGCTTTTTTCGGCAAAGGCGGGAAATTCCTTTATCACGTATTCCTTCACCTTGTCAAGAGGAAAAGGCTCCATCCGTAGCTTTACTCCCCGAGAGCGTATCGTCGGCAGAAGATTTCCGCTGTTTTCCGAAAGCAGAACCACCACCCCGTAATCGGGAGGCTCCTCGAAGGATTTCAGCAGAGCGTTCTGGGCGGCGGGATTCATGCCGTCGGCGCCGTCTATTATCAGTATCTTTCTTTTCGACAGCTTGGGGCGCATAAAAAGCTCGTCGGAAGCGGCTCTTACAGCGTCTATTTTTATGCTGCCGTTTTCCTCCGGCTCAAGAAGCATAACGTCCGGATGGGTACGGGCTATGTGCTTGACGCACTGGCCGCATACTCCGCAGGGCTTATCCTCCCCCGTACAGTGGAGAGCCGCCGCGAATATGGCCGCCGCCGTCTTTTTGCCCACGCCCTTCGGCCCTTCCAGAATGTAGCTGTGGCTTACGGTGTTGTTTTTCACCTCTGTCAGCAGCGTCTCCAGAGCCTTCTGCCCCTTTATGAAATTATCGGGATAAAGCTTTTCTGTCATTTATTTCACTCTTTATCTTCATTGCCGTACCTTCCACCCCGTCATTTGCGGAAACCTCCACGGTTATGTCCGCCCACTTTTCGTAAAGGGGAGTTCTCTCCTTATAGATGTCCGCCAAGGTTTCGCCCCTTCGGAAGGCGATTCCGCGAGTTTTCAGGTTTCCTATGCGGCTTTTTATTTCCTCCAGCGAGGCTTTAAGATACACCACCCGTCCCATGCCTTTAAAACGCTCCATAGCTTTTTCGCTGTAAACCATGCTGCCTCCGGTGGCGATAACGCTGTTTTCGCAATTAACCGTCATCGCGGCTTCCCCCTCAAGGCGGATAAAGCCGCTGTGAGTATTTCTGTCAACTATCTGCTGAAGGCTTCCGCCGTTTATACGGCATATTTCCAAATCCACGTCCACAAAGCCCATGCCCATGATTTTGGCGAGAACCACTCCCACGGTGCTTTTTCCGGCTCCGGGCATACCTATCAGTACAATTCCGCTTTTATTGCCGCTTTTCATAGGCCGCCTTTCCGTTCTCAAAGGCCTTGTCCGTCAAGACCAGAACTATTTTATTGAAAATGTATACGCCTACGCAGATAAACAGGCTCAAAAACGCGCCCACGTAAACCCGAATATATATCGTGATAAGGTTTGTAAACACATGGCAGAAGCTGTTTATTACCGACGCGAACAGGATTGAGCCGCCTACGCCGAACACAAACGACGCTATAGGCACCCGGCGCACCTTCAGGTAGTACGCGAAAAGCATAAGACACGGCCACGCGAAGAACTCCTTCGTTCTTGGGCGGGCGGGGAAATGCTCGGTAATAAAGTCGCGCAGAGTTTCCTCCGCCGAGCTTATTTCGTTGACGTTGCCGCTGCGGATTATATACACAACGCCCACCGCCGCGAACAGGCACACAAGTATAAGCCAGTACACCTTGACGTCCGCGTTGAGAAGCCCGTTAAGGTCATATATAATGCCTTTGTTTTCCTTTTTGACAAATATCATGTAGTAAGCAAACAGGCTGTAAACCATGGGAGCATAAAGACTCAGCTTTATTCCCCGGAAAATCGTGAAATTGATATAGTAGTCTATTCCGCTGAGAAGCGCGCCCTGAACAAGTCCGCAAACGGAAAGGAGCAAAAGCGCCAAGACAGCCGTGGATATAATGAAAGGCAATCCTTTGAGCTTTTCCCTCATGTCCCTCGCGTACACAAACACCGCCGTAAGGCAGAAGCATGGCGCAAGCACCGCGAAAAGGCTGGGATAAAGCTGCACAATACCCTCCGGTAGCTTGAAGGTGGCCAAGGCGCCCAAAACGCAGCCCGCCGCCGCCAGAATCGTAAGGAATTTATAGCGTCTTCCCGCAAGCCACTCGATAATCGTGAGAAGCATAATTCCCATAAGTATCAGCGCAATCGCGCTTACAAGGGTACGGTTTACGCTGTAATCATAATCCAGGTCGAAGGACTGCGTGGTGTAGCCCATAGTGTTGATTTTGTCAATATAGGCCTTGACAGCCTTCTGAGTCAGCTTATTCTGCTCCATATGGGAACCCGTGGCGTTTGTTATCTGAGTAACATTTATGAAGCGGATATTTCTGTCAATGGTGGAGTTCAGGTATTGGCTGTAACGGAACATATACTCCGTCGGGTCGTTTTTCTGAACTATATACGTTTCATAGGAACGGATAACTCGTTCGCTGTTATTTTTGAATATGGTTTCGTAGCCTATGGGCTTTTCGTTGCTGAGCTGGTCGGCGTTTTCCGTAACTACAAGCGTCATATTGTTATTTTTTATAAGGTCGCTTATCCCCTCGTAGTTGGCCTTTGCGTCGGTTTCCTTTTTGGGGTGGCGGTAGTCGTCCTTGATTATAAGGTACTTAACGCCGTACTCTGTTATAAGCCGCTGGAATTCCTCCAGATAACCTTGGGTGGAGTAGTTTTTTACCTGCGTGGAAAGCACTATCTCGAAGCCCTTGTCCCTGAGATAGCTTAGCTGTCTTTCGTCGTAGCCCACCGACATTTGGTAGGTATACGCCGTGCCGTTGTAAAGCACGTACATATCCGCCCCTTCGGCGGTTTCAAAAAACTCGTACTCGTCGGGGGAATACTTAAGGGGAATCCACTTTTTAAGGAAGCTTTTTCCGTAGTCGCGCTTGGTTATGAGGATATAGCTGTCATTGTTTATTTTGCCCAGCCCGCTGAGCTGCTTAACCATTTCCTCGCTTTCGTTGTCAAAGCGGTGGAGCAGAACATTATATTTTATACAGGTTATGGTACCGCTGCTTATAAGGGAGTTGAGATCCTCTTCCTGAACAGTAGCGGTATTGACGCCTATTTTCTTGTATTCGTCCAGCTCCGTGTCAAGTTCGTCTTGGGAAAGCTTCATTTTTATGTCGTTGTATAACAGCGACACAACGATATTTTTATTGCGGTTTTCATTGCGCACCCTGACCGCAACCGTTGGAAGCAAAGCCGCGATAAGCACCGCCGCAAGTATTATCTTGATTACATTGTAGGTTTTAGCTTTCTTCATTTTCATTTCCTCCGACTGTAGATATTTTCCCGGTTAGATCCTTTAAAAGCCCAAAGGCCGCCAGCGCGGCGACGTAAACCGCTCCGCACAGAGCCAAAGGCACAATGAACATTATTTTATCCGCCGCCATTGCCGGCATAAAAGCCTTTCCGGCGAAATACGCCGCCAGTGCCAGCACTCCCGCCCCAAGAACCTTAGCGGCCTTTATCGCCAGTTCCCTGTCAAGGAAATTGCCGATAACCTTTCTCATGGCAAACGCCACATTTACGGCATAAAGATTCATAAGCACGGTTGTTATCACCACCACCGACGTGACTCCCATTTTCGGCTCCAGAGCCGTATTGAGAACGGCGTTCGCGGCCACCACCGCCGCCGTGCCGATAACCGTATATTTATATTTGGCGTCCAGATAAAGCACCTTGTTAAAAAGCTCCTGCGCCAGATATCCCAAGCAGCCGAAGGTGTAAATCGCGAACATCAGCGCGGTCTGCACGGTCATTGAATGGTCAAAGGCTCCCCTTTCGTAAACAAGCTCTATAACATTCGTCCCGAAGCACACCACCGTAAGAATAAAGGGTACAAATATTACCAGCATTATCAAAATAATGTACTGCACCAGCCGCCGCACGTAATCCAGGTTCCCCTCCTCGTAGTTTTTGCTTATGGAGGGGAACACCACGCTGCTCATAGCCACCACGAACACACTGGAAATCGTGATAAACAGATTGGAAGAATAGGTCATTGTGGAGGACGCACCGTCGTTGCCGCTGGCGGCAATTTTGTCTAACAGGAAGCAAAGCTGAAACATCATATTGGATATAAATATCAGCAGCACCTCTCGGTCCTTGCCGGAGGCCTTCGAGATTTTCCCCCCGGCGAAAAGCCTGTACCCCAGCTTATAGAAGCTTGGCATCTGCACAACAATGTGCAAAAACCACCCCACGGTAGTTACGACGCTGAGGGTCAATATGTCTATTTTCGGGAAAAACAAGGCCGCGATAAGTATAACGTTAAAGGGCAGGCTCATAATAGACGTTATAAAAAACACCCTGTTGTTTTGCAGCACTCCCGACATAATGTACGCCACGACAACAAAAATAAGACTTGGCAGCATTACGTAGGTTATTTTCAGCGCCAGCGGGAAATTTTCTTCCGAAATGCCGGGCACCAAAAATTTTGTCAGCGGCGCCGCGCCGATGTACAAAATAGCCGTGGCCGCAAGGAGGATTAGAACCGTCCGGCGGATAAAGCCCGCCACAAACTCCTTTTTATGCAGGGCGTTTTCCCCTTTGTTCATTCGCTTTATAACAAGGGTCTGCATTGCCGTTCCGATGCCGGTAAACACCAGATTTACCACCGTAAAAATATTAAAGTAAATATCCGTAAGCTCCGTGGCGCCGAAGGTTTTCGCGAACACCATGTCACGGAAAAAGCCTAACCCCTTCGCCAGCAGTATTCCCGCCACCATAAGCGCGTAGGCCGCCGTATTCATATATAACCACTTCCCTTTAGAGACAAACCGACTTATCTTATTTACGCTTTATTATATCACCTTTTGCGGCTTCTTGTCAATAGCTGCGAAAAATAATGCCGAAGATAAAGCGTGGCGAAGCGCGGCGCGGCTTAAACGGCTCTCCTTACAGGTTGGCCGAAATAAAAATAATACCTGAAAACCACAACGGCGTCTCAGGTATTATGCAATATTTTTCAGGCGATTATCATAGGCTATTATTTAACGCCACCTTCCTTCGGAGCTATTCGTCCTTTCGCTTGCCCGCGCCGACGCTGTTATCCTCCGAAAGAAGCCTTCCCGCTTCCCGTCTTTTCCGCTCACGCATACGCTTTTGCCGAAGGAGCCTTTTGCGCCGCTTCTTCACGCACACGTAAATTATAATAAAGATAACGGCAATTAAGCCGATTATGAACAACGGCGAGGTTACTACCCTCACAATTCCTTCTCCGACAAAGGAAATCGCGTCAAATTTATAGTCCTTGTCCGCGACAAGATTCACCGTGCCGACGGATTTGCCGTCGTAAAAATATTCAACCGAACCTATGACGTCCCCCTTTTTCACGGGAGCCTTAACGTAATCCGCTCGGGTAATTTCAAAGGTTTCGTCGGCGCTTTCCTCGTCTATCGGATATATGTAATAAAGATTTTCTTCCGCTTCAAGAAGCACCTGACCGGCCCGCTTCGCGTTTTTTATCGGTATCTGATCCAAAAGCTTTCCCTTGGAAACAATGATTCTCGTTTTATAATTTTTAAAGGCCGTTTCAAAGAAATTCTTGCAGTCCACATAGCCCTGAGCCTTGCCGTCCACCGTTGAGGAGCCGAAGGTGAGAGCCAAAAGCTCCATGTCATTGTTTTTTGCCGCCTCGATAAGACAGCTTCCGGCCTCCTGAGTGTATCCGGCCTTTATTCCTATGGCCTTTGAATAGTAATAGTCCGAACGCTTCACCCGACTCACCATGTAATTGGAATTTACAAGGCTGCGCTCCTCCTTATACTTCTCCGTAGGCTGTATGGTATACTGGTCGGTTTTCACAATTTCCCGAAAATCCTGATTTTCCATGGCGTATCTCGCCAAAACGGCCATATCCCTAACTGTGGTGTAGGTTCTGTCGTCGTGTTCGCCGTGGGTATTTGAAAAGTTCGTATCATTCATGCCAAGCTCCTTCGCCTTTTTGTTCATGAGCTTGACAAACTCCCCCACGCTGCCGCTTACGGCCTCGCCCAAAACATTGGTCGCGTCCGCCGCCGAAGCCAGCATCGCGCCGTAAATAAGCTGACGGACGGTCAGGCTTTCTCCGGGCATAAGGTTCATCGTCGTTACGCCGTCGGGAACGCTGTCCAAGGCGGCCTGCCCCGCGGTGGCCTTATCCTCAAGATTGCAGTTTTCCAGCGCAAGCACCACCGTCATTATCTTCACCGTACTGGCGGGATATATTTTTTCATCGGCGTTTTTTTCGTACAGCACCCGCCCCGTGTTCATATCCATGAACAAAACGTATGGGGAAAGGGCTGAAAACCTGACATTATCCTTATCTTCGCCGCCATCGCCGCCTTCGGCATAAGCCGCCGGAAGACCAAGGGCAAAAGCAAGTAAAAAAACAATAAACTTTTTCATAGGTATTTTCCTTATTTACTCAGTTTTTCATTTACTCAGTTCTTCGATGGCTATCGCCAAGGGTTTATCGCCCTCAGCGTCAAAAACAATATTGCCGTATTCGTCCAGTGTCGCGTTATTTTCCGCTTCGATATCGGGTGTTACGGCTTCGTTAAGCCATATTCCGTCGGGGCGGTAATTTTTCAGCCCCGTAATTTTGACCACACCGTCCTCGGAAGGGTCGTCTCCCAGAGAGTAAACCACTTGGCTTACGCCCTTGCCGTAGGTTTTTTCTCCGATTATGATTCCGCGGCCGCGAGCTTGAATACAACCGGCGAAAATTTCACTGGCGGAGGCCGAGCCTCCGTCCACAAGCACCGCCAGCGGCAGGCCGCAGGAGCCTTCATGGGCATTGCGCTCTTTTCGGTTGCCGTTTTTATCCTCGGTATACATTATCATTCCGTCGTCAAGGAACATATCGCAGATTTCCACCGCCGCGTCCAAATCGCCGCCGGGATTTTCCCTTAAATCGAAAATAATCCCCTTGTACTTTTCGTCGGCGGTTTCAAGTATATCTCCGAGCTTTTTGGCCGAATCCTCGGAAAAGCCCGTATACCTCAAATAAAGCAGCCCGTCGCCCACATCCTTTTGCCCTATGCGGTAAAGGTCCACTTCTTCTCTTAACATTTCCATGTCGATAAATTCCTCTCCCCGCTTAACGGTTACGGTAAGGGGAGTGTTTACAGGCTCCTCCAAATGGGCCCCCTTCATATACAAAACGGCCTCGTTCAGGGTTTCGCTGTTATAGCTTTCGCCGTCTACCGCCACGATAATATCGCCGCTTTTCATTCCCGCCTTCTTTGCGGGGCTTGCGTCATAGGCGGAAATTACCACAATATCCTTCGTCTGAGGGTCAGCGTAAATTTCAACGCCTATCCCCACATAGGAGCCTTCGACGGTATTCATAAACGACGAGGCGCTTTCCCCGTCGTAATACACCGAATACGGGTCGCCTATACTCGCGACAATAGCTTCTATAGCGGCGTCCTCAGCCGCGTCACGGTCGAATTCTCCGATATAATTTTGCTGAATTATGGCCGCCACCGCGTCAAGGCGTTTAAAGCCGCTTCCTCCCGCGCTGAGTCCCAGCCTTCCCAAAACCGCCGTAAAAAGCAAGCAAGTAAGGGAAAATGTTATCAGAACGGAAAATACTATTTTGGTTTTGCTGCTCAATAAAAGCACCTCACTGTCAAATTTAACGGCGCCTCTAAAAACCGTTTCCAAAAGAAAGCTAACCGTAGGGCGGGGCCTGCGGGCGCCGCAATTATGAGCGTTTTTTCAGGCGGGAGCTTTAGAGGCGGCCTATACTTAATTTAAGCCCATACTTAATTTAAATAATTGAGAGGATTTTGCCGCACTCCGTTATACCTCACCTCAAAATGACAGTGAGGTCCGGTGGACATTCCCGTAGAGCCGGCCTTTGCTATGACCTGACCTCTTGAGACAGAATCCCCCACCGATACAAGGAGCTGGCTGTTATGGCCGTAAAGGGTGGTATATCCGTTTCCGTGATTTATAACCACGTACCTTCCGTAGCCGGACTCGTACTTAGCGACAATCACCGTTCCGGCCTCCGCCGCGATAATATTCGTTCCGTAGGCCGTGGGGATATCTATTCCGCTGTGGTAGCGCGTTGTTCCCGTTATCGGGTGCTTCCTGTAGCCGAAATAGCTTGATATTCCCGTGCCGGAGGGAGCGGGCCAAGCAAATTTACCGCCGCTATAGGTTGAGTTTACGGGCTGATTTTTCTTTAGCGCGAGCTGCCGGTCGATTTCCTCTTGGGCCTTTCTCTGCTCCTCCTCGTACTTCTTTTCGGCGGCGGACAGGGCCTTTTGCGCAAGCCCCTCGTCCTGAGTTATTTTTTCTATAAGCGCCTGCTGCTTTTCCAACAGCACCTGAAGCTCCTCCTTGCGGTATTCGAGGCTTTTCATGTCGTCCTGCTGCTTTAGGAGCAGAGCTTCCTTTTCGTTTTTCGCGTTCTTGATTACAAGCTGGTTTTCCACAAACCTGTTCAAAACCTCTCGGTCGTAGCTGACAATACTGCCCACTATTTCAATCTTTTCAATAAAGTCGCTGAAGCTTTTTGCGCCGAAAAGCACCTCCAGATATGAGGTGCTGCCGTTTTCGTACATTATTCTCGCGCGCTTTTTAAATTCTTCCTTGTAGGCGTCCGTATTTTTTTGAGCCTCTTCAAGCTCCTTTTCCTTATTTTCAATCTCCGATTCGGTCGCTTCTATGTCGGAGGAAAGCGCCGCCACCTTATCCTCGGCGGCGGTAAGCTGAGCGTCAAAGTTCGCGAATTCGCTTACCAAATCGGCTTTTTCGTTTTTGATGTCATCAAGCTCTTTTTTCGCGCTGTCCCTTGCCGCCTTCGCGTCATCGACAGCGGAGGCCGACGCGCTGAAAGCCGGAGCGAGACTGAACAAAAGAAAGCCCAAGGCCACAGCCACGGCGCATATGGCCGCAACCGCGCGCTTGATATTCTTTTTCACGCCGCCCGAAGCCTTTTCGTTTTTATTTATATTCTTGCTCATTTGCAAAATTCCTTTCCTTTGCAAAATTTCGGGGAATCTCTAAAAGCCTTTTTTTAAGCAAGCTTTTTAAAGGCTGTCTCAGACCTTCAAATGCCTTCTCACGGCCGTTCTGCTGCCGAAGGCTCCCATCAATACGCCGAAAACAAGCATCGACGCCGTTACCGGAATCGCCACCTCGCTGAAGCTGTAAAGCTTAAATATGTCAAGTATTTCCGTAATTTTGCTGACGCAGGCGTTGTATCCGAAGGACACCACCGTAATGGCAACGGCGGCGCCGATTACCCCGACGGATATTCCCTCCAAAACGAAGGGGCGGCGTATAAAGCTGTCGGTCGCGCCGACAAACTTCATGATATGTATTTCTTCCTCACGGGCGTGAACGCTGAGCTTTATCGTATTCTGAATAATAAATACCGCCGTTATGAGAAGTATAAGCATGGCAATAAGGCTGCCGAACTTTACGGCGTTTGTAACGTTTACAACCCGACGGTTCAAATCCTGACTGTTGCGCACGCGGGCCACTCCGCTGACGGCGGCCATCTGACCGGCTGTTTCTTCCGCAAGGGAAAGGTCCTTAAGGGAAACCTTCACGCTGCTGCGAAGTATTCCCTCGCCCTCCATGCCGTCGAAGGCGTAGGCCATATCCCCAAGCTGCGCCTTGTAATTTTCAAAGGCCTCCTCCTTGCTTTCAAACTCCGCCGTTTCAACATTTGGGAGAGATGAAATTTCCATAAGTATTCTTTCTTCGCCCGCCTGAGTCTGTGCCTCATCAATAAAGGCCTGAAGCTCACACTGGGAGGATATCTGTCGGCCAATATAATTTATATTAAACACCAACAGCAAAAATACGCCGAAAAGAAACAAACAGCAGGCAATGGTTATAACCGACGCTATTGTCATAACCGCGTTTCTTCCCATAGAGCTGAACGCGCTTTTAAGAGGGTACATTCAGGTTATACCCCCCTTCCGCTTCGTCTCTTACCACAACGCCGCTTTCAAGCTGTATAACACGCTTGCGGGCGTCGTTGACTATTTTTTCGGAATGAGTTACCATAACTATGGTCGTCCCCATTCGGTTGATTTCCATAAGAAGCTTCATAATTTCGTCCGCCGTTTCCATATCCAAATTTCCCGTAGGCTCGTCGGCAATAACAATGGCGGGGCTGTTTACAAGCGCCCGGGCTATACAAACTCTCTGCTGCTCGCCGCCGGAAAGCTCGCCGGGATAGTTCTGCGCTCTGGCGGAAAGCCCCACAAGGCTTAATATCGTCGGCACCTTTCGGCGGATTTCCTTTTTGCTTGCCCGCACGACTTCCATAGCGAAGGCGACGTTTTCGTACACCGTTTTGTTGGGCAGCAGGCGGAAATCCTGAAACACCACCCCTTCGCTCCTGCGCAAATACGGCAGCTTGCGGTGCTTAAGAGTGTTCACGGTTATTCCGTTCACGATTACCTCACCGGCATAGGGCTTTATTTCCCCTGTAAGCAGCTTTATGGCGCTGCTCTTACCGGCTCCGGTTTTGCCCACCAAAAACACAAATTCGCCGTCGTCGATTTTGAAATTAACGTTTTCCAGTCCGATTATATCGTTGTCGTATATAACCGTAACGTCTCTGAATTCTATCAATATAAGAACCTCCGTCTTAAATTTTTGTGGGATTTGAAGAAAGATACTGCTTTACCATCATGGCCACCTTGAATACGATTGCGTGGTCGAATATCCTCAAATCCAACCCCGTCAGCTTCTGAACCTTGTCAAGCCTGTAAACAAGGGTATTCCTGTGTACGTAAAGCTGACGGGAGGTTTCCGAAACGTTGAGGTTGTTTTCAAAAAACTTCTGAATAGTGAAAAGAGTTTCCTGATCAAGGGAATCGATGGAATCCTTTTTGAACACCTCGGAAAGGAACAGCTCGCACAGCGTTGTGGGAAGCTGGTATATAAGCCTGCCTAAGCCCAAATTGTCGTAGCTGACTATCCTCTTTTCATTGTCGAACACCCTCCCCACTTCAAGGGCAATGGTGGCTTCCTTATAGCTTCTGGCTATATCCCTTATATTGGAAACTATGGTGCCTATTCCCACGCTGACATTTACCATTGCTTCGCTCTGGAGAGTGTCAACAATGCTTCTTGCCATTTTGTCAACATCCTTAGCTCCCATTCCTTCCCTTATTTCGCGGACAAGGGCTATGGTATTGTTGTCCAAATCCACGACAAAATCCTTGCTTGTTTCGGGGAAAAGCCCCATAACAACATCAAAAACGTCAAAATCCTTTTTGTCGTTTCTTTTTACCACAAGCACGACTCTTGAAGCCTCAAAGCTAAGATGAAGCTCCTTGCTTTTCACAAAAACATCCCCCGGAAGGATGTTATCCATCATTATATTTTTTATGAAATTTGTTTTATCGAACTTATCGTCGTAAAACTGTTTCATATTGTCAATGGAAATTCCGAGTATTTCCGCGAACTTCGCGGCGGTGGCGTCCTCCCCTTCCACAAAGCTTATAAAGTCCAGCTTGCCCCGCACAAAATACGGTCGGAAGGTATACCCGTAAAGATGCTCGGTTCCTTCGGAACTTTCGCATTTTGAAACAATGCCGCTCACATTCGCGTCGATTTCAGCCGGATTGCCGGGAGAGGTTATATAGCCGGTGTGGTCTATCATTCCGATTTTTCTTCCGAAAGCATCCTTCATTTGATAAAGCATTGTATTTAAGTACTTGCTTGCCATTTATTTCAATCCTTTCGATATATTATCGGGCGCCGCCCCAAGTATAAGCCGAGACGCGTTTTTGCAAACAAACCGTCCGATTCGGCTGTATTTATGTGTTACAGTACACCGGGAATCCTGTTTAGCACATATTAATTATATAATACCACATTTTCAAAGAATTTTCAACAAAAATTTTTAATTTGATTTTAAATTTTTTATTAAGTCTCACCAACAAGCTTAAGCCCCGCCGATAAGCCGATTTTCCCTCGGGAAGCCCTCCGCGCCGGCGTTTCTTTTCCGCAAAAACAAGCCTCGAAAAAACAGTTGAAGGGGCTTTTGTATTTTCACAGCCCCTTCATATATCGTTTCCTCATTTAAATTTTCGTCAGGTTTCCTTTTTGTCGTAGCCTTTGGAGCGCCTTCCCCTGGCGGAAAAGGCGTAGCTCTCCTGATTGTGCTGCTCGGATATCATTCCCAAAACGGGAGCGGAAATCAAGCTCGAGAAATCGCTTTCGTCCTTTAAGCGAGTGTCAACAAGCTCCATAACTATTACAACTGCGGCGGCAATAAACGCGCCCGCCAAAAAGCCTATCAGCACGTTTTTCTTTGTCGAAGGAGCGTAAGGAGCCTCCGGAGCCTCGGCGGAGTCGATAATATACGCCGTGCTTCCCATGGCGAAGCGGCTCATTTCCGTGACGCCAAGCGTCGCGAGAGCGTTTACTATGCTGGCGCTGTCCTCCGGATCGGGAGCGGAAGCGCTTATCTTGAGGATAGCCGTTTCATCCACCGGAGAGGTTGAAACCATCTTTTTCAATTCCTTTACCGTATAGTCTAACCCCGTATCCTGAATCACCCTGTTAAGTGCCGTAGACGTCTTTACAAAGGAGCTGTAAACCGGCACAAGCTGAACCGACGAATTGAAGTCCGCCAAGTCAACGGAGCTTGTATTTGTGTTATACTGAATTTTATTGCTGATGTAAACCGACGCCGAAGAACGGTACATCGGAACGGCCAAAAACTCCGTATATAAATACATAACGGCCGCCCCCAGCAAAGCCGCGGCGACAATGGGTATTATACGTCTTTTAAGCGCAAGCAGCAATTTTAAAATATCTATTTCCTTTTCACTGTTATTTTCCACCGCCGTGCCTCCTTACATATCTTTGTGTTTTTATGATTATACCACATAATTTTCTAAAATGCAACTGTTTTCTTGCTGTTTTTTTAATTTACCCGCTGAAAAGTCCTTTATTTATATAGTATAATATATTAAAGCTTTAATTATTTAATTAAATATATATTCGGCAGGCTCCGCTGCGGTTAAAAATAGCCTCGCGGAAAATTTACGCCGGACGGCTTGCGCGAATTGCGCTTATGTGCTATAATAAGAGCATAAGACAGAGCGTAAAACAAAAAATTTAAAACAAAAAAGGAGAGCGAAATATGAAAAAGAAAAAGCTTATCTGTTTTTTGACAGGGTTAGTTATGGTTTTTCCTCTTTTGCCGTCCGTTTCGGCAGAGGACGGGGACATTGTGACGGTAGACTCCGTCCCCTATGTCCTGACGGGAGAAAATCTCATTCAATATCCCGATTTTGCCGACGGGGAACAGCGTAAGGCCTCCTCTCAGTGGTACACAGGCGTAAATACGGGTACAGCTTGGGACGAAAACGTTCCCGACCCCAAAACCGGAGAAAATCTCATCTCTTTAAGCTCGGTATGCGCCTTTAAGGAAGGAGAGGACAGCGGAAGTCCCGCCGCGAACACCTTCTATTTCGGCAAGGACGGCGGCGGCACGATAGACGCCGCCCCGCGCAGCGGGTATTATCTGTGCGAAAATATTACCTCCGCCGCCGGAAGCTATTGGAACGGGAAAAATTCCCTTCTCTGTTTCGTGCCGATAGACGCGGGGAAAACATACTGCTTTTCCTATAATATTTCCTCTTGGGGAAGCGTCGCCAATTCCTCCCTGCGCTACGGGGCGATCAATTCCGACGAATACTGCCGCCTCGCCTCCGAGGGCAGGCTTTCGTGGAGCGGCAGCGGCGGAGTGAACGTTGACCAATACGACGGCAACAACATGACTCAAAAGGGAAGCTGGGCAAAATACGAAGGCGTTTTCACCGCCGGCGAGGACGCGGATTACTTCCTTTTCAACCTGTACTGGCTTCAGGACACAAGCTACGTATGTCTTAACGGTCTTTCTCTCAGAGAGGCCGAGCCTGCTGAAATTATCGAAACGGAGGAGGTGCGCGTCAGCGCCTATGCCGGAACGACGCCAAAGCTTCCCTCCTCCGTTACGGTTACATATCAGAACGGGCAAACGGGCGCGGCTGCGGCAGCTTGGGAGGAAAGCTACGATATGCGTAAGGACGGGGTTTATCAGGTAAACGGCGTCGTAACCTCCGGGGGCAAAACCTACCCTATCTCGGCGGAGCTTACGGTTTACAGCGACAGCCTGTATCCGGAGTATACCATAGCGAAAGCGGTTTCCCAAAAGGACGGGCTTATCACCGCGAGCTTCGGAATTTTCGGCGAAAACACGGCGGACGTAACCTGCGCCGCGGCTGTTTATGACGCTGACGGAAATATAATGAGCTTACAGGCGCAAAGAGGCGGCGGCGAAATCGCCCTTTCCCTGCCGGCGCCGATTTATGAAGGCTGTTATATAAAAAGCTACGTCTGGGACAAAAATCTTATGCCCCTCACCGCTGTAAGCAAGGAAAATATTTCTGTTCAGGACGGAGGAGAATTTGTGTCTGTTTCGGATGTAACCCTTCTTGACGGTATGTTTAAAACCGCTCAGGATTTAAATGTAAGCTACCTTTTGAATATTGAGCCGGATCGGCTTCTGGCTCCCGTGCTGGAATCGGCCGGAATGGAAGCCAAGGCCTCCCGCTACGGAGGATGGGAAAGCTACAACTACAACGGCTGGGGCGGCAAGGGCATCAGCGGCCACTCCTTGGGTCACTGGATGAGTGCCGCAAGCTCCTCCTATCAGGCGACAGGAAACACAAAGCTGAAGGAAATGCTGGATTACACCGTAAGCGAGCTTGCGAGAGTTCAGCGGGAAACCGGCAGCGGATACATCGGCGGTCTTGTTGAGGAACCCTTCACCCAAGCCTTTAACGGTACCGTAAACACTCCCGACGGGTTCAACCTTAACGGCGGCTGGGTGCCTTGGTACAGCGTGCATAAAATTTATCAGGGTCTTATTGACGCGTATGTAAATACCGACAACTCTCAGGCGCTTGAAGTTGTCGTAAGGTTTGCCGACTGGGCGGCGGACGGTACCGAAAAAATGACCGACGCGCAGCTGCAGCGGATGCTTAACGTGGAGCATGGCGGCATGAACGAGGTTTTTGCACAGCTTTACGATATAACCGGCAACGAGCGGTATCTGAACGCCGCCGTGCGGTTTACCCACAATTCGGTAATAGAGCCTCTCGCGGAAGGCCGCGATGAGCTTACGGGGATGCACGCCAACACTCAGATTCCCAAAATCATCGGCGCGGCGGCGATTTACGACGAGGACGAAAGCCGCGCGGATTACAGGGCCGCTTCGGAATTTTTCTGGGACACCGTTGTAAACAGCCGCTCCTACGTAATAGGAGGCAACAGCGTAAGCGAGCATTTTGAGGCCGTCGGAGCTGAAACCCTTCACAAAAAGACCTGCGAAACCTGCAATACCTTCAATATGATAAAGCTCACCGAGCATCTTTTCTCGTGGAATCACGACAGCTCCTATATGGACTTTGTGGAAAACGCCCTTTACAACGACATTCTGGGCACTCAGGACCCTGAAACGGGAAACAAAATGTACTTCACGTCGCTTCTTCAGGGGCATTTCCGCGTTTACGGAACGCCGGAGGATTCATGGTGGTGCTGTACGGGCAGCGGCATGGAAAATCCCGGCAGATACGCGAGGTGCAT
This sequence comes from uncultured Oscillospiraceae bacterium, assembly GCA_964551215.1. Lineage (GTDB taxonomy): Bacteria > Bacillota > Clostridia > UMGS1883 > UMGS1883 > JAFLUQ01. The sequence goes on along the minus strand of CAZKBV010000010.1, from coordinate 8,889 downwards.
ATACTATAAGGACAAAACGGAGCTGTTTGTAAACCTGTATATTCCTTCCCGCATGAAGTGGAACGAAACGGGGCTTACCCTTACCGCCGAAACCGATTTTCCCTACAGCGACAAGGTAAAAATCACCGTTGAGGGAAGCGGCGAAGCCACAATAAACCTCCGTGTTCCCTCATGGATAAACGGCTCAATGACGGCGGCGGTAAACGGCGGCGAGGCTCTTTCCGCTTCCGAAAGCGGCTATCTCCCCGTAAGCCGTTATTGGCAAAGCGGCGATGTTATAGAAATCACCCTCCCAATGGCTTTGTCGGTATATACCGCGAGGGACAGCGAAAACAAAGTCGCCTTTAAATACGGCCCCGTAGTTTTGGGGGCGGATATGGGCGAAAGCTCCCGCGACATAGATACCCGCAAAAGCGAAACCGATATTCCCGACACCACCGTTTCCGTCCCCTCTCTCAAAACCGAAAGCGCAAATCCCGAGGACTTCATCACTCCCGTTGATTTAAGCTCTCTCACCTTTGAGATTGACGGAAGGTACGCCTCCGACGGCGGTAAAATCACCCTCACTCCCTTCTACTCCATCCACCACAGCTTCCACAATGTGTACTGGTACTTAAACGCTCAGGCGGATCCCTACGAGAAGGCTCTTAACGACATTACCATCGACAGCCTTATTCCCGACGGTCAGCAGGACGAAATCGGCCACAGTCTCACCTATGAAAACAGCCATAACGGCAGCTTTACAAGCGGCATAACCACCTACTACTGGCGTGACGCCTACGGAGACGGCGAAGCGTATTTCAGCTACGCCATGAAAGTTGACGGCGCAAACAAAAACTACCTTTACGCTTCCTACTGGGGCAGCGACGGAGGCTTTAAGTCGGGCGGCATAAGCTATGTCAGGAGCTTCGATATCTTTGTTGACGGGACGAAAATTGCCGAACAGACCCTTGACTCCCCCTCCCCCGGCGAGCCATACAACGTTTTCTATGAAATTCCGGAGGAGCTTACAAGTGGCAAGGAAACGGTGAGCGTTAAATTTGCCTCGAAGGACGAAGCCTCCTGCGCCGGCGGAATTTTAGGCTTAAGAACGACCTCAAAGAACAAGGTTGACATAGAATAACAATATTGACATAAAAGATTAAGGCTGATACAAAAGATTAGCGGAACAAAAAAATCGGCGTCATCCGTGGGATGACGCCGATTTTTGGAGCTGTCCAGCAGATTCGAACTGCCGACCTCTTCCTTACCAAGGAAGTGCTCTGCCTGCTGAGCTAGGACAGCATATGGCGACCCGGAAGGGGTTCGAACCCTCGACCTCCAGCGTGACAGGCTGGCGTACTAACCAACTGTACTACCGGGCCATCTGCATAAAGCCGCCTTCAACTTACTTTGCATATTATACAAAAAAAATGTATGTTTGTCAAGTGGTTTTTCAAAAATATTTTAAGTTTTTCCTAAATCCTTCATAAGGGCAAAAACCTCGAAATTTTTCTCGCAAAACCCTTTAAATTGTTTCGCAAATGAGGTATAATTAAAAGAAGGAAATAAAAAAGCGGAAATCCGCAAATGACAGTTACGGAGGAACAACTCATGATAGAAGAAAAAATAATCCGGCTCTGCCAAGAGGAACTGATAAGTGAAACAGGCTTCTCCCTTCAGGAGGACACCCCCTTCCGCGGGCTAAAATACGCAATATCCCTTGTGGTGAGGCTTTCCGACAGCGTTGTGGACGAAATAGACGATGCTCCCACAAAAACCTATTTCCACCACTACCGCACGGTTAACGCTTACATTGACAGAGTGGAGGAAAAGCTTGTGCTTATGCTTATGAGCGAGGGCTTTCGGGCCGGAGCCGTACCCGCCAGCCAGTCCGTGGAGGGCTATGCCGCCCGCTTCAGCCACAAACGCTGCGCCGTTAGCGCGGGGCTTGGCAGCATAGGGAAAAGCGCGCTGTTTATTTCGGAAAAATACGGCCCTCGGGTGCGGCTGGGAACGGTCTTTACCGATTCTCCCCTCCCTATTTCAAAACGGGAATACAAGGATTTATGCGGAAGCTGCCGCGTCTGCGCCGACGCCTGCAAGGCCCTTGCCATACGGGGAGTAAACTACGTCCCCGGAATGGAGCGGAGCGAAATCTTCGACGCCCGGGCGTGCAGCGAATACATGAAGCGGGAATTTCAAGGCATAGGCAGAGGAGCCGTGTGCGGCGTATGTATGAGAGCTTGTCCTTTGGGGAAGAAAAACAAATAGTCTCGGCCATGGCGCCAAAAAATAATTATTAACCTATTGACAGCGAACAAAAGTTCGTGTATAATACCTATAAAGACCTTGAAAGAAGGTATAAAAATGAATTTTCAGCTTGTTTCGGATTACGAGCCTACGGGGGATCAGCCTAAGGCCATTGACAGCCTTACGGAGGGGATAAACAAGGGCTTTCCCGCTCAAACTCTGCTGGGTGTTACCGGCAGCGGCAAAACCTTTACCATAGCGAATGTTATCGCAAGGGTCAACAAGCCGACCCTTGTTCTCGCCCACAATAAAACCCTTGCGGCTCAGCTTTGCAGCGAGTTCAAGGAATATTTCCCCAACAACGCGGTGGAATATTTTGTCAGCTTTTACGATTACTACCAGCCGGAGGCCTACATTGCCGCCAGCGACACATATATAGAAAAGGACGCCCAAACCAACGACGATATAGACAAGCTCCGCCACAGCGCCACAAGCGCGCTGTTTGAACGGCGGGACGTCATCGTTGTGGCGTCGGTAAGCTGTATATACGGCTTGGGCGACCCGGAGGATTACCGAAGCATGGTGCTGTCTCTCAGGCCCGGCATGGTCAAGGACAGAGACGAAATAATCTCCAGACTCATCGAAATGCAGTACCAGCGCAACGACATAAATTTTACGAGAGGCAAGTTCCGCGTTCGGGGTGAGGTTTTGGAGGTCATTCCCGCAAGCAGCGCGGAAAATGCCGTAAGGATAGATTTTTTCGGCGACGAAATCGAGAAAATAAGCGAAATAGACACCCTTACGGGGGAAATTCTCGGTAGCCGAAGCCACGTTGCCATCTTTCCCGCCTCCCACTACGTTACCACCGGCGACAAACTGGAAGCCGCGATTTCGTCGATTCAAGAGGAGCTGAAGCAAAGACTGGCGGAGCTTCGAGGGGCGAACAAATTGGTTGAAGCCCAGCGTCTGGAGGAGCGAACAAATTACGACATTGAGATGCTGCGCGAGGTAGGCTATTGCAGCGGAATTGAAAACTACTCCCGCCACATCAGCGGCCGCGCCCCCGGAAGCCCGCCCTATACCCTTTTAGACTACTTTCCCGAGGATTTTCTTCTGGTGGTGGACGAAAGCCATGTTACCATACCTCAGGTGAGGGCCATGTACGCCGGCGACCGAAGCCGCAAGCAGAATCTTGTGGACTACGGCTTCCGTCTGCCCTCCGCTCTGGACAACCGTCCTTTGAGCTTCGAGGAATTTGAAAAGCACATACATCAGGCAATTTACGTCAGCGCAACTCCGGCGGAGTACGAAAGAGGGCTGTCGAAAAATATTGCGGAGCAGGTCATCCGTCCCACAGGCCTTTTGGACCCGGAAATTATCGTCCGCCCCGTAAAGGGGCAGATAGACGACCTTTTGGGGGAAATTTTCGTCCGTGCCGAAAAAAAGGAAAGGGTGCTCGTTACAACTCTCACGAAAAAAATGGCGGAGGATTTGACGGACTATTTACGCACTATGGGCGTAAAGGTAAAATATATGCACTCCGACGTGGAAACTCTGGAACGAATGGAAATCGTTCGGGATCTGCGCCTTGGGGTGTTCGATGTGCTGGTGGGAATCAACCTGCTGAGAGAAGGCCTTGACCTTCCGGAGGTGTCCCTCGTGGCAATCCTTGACGCGGACAAGGAAGGCTTTCTCAGAAGCGAAACCTCCCTTATTCAAACCGTAGGCCGCGCCGCCAGAAACGAAAATGGCAAGGTTATAATGTATGCCGACACTCAGACGGATTCCATGAAGCGGGCGATAGATGAAACCAACCGCCGCCGTAAAATACAGCATCAGTATAACCTTGACCACAACATCACCCCCAAGGGCATTAAAAAGGCCGTAAGCGACGTTATCGCCGCCGTTAAGCCCGACGAGGAGGAAAAGGAGCCGCGCTTGGACAATTCCCTTGTTTTGGCTCAGCTCACCAACGCCATGCATCAGGCGGCTCAGGAGCTTCGCTTTGAGGACGCCGCGAAAATAAGAGATAAAATAAAACGACTGAAAAAGAATTAAGGTGAACTGCTTTGAAGGATAACAAAATCATAATCAAAGGCGCAAAGGAAAACAATCTGAAAAACGTATCCCTGGAAATTCCCAGAGACAAGCTTGTCGTGTTTACCGGCGTTTCCGGCAGCGGCAAAACCTCCCTTGCCTTTGACACAATCTACGCCGAGGGGCAAAGGCGGTACGTGGAGTCTCTTTCCTCATACGCCAGAATGTTTCTCGGGCAGATGGAAAAGCCGGACGTGGAATCCATCGAGGGGCTTAGTCCGGCAATAAGCATCGACCAGAAAACCACCAACAAAAATCCCCGCTCCACCGTAGGCACCGTTACGGAAATATACGACTATCTGAGGCTGTTGTTTGCCCGCGTGGGAATCCCCCACTGCCCCAAGTGCGGCAGGGAAATCGTGAAGCAGACGGTGGATCAGATAGTCGACAAAATTTTATCTCTGCCCGAGGGCAGCCGTCTGCACCTTATGGCGCCGGTAGTGCGGGGGAAAAAGGGCGAACACGCAAAAATCCTTGAGGACGCGAAGAAAAGCGGCTATTCCAGAGTACGCATAGACGGCAATATATACGAGCTTACCGAGGAAATCGCCCTTGAAAAGAACAAAAAACACACAATCGAAATAATAATCGACCGTCTTGTCGTCCGCGACGGCATAAGGAAACGTCTCACGGATTCATTGGAGCTTGCCCTCCACTTGGGCGGCGGAGTTGTAAAGGTTTTAAACGGCGAGGAGGAAATCACCTTTTCCCAAAATTACGCCTGTGACGACTGCGGAATAAGCATTGAAGAGCTGTCGCCCAGAAGCTTTTCCTTTAACAACCCCTTCGGAGCCTGCCCCTCATGCGGCGGCATAGGCGTTATCAAGCGCATTGATCCGGATTTGGTGCTTGTAAGCGGCGAGCTGTCAATCTTGGAGGGCGCTTTCTCCGTCAGCGGCTGGCGGGCTCCCGACAAGGAGGACAGCATGGCCAACGCCTATTACAAGGCCTTGGCGAAAAAATACAATTTCAGTCTCAAAACCCCCGTGAAAAACCTTCCGAAAGAAATTATCGACATTATCCTTTTCGGCACAAAGGGCGAAAAGCTTGACGTGGAATTTAAACGGGGCGGCGGCACGGCAAAATACAGTCTGCCCTTTGAAGGTCTTGTAAACAACCTTCAACGCCGGTACAACGAAACCGACAGCGACTGGTTGAAGGCGGACATTGAGGGGCTTATGCGCGAAATTCCCTGTAACACCTGCCACGGCAAAAGGCTTAAAAAGGAAATGCTCTGCGTAACCGTAGGGGGCAAAAACATTGACGAGGTATGCTCTATGCCCATAAGCGACGAGGCGGAGTTTTTCCGTAATCTGAAGCTTACCGGCAAGGACGCTGTAATTTCCGAGCCGATACTGAAAGAGATAAACGCCCGACTTGCTTTTCTGAAAAATGTGGGGCTTGAATATCTCACCCTTTCCCGAAGCGCCGGAACGCTTTCCGGCGGCGAATCCCAGCGCATACGCCTTGCGACCCAGATAGGCTCCGGACTGGTGGGCGTGCTGTATATTTTGGACGAACCCAGCATCGGACTGCATCAAAGGGACAACGAAAAGCTGCTTGATTCATTAAAAAGACTGCGTGATTTGGGCAACACGCTTATTGTGGTGGAGCATGACGAGGACACCATGTACGCCGCCGACTGCATTGTGGACGTAGGCCCCGGCGCAGGCGTCCACGGCGGAGAAATAATCGCCGTGGGAAGCGCGCAGGAAATAATGAACACTCCCGGCTCCGTTACCGGGGACTATCTCAGCGGAAGAAAGCGCATTGAAATTCCCAAAGAGCGGCGCAAAAGCGACGGCAGACAGCTTAAGGTCATAGGCGCGGCGGAAAACAACCTGAAAAATATAGATGTGGACATTCCATTGGGCTTGTTCGTATGCGTGACAGGCGTATCCGGCAGCGGAAAAAGCTCCCTTGTGAACGAAATTATTAACAAGCGTTTGAGCTACGAGCTTAACCGAAGCCACGCAATTCCGGGAAAGCACAAGGATATACTTGGCATCGAGCAGCTTGACAAGGTAATCGACATCGACCAATCCCCCATCGGGCGCACTCCCCGCTCCAATCCCGCCACATACACGGGAGTTTTCAACGACATACGGGAGCTGTTCGCTCAGACTCAGGAGGCCAAGGCCAGAGGCTACGGCGCGGGGCGGTTCAGCTTCAATGTCCGGGGTGGACGGTGCGAAGCCTGCGCCGGCGACGGCATAATCAAAATCGAGATGCACTTTCTTCCCGACGTATACGTTCCCTGCGAGGTGTGCAAGGGCAAACGGTACAACCGCGAAACTCTGGAGGTAAAATTCAAGGGCAAAAACATATACGAGGTTTTGGATATGACCGTTGAGGAGGCGCTTAGCTTTTTCGACAGCCATCCCAAAATCAAGCGGAAAATCCAAACCCTGTACGACGTGGGGCTGGGGTATATTAAGCTGGGGCAGTCCTCCACGACTCTTTCCGGCGGCGAAGCCCAGAGAGTTAAGCTGGCAACGGAGCTGAGCCGCAGAAGCACCGGCCGCACCATATATATTTTGGACGAGCCTACCACCGGCCTCCATTCAAGCGATGTGCATAAGCTTATTGATGTGCTTCAAAGCCTTGTGTCCACAGGAAACACAGTGCTTGTTATCGAGCATAACCTCGACGTTATCAAGACGGCGGACTATATAATCGACTTGGGCCCCGAAGGGGGAAATAACGGCGGAACGGTAGTGGCGGCCGGAACTCCCGAGGAGGTTGCTCAATGCGAAAATTCCTATACCGGTCAATTCCTTAAGGATCTGTTAAATAAACAGCGGCGTTAAATAAACAGTGAAGCTGAAATATTGTGTAAATAACGGCGAATGTTGTCGCTTTTCGTGGCGTCGATTGTGAAATAAATACGCAAAGTAAAAAAGAAAAACCCCGTAAACATTTATGATCCGACCCCCAAAAAGTCTGACTTTTGGGGGTCGGGCCACATTTGTATGAGCGTTTTTTTGATATACTCCTTCTCGACATACTCCTTCTTGATATATTCCTTCTTGATATACTCCCTCTCGAACCTCTCCTCAATGCCCTTGGATTTTATGCGGCGGCCGACAGGAAAGGAATTCACTATAAATAATATCGGCAAATAACAGAAACCCCTTGAAAATTTTACATATATGGTGTATACTGAAATAGTGGTTGTATATAGATTCAGATGATAGGCGTTTTTGGACAAAATCATCTAAACTTAAATTATCATCTAAACCTAAATTAAATTAAAATAAATTAGAAGGTGAATATGATTATGAAATCAATACTTATCAAAGATACAACCCGCGAGGAACGCGAAAAAATTATCCGCCGTTCACTGAGCTATTGCGGCGGTGAATGTGAGTTTTGCAACGGCTGTGATAACTTGGGCGGCGGCAGAGTAGATGAAATCTATCGGCCATACATTGACGGCGAAAAAGAAATATCGGAAATTAACGCGGAATTCTCCGGCGGGCTTGTGAAGGGATAGAGCGTCAGGGGGAGTAACTGTGTCATATTACGATAACTACGATAGCTACGAAAATGTTATGAGCCGCACTCCCGCCGACGCTGTGCGAGAGTATGCCTAACGGCGCGACGATTGAAAGGAATCCGATAAAGAAAGAAATGGTGGAGCGAAATTTTGGGGAAATTCGGTCGGAGGTGAGCAAAATGATTTTTGGAACAAATAATTCGGCGCGGCAGATGCTTTTGGGAAATCTTTTGCTGGTGGGATGCTGTGTGTTTTACTTGCTGTGGTGGATTTTAGCGTTCAAGCCAACCGGCGCCGTCAAGGGAATGAAATCCGGCTGGCTGCTGATTCCGGCATTTCTTTTGGGTATTGCCGCGGTGGTAATGATTATTAAGGGCGCAAACGGCGCGGATACGGCTCAATCCTTCTTTTCCGCAAGAGCTGTCCTTCTTTCTGCCATAATTTCCTATGCGGCGCTGCTTCTCGTCACGATGGCGGTGTTTCACAGGCAGGTCACAACCGAGCTTCTCCTGATTGTCGGCTGGACTGCGCTGGTGTTTTTGGAGAGTAATGCGCTTTATGGGCTGGGGATATCCGGCCGGAGCAGCACAATTTGCCTGTTTGCGGTTTCCGTCATCGCAGCGGCGCTGTGCATGATTTGCTATATACTGTATTACGGCCTTGAAGGTCGGGTAGGATATATCGACGGCATGATTCCGCTCATACTGGCAGCCGTCTATATGGCGGCGCTGTCGGTTCTCATCGCCCGTGCCGGAGGCTGATAGCGGAATTAAAATTTAAATCGGTGTAACGCTCCACTTTGCTTGTAAGGAGCGGAGCTTGCGATAGATTGCAACCTGCGCGGGGGACATCCGCGCTTAGGTTATATTTTTTCCTTTAATTATATTATACCATGAGCAAAAATGCTTGCTTGCAAGTGCATTTTTGCGAAGCCGTCAATTGCACAGCCGCGCATAGCGCGGTATGGCGTAAGCCATTAAAGGCTTGCCCCGCAAGACTTCTGTGCTTATTATACCACAATTCTCATAATATTTAAAGTGTTTTTGCAAAAAAAGACTGCT
>CAZKBV010000009.1:0-32756 GCA_964551215.1 uncultured Oscillospiraceae bacterium | reverse complement strand
AACTAATCATACCATATAAATTGCGGAAAAGCAATAGAAAATATTAAAAAACGGACAAAAATTTATTCTTTTGCAGGAAGCCTTCAACGTAGTCCGAAAGGGCGTCCCTTTCGTTGGGTACAGAGCCGTTCATCACGCCGTTTAAGGCGTAGCGCAGAGCCGCGTTTATGCGTTTCCCCTTCAATCCGGCTTCCTTCAGATGATTCCCCTTCAGCTCCAGCTCCCCGAGACTGCAGCAAAGCCCCCCTTCGGTTATAAGCCGCAGATTCTCCCGACCCTTATCCAGAAGGGCCAGCTTTTCTCGGCGCATATATTCCGACTGGGCCAGAGCGTCCGCGTACATTATGTCAAGCACCCGCCCCATATTTTCCGCGCCCAAAACGGAAACAAGCTTGCGCATTTGGGCTATTCCCCCCGTAAGCCTTACATCGTGGAATTTTATCAGGGAGGTGACGGAGGCTATTGTGCGCCGACTCATTTTCAGCCGCCGCATTATTTCGCCGGCAGTCTTTGAGCTTTGCACGCTATGCCCCTTGAAATGACTTTGGCCGCCGTAAATTTTGCGGCATTGGGGCTTGGATATATCGTGAAAGAGCAGCGCCAGCTTTACGGCGGGGTCGCCGCCGGAGTAGTTGTCAACGGCACGGAGAATATGCCCGTAAACATCGTAGACGTGGTGGGGAGTGTCCTGTTCAAAGCCTATACAGGGGCGAAACAGGGGAATCACCGTGCATATTATGTCGGAAAATTCCTCGAAGGCGGGATACACCTTCCCCTCGGTGATAGCCCTTACAAGCTCGGAGGCGACGCGTTCGGCGGATATATTTTTAAGCAGGGGAGCTTTGGCCTTCATTGCCTTGGCCGTACTCTCGTCGATTGAAAAGCCCGTAACGCAGCAAAAGCGCAGCCCCCTCATTATCCGCAGGGCGTCCTCCTCAAAACGGGCTTCCGGGTCGCCGACGGCGCGGATAATACCGTTTTTTATGTCGGCGGCTCCGCCGAAGGGGTCGATAAAGCCCTCGGAAGGATTATAAGCTATGGCGTTTATTGTAAAATCCCGACGGGAAAGGTCAAGGGTTATATCGTCGGTGAAAGTAACCCCCTCGGGATGGCGGTGGTCAAGATATTCCCCGTCCACTCGGAAGGAGGTAATCTCGTAAGGACGGTCAAGAAGCACGGTAAGGGTTCCGTGGCGGAGGCCTGTTTTTATCACCCTTTCGTCGCCGAACACCTCCGTAAGCTCCTCCGGTCGGGCGGAGGAGCATATGTCCCAATCCTTGGGAGTCAGCCCCATAACGCTGTCGCGGACGCAGCCCCCTACGGCATAGGCCTTGAAGCCGTTTCCCTCAAGCCTTGCTATTAAATTGTTCACATTTTTAGGCAAAATCATGATTGACTCCATTCGTTCACCTCTGAAAGCGCTACGAAGAACTCATAGCCGCGTCGGGGTCGTCACATTCCGCTCCTTTTTAAAACAGCTTTTTTAAAACTGCCCTATTGACATTTATCTTAAAATTTTATATAATAAAGCGGTAAGAATACAGAATAAGAAAATGAAAGGAAAGTGCTTTTCTTGAACGAAAAAAACCTTCTGTTTGTATACAATCCCCATGCGGGCAAGGCTCAGATAACGGATTCTCTTGCGGAAATTTTGAATATATTTACCAAGGCCGGATGGCTTGTTACGGCAAGACCGACATTGTCCGCCGGCGACGCTTCCCGCGTGGTGGCGGAAATGGGAGCGAGCTTTAATCTTGTGGCGTGCAGCGGCGGCGACGGCACGCTTTGCGAAATAGTAAGCGGCATGATGTCCCTTCCGGCGGAAAAGCGCCCCCCAATAGGCTATATTCCGGCGGGAAGCACAAACGACTTCGCCTCCACGCTCGGAATACCCAAAACCATGACCGAGGCGGCGGAGGTAATGATGCACGGGCTGCCGTTAAAGTGCGATATCGGGGCCTTTAACGACAAATACTTTACCTATGTGGCGGCCTTTGGGGCTTTTACCTCCGTTTCTTACGGCACGTCCCAGCAAATAAAAAATATTCTGGGGCATACGGCCTATCTTCTTGAAGGAATAAAACAGGTGGGAAACATAAAACCCTTTCATCTAAAGGTTAGCGTAGGGGAAAAGTGCGCTGAGGACGACTTCCTTTTCGGAATGGTGAGCAATACATTGCAGGTGGGCGGGATGAAATTCCCGTCGGATATCGCAATTTCCGTCAACGACGGATTGTTTGAGGTGTTTCTTGTCCGCGCCCCGAAAAATATCGCGGACATTCAAGGCATGATAACCGACGCCGTGAGGCAGGATCTCAATTCAAAAAGCTTCCTCAGCTTTAAGGCGGCCAAGGTGCGTTTTGACAGCGAAACGCCTATACCATGGACTATCGACGGAGAATACGGCGGCGACTGTACGTCGGTAACCGTGGAAAACATGAGCAACGCGGTGGGAATTATCGTATAAAATGGCAAAGATTATCGTATAAAAGGCAAAAAGGACTGCGACGGCAGCCCTTTTTATTTTTTGACCAATTACTTCAAGATGTCCTTAAGCGCCTGACCTGCTTTGAAAGCAGGAACCTTGGACGCCGCAATGTGGATGGTTTCGCCGGACTGAGGATTTTTACCCTCGCGGGCCGCTCTTTCGCGAACCTCAAAAGTTCCGAAGCCAACCAACTGAACCTTGTCGCCTGATTTAAGAGTCTCCTCAACAGTCTCAACGAAAGCTGCGAGAGCCTTCTCGGTGTCCTTCTTTGTAAGACCGGCTTTTGCAGCCATGGCTGCAATCAATGCGGATTTGTTCATTTCAGTAACCTCCTTTGATATTTTAAACGAGTTTTTTATAAAACTTCACATATATTTTAACACACTCTTCAGTGAAATTCAAGTGTTTTTTTCAAATATTTTGAAATATTTTATATATTTTTCCAGATAATTTCTTAATTCCTCTTCGGGGTCAAGCCCGCTGTCCGTAATGCGGGCCATTTCGACGAATAAAGCCCGCCCCGGTTCGTCCTCCCCGGGGATTTGTTCATATCCGGCCTTTTTTGCTTTTTTGTAGAGCTTTTCCCCTCGGATAAGGGCGGGAAGGGCATGGCTCACGCCCTCCAGCGCGGAGGAAGCCTTAACCTGACCGCGTTCCTTCCGCTTTATTTCCTCCCAGTTGTCCAACACCTCTTGCGAAGTGTCGGCCTTGACGGAGCTGAAAATGTGGGGATGGCGGGATATCATCTTGGCGCATACGGCTTCCGTCACGTCGTCAACGGTAAATTCTCCGGCTTCTTTTCCTATTTGGGAGTGAAGCACAACCTGCAAAAGCACGTCCCCAAGCTCGTCGGCCATTTTGTCGGCGTTGCCCGAATCAATGGCTTCCGCCGCTTCGTAGGCTTCTTCTATGAGATGCTTTTTCAATGAGGCGTGAGTCTGTTCCCTGTCCCAAGGGCAGCCTTCGGGGGAGCGGAGCCTTTCAATTATATCGCAAAGGTCGTAAAAGCTTCTTTTCTCCATTTTATCACCGCCTTAAATCGTTGATGGTTACCGCTTTCAGTAAATACGCCGCTATGACGTATACCGCCGCCATAACTCCGGCGGCGGCAATGAAAGCGATTGAACCGCTGCCGGCGAACGCGAGAATCCCTTTGGCGGCGGCCGCGCCCAAGAGCGCGGCGGTCAGGGGCTTAAGAAACAGCCCCGGAGCAAAGCCGAAGCCCATTTTACTGCGGAAAAGGTACCAAAACGCGGCAAAGCCCACCCCGTATGCCACCACAGACGCAAAGGGAGCGCCGGCGATTCCCATGGCGGGCATGAGAACGAAGTTTAAAGCCGCCTTTACCGCCACGGTACAAGCCAGTACAATTATGGGCGGCCATACGCAGCCCACGGCCTGAAGTATGCCGGATATTACCTGCGTGAAGGGAATAAGAAGCATCAACACGCCCATAAAAACGAGAAGCTCGTTATGCTCAGAGGATTTATAAAGAAGATTAAGGATTTCCTTTGAGAAGCAAATCGCCCCCACCATGCACGGGATTGATACCAAAAACAGCATTTTTATTGAGGAGACGCTGTGTTCGCGAAGAAGAACCCTGTCGCCGTTTTTCATATCCTCGGCGCAGGCCGGAGCTACGCTCGAAGTTATGGCGGCAATAAGAGCCGCCGGAAGATTATAAATCATAAACGCCCGCGTGAGGTAGCCGAACAAAAGCGTGCCTTCGCTTTGAGAGCTTCCAAGGCTGACAAGTATATTTTGAACGGTGAAATTGTCCGTCATCATCATGCAGGAAAAGCCCGCCGCTCCCAAGGTTACCGGCACGGACAGGGCGATTATTCTTTTCGCGGTGGAAACGCGGGGCTTCGCGTATACGGTAATATGCTTCCTGCCCATAATAAGCAGCACCGCCGCGCCCAGAACCGTACCTAATGTCACTCCGCACATGGCTCCGGCTGTGGCCGCTTCAAGACCGTAGGGGAGAAGCAGCGCGCAAATTCCCAAGCCCGCCGCCGCCTTGCAGAGGCTGTCGGTTATTTGGCTGAGAGCCGAGGGCAGCATATTCCCCCGCCCTTGAAAATATCCCTTGTAAGCGCTGACAATTCCCAAAAACGCCGCGCCCGGAGACATTACACGTATAGCCAAAGCCGCCGGACCCTTTCCCCCGCCGGCTATGCGGGAGGCTATCCGCGGAGCGAACAGAAACAAAAATACGCTGACAAGTATTCCCGCGGCGGTGACGGTCCACGCGGCGGAGGAACGTATTTCCGCCGCCTTTTCCTCGTCGCTGTCGGCCACCATATTGCTTACCGCCAAGGGAATGCCCGTGGCGGCAATGGCAAGTATCCAATTGTATATAGTATTCGCGTTTTGATATATGGCTATACCTTCGGCGCCTATAAAAATACGGTCAAGAGGTATTTTGAATACCGCGCTGAGCGCCTTGCACAGCAGAGAGGCCGCCGAAAGCATCACCGCACCCTTTACGAAGCTGCGCCGGCTCATTTGCCGCTGTCTCCGGAGTCTGTTCTTTCGTCGCTGAATACGGCCTCCTCGTCGGAAACGGGAGCTTTCGGCTCGGGAACGGAGTCGGCCATATACTTTACGATAAGGGGATAGCTGATTGAAAGACGGGTGTATTCGCAAAACGCGAAAAGAAGAATGGGTATTAGCAGGGCAAAATATATAACCGCTACGCTGAAATATATCACCGTAAAGGAAATAAACAGGCCGATAATAAAGGCTCCGGCCGTCTGGGGCAACTTCCCCAGAACCATAATAAAGGAATTTTTGTATACGTCTCGGAGCTTAAAATTAAACGATGTAATGCAGGGATATATGTAAACGTGCATCATACCCCATATGAATATCACAAGCATCAGCAGCGCCCGTAGGATGACATTTATCAGCCCCGAGGACTGAATATTGTAAAAGCCGTAGTTCATTATAAGTATCCCCGCCGCCAGAAGGTCGATGATATAAGCGACGGTTCCTTTGAAGAAATTGCGCTTGAAGGCGTCGATAAAGTCCTGCCAAACCCAAGCGTGCGTGTCGGACACATACTTGCGCAGCACATTTATCATTCCGCAGGCGCTGGCTCCGCCGCCGCAGTTAGAGTAAATTATCAGCGAGAGAATAAGAATAATGAGGGTGCCGCCTTGGTTAAGCCACTCGCTCAGCTCGTCGGCGGACATTTTAAGGCTCACCGTCCATACCATTGACACGGCGCACACCGCCCACATAAGAATAAAGGGAATTATTGAAAACACAAAGTATAAAAAGTTCAGCGTTACGATTTTCCAAAAACGCTTCCCCAGAATATCAAAATACCTTGCAAGCCCCTTTTTCTCGGGTTCTCCCTTCCTAACGCCGGGACCGGGGCGGTTATAGTCGTTTAAGCCGAAAAATCCAGCCATAAAAAACACTCCTTTTAACGCATCCTTAGACTGTATATAAGGATTATATCACCTTTTGTCGGTTTTTACAAGAGAATTTTCAAAAAAATATAGCTGTGGATTATGCCGCGGCTTCGAACTGCCGCGATCTCTATATTCTAATTTTTCGGCCCGGCGCAGGCTTGGGCAAATTCCGCTCAAGCGGCAATTAAGACGCGGACGAATTAATTGCGAAGGCTCAATTTATTATTGCAAAATGGGAAAAATAGTAGTATAATATTAATTGCGCCAAAGGTTTACAAACAAAAATTTACCACAAAAAAAGCAAAATACGAGAAGAATTTGTATAACATTAACATTGATTATAGGGCAGTTTTAGCCTATAATTAAAATGTATATGGCATATGCAAGGGCGCATATGTTAATCAGGAGGATATTATAATGTCAGAAAACATCACTTCTATCTTCGGCTGTAATGTATTTAACGATTCCGTAATGCGTAACAGGCTTCCGGAAAAGACTTACAAGGAATTCCGCAAAACCGTCAGAAGCGGCGCGTCCCTTTCGGAAGAGGTGGCGGACGTAATTGCCGAGTGCATGAAAAACTGGGCAATGGAGCACGGCGCAACCCATTACACACACTGGTTCCAGCCTCTTACGGGCGTGACCGCCGAAAAGCACGACGGGTTTATTGAACCCGACGGCAACTGTCGGGCGATAATGTCGTTTACGGGAGCTTCGCTTATCAAGGGCGAGCCGGACGCTTCCAGCTTCCCCTCCGGCGGCATAAGAGCCACCTTCGAGGCCAGAGGCTATACTGCGTGGGACTGCTCATCTCCCGCCTTCCTTAAGGTTGACCAAGGGACTACGGTGCTTTGTATTCCCACGGTTTTCTGCTCGTACACGGGCGAGGCTCTTGACAAGAAAACCCCTCTTCTCAGAAGCTGCGAGGCAATAAACAAGCAGTCGCTGAGAGTTTTGAGAGCCTTGGGCGACAATGAGACAAAGAAAGTGTTCTCCACCGTCGGCGCCGAGCAGGAATATTTTCTTATAGATGAAAAGTCCTACGCAAATCGCAAGGATCTTATAATCACCGGACGCACCCTTTTCGGCGCGAAGCCTCCCAAGGGGCAGGAAATGGACGACCACTATTTCGGAATTATCCGCGACAGAGTTTCTTCTTTCATGCACGACGTGAACATGGAGCTTTACAAGCTGGGCGTGTTCGCGAAGACCGAGCATAACGAGGTCGCTCCCTGCCAGCATGAGCTTGCGTGTATATACAGCGAGTCCAATATAGCTACCGACCATAACCAGCTTGTTATGGAAACAATGAAGAGGGTTGCCCGCCGTCACGGCCTTGTATGCCTGCTTCACGAGAAGCCCTTCGACGGTATTAACGGCAGCGGCAAGCATAACAACTGGGCGCTTTCCACCGATGGGGGAGAGAATCTCCTAAAGCCCGGGAAGAATCCTCAGCATAATACGAGATTCATGCTTTTCCTTTCCGCCGTAATCGAGGCGGTAAATCTTCACGGAGACATCCTTCGGGCAAGCGCGGCGAATGTGGGCAACGACCGCCGTCTCGGCGGCAACGAGGCTCCTCCCAGCATAGTTTCCGTATACTTGGGCGATGAGCTGGGAGACGTTGTGGACGCTATTGTTGAGGGACGCGAGGCCGCCGTAAAGGACAACGAGGCCATGGCCTTTGATGTTGCGGCGGTTACGGATATCGATCGTGACACCACCGACAGAAACCGTACTTCTCCCTTTGCCTTCACAGGCAACAAGTTTGAATTCAGAATGGTTGGCTCCTCCGCGTCCATTGCCGGACCCAACACAATTATAAACACTATCGTGGCCGACAGCCTTAAGAGAATCGCCGACCGCCTTGAAGCCGCTTCCGATGTGGAGGCTGAGGCTCAGAGCATTATCAAGGAGCTGCTTACGGACAATAAGCGCATCATATTTAACGGCGACGGCTACAGCGAGGAATGGGTTAAGGAAGCCGAAAGAAGAGGCCTTCCCAATCTTCCCCAGTCCATAGACGCTTATCCCGCGTACATTACGGAAAAAGCAATAAAAATGTTCGGCGACAACCACGTGTACAGCGAGGTTGAGCTTAGGAGCCGCTACGAGGTCAAGGTTGAAAAGTTCGTGAAGGTTACAAACTACGAAGCTCTCACCATGCTTGACATGGCCCGTCAGGAGATAATCCCCGCCGTCGGAAAGTACGCCAAGCACCTTGCCGAGACAGTTGAGGCTCTTGACGAAATCGACATGGCGGATTATCTTCCGGAAATGTCTGTTCTGGGCAAGGTTATGCCCCTTTACAAGGAGCTTTACGCCGCTACCGAAAGGCTTGACGGCGCGATTAAGTCCTCCGCTAAGGTTGAGGGGCTTGACGAACAGGCTAAGGCTTACAAGGCCGATGTTTTAACCGCTATGGACGCTGTCCGCGCCGCCGCCGACGCCCTTGAGCTTATTGTGGCAAAGGATTTCTGGCCCATGGAAACCTACTCAGACATTCTTTTCTATCAATAAAGTGAATTTTAAAGGTAATGAAGCCTCGCAAAAGCCCAAAGCGCCCTATACACTTTGGGCTTTTATTTGGGCAAAATGTAAAACGGAGTATAAATGTAAAACGATTTAAACTTAGGGAAATTACAAACGCAGGTATGTTGGAGGAAAAGCTATGACGTTAACAGACATTTTGTTCAGTTTGCTGACCATGTGCGGCGGAGCGGCGCTGTTCCTTTACGGAATGACCGTTATGAGCGGCGGCCTTGAAAAGGTTGCCGGCGACAGTATGCAAAAGCTCATTGAAAATCTGACGAGCAACATTTTTAAGGGAGTTATCGTCGGAGCCGTTGTGACTGCTTTGATTCAGTCCAGCGGGGCGACGACGGTAATGGTCGTGGGCTTTGTAAACGCGGGAATGATGTCGCTGCGTCAGGCGTCGGGCATTATAATGGGCGCAAATATAGGCACGACGATAACGGCGCAGATACTGTCGCTGTCGGGAATAAGCGGAGACACATGGTATCTTCGGCTGCTGAAGCCTTCGTCCCTCGCGAACTTCCTTCTGCTTGCGGGAATAATTTTGATAATGTTCCTCGGAAAAAAGAACAAAAAACGCGCGTATGTCGGTGAAGTAATTCTCGGCTTGGGAGCAATATTCATAGGCATGAGCATCATGACCGATTCTATTTCGCAGATGAAGGATCTCCCGATTATGAAAACCATTTTCACGGGAATCAGCAATCCTCTGCTCGGCATTGCCGCCGGAGCGCTTATAACGGCTCTGCTTCAGTCCAGCTCGGCGTCTGTCGGTATTTTGCAGGCGTTTACGGTTACGGGCCTTGTTACGTGGAGCAACGCGCTGCCGATAATAATGGGCGCGAACATCGGTACGTGCGCCGTAACAATCATATCCGGCATGGGCGCGAATAAGGAAGCGCGGCGCGCTTCAATACTTAACCTTATATTTAAGATAACCGGAGTCGCGCTTTGCTTTGTGGTTATGTACGGGCTTGATATTTTCCTCCATTTTGATTTCTGGAACAATGTTTTGACAACAAGCGGCGTCGCCAATATACACTCGGTATTCAATATTCTCAGCACAATTGTGCTTCTGCCGTTCTGCGAGCTGTTCATTAAACTTGCCTGCTTCATAATTCCCGATGAAAGCAGAACGCCGGAAAAGGGCAAAGAAAAGAACGCCAACATTTTGGACGAGCGCTTTATGCCCGTTCCCGCCATTGCCGTGCGTCAGGCCATGAACGAGGTCGTATATATGGCCGAAACAGCCCTGAAGGGGTACGATATGTCAATTAAGGTGGCATTGGAGGATGAGACGGAGCTTATCGACAAGGTAAAGGAAATCGAAAACGACATCGACAAAATGGAAAGCCGCATCTCTCAGTACGTGACGAAAATCGTGGCTCAGCATCTGAGCAATACGGAAAAGCATACCGCCACAACAATGCTTCATGTGGTTACGGATTTGGAGAGAATCGGCGACCATGTGCTGAACATATGCTACTGCGTCCGCGATATGCATCAGGCGGAAAGCTCCATGTCGGCCACCGCTATGGGCGAGCTGAAGGTCATGAGCAGCGCCGTAAGGGAATCCCTTGTTTTGGCGGTGGAAGGCCTTAAATACGCCGACGCGGGCAGAGCCATGAGAATACAGCCCTGCGAGACGGTTGTGGACAGCCTTCGCGACGAGCTTAAGGACAGGCACGTTGAGCGCCTTATGGAAAACACCTGCAGCGTTCGGGGCGGCATAGCCTTCCTTGACCTGATTAACAATCTTGAACGTATATCCGACCATTGCAGCAATGTGGGAATTTCCATCGAGCAGCTTGGAGATGTGGACAGCTCAATCGACGCCCACAAGTACGTTAAGAAGCTCCGTATGCAGAACGGGGAGCTTTTCGATTCCCTTGTGGAGGAATACAAAAACCGCTTCTGCTTGGAATAATTTTATAAAATAGGGGAAAGCTTCTTCTGTAAAAGGGAGAAGCTTTTTTATTTCGGGGAGGTTTTGCCATGGAATGGCTATGGGGCGGCATTATCGGGCTGGTAAACGGATTTCTGGCCTCCGGCGGAGGAATAGCGGCAGTGCTGATTTTGGAAAGGCGCCTGAAAATAGAGACAAAAAAAGCCCATGCCACGGCAATAGCCGTAATTTTGCCGTTGTCGGCGGCGTCCGTGCTTGTTTACGGAATAAGCGGATATACGGACGCGGCTCCGGCGATTAAGGCCGCGGCCGGCGGAATCGTCGGGGCGGTAATAGGGGCGAAAATACTTAACAACCTGCCGAAAAAGTACATTAAAATCGGATTCGGAGCGGTTATGCTCATTGCCGCGTGGCAGATGTTTGTTAAATAAAAATTATTCGGCGTACTGTAAAAACGGAAACGGGAGCGAAAAATGATTGTAATACTGGCGGGCTTCATGGCGGGAATACTCAGCGGAATGGGCGTAGGCGGCGGAATGATACTGATTCCGGCTCTTTCGATATTTGCCGGAGTGGAGCAGCATACGGCTCAAAGCATAAATCTTTTTTACTTTATTCCCACTGCGGCAGCGGCTCTGGCGGTACACATAAAGAACAAAAACGTTGAGGTAAAGACGGCGGCGAAGCTGTCGGCGGCGGGGATAGTCTTTGCCCTTATCGGCTCGTATTTGGCGGTAAGGCTGCCGGCGGAAATACTTAGAAGGATATTCGCCGTGTTTGTCGCCTTTGCCGGAGTGAAGGAAATTATATCGGGAATAAAGGCTCCGGGAAAAGCGAAAAAGCGGAAAAAATGAGGCATAGATTGGCCGGATTTTACCGATATCCGCAAATTAAGCCAAAAAAATTAACTCTTTTATTGCTTAAAAAATAAAACAGTTGACAAATACGGAAAAAAAGCGTATAATATATAAAAATAATAAAGGTCATCTCCAACCCCGTTCTTTTTGAGAAAGAATGTCCATAATTGACGGCGGTGAGCCGTTTTGTTTGTTTTTCTTTTAAAAACAGAGTTAAGAGCTGCCCTAAATATATTAGGAGGAACCAAAAATGTCCAGAGTTTACAATTTTTCGGCAGGGCCAAGTATGCTTCCCTTGCCTGTCCTTGAAAAGGCTCAGGCTGAGCTTCTCGATCAGGGCGGCAGCGGCCAGAGCGTAATGGAAATGAGCCACAGAAGCAAAGAATTCGACGTGATAATCAAATCCGCCGAAGCTCTTCTCAGAGAGCTTATGGAAATCCCCGACAATTACAAGGTGCTTTTCCTTCAGGGGGGCGCTTCCACTCAGTTCGCCATGATACCGATGAATCTTCTTACGGGCAGCGGCAAGTGCGATTGCGTTATTACAGGCCAGTGGGCAAAGAAGGCGGCAAGTGAATTTGAAAAGTACGGCAAGGTAAACCGTGTGGCTTCCAGCGCCGACAAGACCTTCACCTATATTCCCGAGCTTGACCCTTCATCCTTCGACCCCGAGGCGGACTTTTTCCATATTACATATAACAACACAATCTACGGCACACGCTATACGAAGCTTCCCGAAACAGGAAACGTTCCCCTCATTGCGGACATTTCCTCCTGCATACTTTCCCAGAAAATCGACGTTTCCAAGTTCGGTATGCTCTATGCCGGCGCGCAGAAGAACGTGGCTCCCGCCGGTGTAACAATCGTAATTATCCGTGAGGATCTTATCGGCAAGCAGATGGATATTACCCCCACGATGCTTAACTATCAGATTCACGCCGATAACAATTCCCTTTACAATACCCCTCCCTGCTGGTGCATTTATATCTGTAAGCTTGTGCTTGAATGGCTCAAGGAAAACGGCGGCGTAGAGGCAATGGAAAAGAAGAATATCGAAAAGGCAAATATACTTTACGATTATCTCGACCACAGCGGCCTGTTCAAGGGTACGGTTGTTCCCAAGGATCGTTCTCTTATGAATGTTCCCTTCGTAACAGGAAACGAGGAGCTTGACGCCAAGTTTGTCAAGGAAGCCAAGGCCGCCGGTTTTGTAAACATCAAGGGCCACAGAACCGTTGGCGGTATGCGCGCCAGCATATACAACGCCATGCCCAAGGAGGGCGTTGAAGCTCTTGTTGAGTTTATGAAGAAGTTTGAAGCCGAAAATAAGTAAGAAGGGGCATAAAATAAAAATGTATAATCTTTTAACTCTTAATAAAATCGCGGCTTGCGGCCTTAACTGCTTTGATAAAACAAAGTACGCCGTAAGCGATTCCTGCGAAAATCCCGACTGCATAATACTGCGCAGCTTCTCAATGCACGATATGGAGCTGCCCGCAAGCCTTGCCGCCGTTGCCCGTGCCGGCGCCGGCGTAAACAACATCCCTCTTGACAAGTGCAGCGAAAGGGGTATCGTGGTTTTCAACACTCCCGGCGCAAACGCAAACGCCGTTAAGGAGCTTACTATTGCCGGACTTCTTTTGGCATCCAGAAAGATAGTTGACGGCATCAACTGGGCTCAGACTCTTAAGGGTCAGGGCGATCAGGTGGGCAAGCTGGTTGAAAAAGGCAAGAGCAATTTTGCCGGATGCGAAATAAAGGGCAAGACCCTTGCGGTTATAGGCTTGGGCGCAATAGGCGTGCTGGTTGCGAACGCCGCCACCGCTTTGGGAATGAAGGTTGTAGGCTACGACCCGTATATTTCCGTTAAGTCGGCTCTCAGCCTTGACAGCCACATTACAATCGCCAAAGAAATGAAGGACGCCCTCGCCGGAGCGGACTACATCACCCTTCATCTGCCCCTTCTTCCCGCGACAAAGGGCATAATGAATGCGGATGTTTTCAAGACCTCGGTAAAGAAGGGCGCGAAGCTTCTTAATTTCGCAAGGGGCGGACTTGTTGATACAGCGGCTCTTAAGGCGGCTTTGGAGGTTGGGCTTATTTCCGTATACGTTACCGACTTCCCCGACAACGACGAAATTCTTGCAATGGAAAACGTAATCGCGATTCCCCATTTGGGAGCCTCCAGCGCGGAAAGCGAGGACAACTGCGCGGTTATGGCGGCTCAGGAGCTTATCGAATATATGGAAAACGGAAATATAATCAATTCCGTAAACTATCCCAACGTTGAGCTTCCCAGAACGGAAAACAGCCGTGTGACAATTCTTCACAAGAATGTCGCGAATATGCTTTCCCGTTTCAGCAATGCTTTTGCCGAGAAGGGAATCAACATTGAGAATATGATAAATAAGAGCAAGGGCGACTACGCTTACACAATCATGGATGTTTGCGGCGAAGCCGACGAAATAGCAAAGGAGTTTGAAGCTATCGACGGCGTTATAAAGGTAAGAGTAATAAAATAACGTTAAGAAATTGATTCCGCGCCGATACTCAATGGGCGGATATTGGTAAAGCCTTGGGTATTGGGCGGGAAGGGGAACTTCCCTTCGATAAAAACATAAAATCCGGCGACAATGTGCGTCGGATTTTATGCCTTAATCGGGCGGGAACATGGTTTTATCCCGGTAAAAACCATATTTCGTAAGCGTAAGCGCCCGATACGGAAAGGACGCCCTATGGGGAAAGAGAAGGGCGGCTTATCGAGGCTGAGTTGTCAGCGGACAGCGGGCGGATTTTATCCGCCCCTGATGTGTTTATGGACAAAAAAACGGAGAGTGTCCCTTAAAGGTCATGCGTTTATAACCTAAGCGCAATATTTTTCATGAGAGGATGGGGATAAAAATGAAAGAAAGCTATGATAAGGAAAAATTCCGCCGAATATTTGAAACGGAGTATACATGGCTGAACGGCTTTATGAGAAACGTAAGACGTTTTGGCGACAAAACAGCCTTGTTTTTTCCGGAAACAGGGGAGAAGTTCAGCTATGATGAGCTTAACCGCGCCGCGAACAAGCTGGCAAACGGCCTTTTGAAAAACGGAATCGGTCGGGGCGACGTTATTATGTACCGCATGATGAACTGCGCGGAATTTGTGCTGTGCTACCTTGCCGCGCATAAAATCGGGGCGGTGAATTCCCCGATAAATTTCCGCCTTGCTCCCGGTGAAATCGCCGATACCATAGACGACAGCGCTCCGGCGGTGTATGTTTACGAGGCGGAGGACGAAAAAACCTCCGCCGCCGCGCTGGAAATGTGCGCGCATAAGCCGAAAATAACTCTTGAAATAAATTACATAGAGCCGGAGAAATCCGAATTTTACGAATTTATAAGGGAACAGAGCGAGGAAAATCCCACCTTGGGAGAGCCGTTAAATATGTACGACGAGGTTACAAGGCTTTATACCTCCGGAACCACAGGCCGCCCCAAGGGCGTTCCCATAAGCAGCGTAAACGAGGTGCTTACGGCTCACGACTGCATGATAAATTTCCCTCTTAACAGCAGGGACAAAACAATGAACACAACCCCGTGGTTTCATCGGGGCGGGCTTCATTCCGGCGGTCCCACGGCGACCCTTTACGCCGGCGGAGAGGTTGTGATAATGCGTAAGTTTAACGCCACGCAGTGCTTGGAATACATTCAAAATTATAAAATAAACTTTATAATCGGAGTTCCCGCCGTGCTGACCATGCTTATGAAAAAGCAGGAGGCTCTCGGCGCGGATTTAAGCTCGCTGGACGGCATAATCACTATGGGCAGCCCTTTGGAAAGAGCCGCGTGTACAAGATTTATGAAGGAGCTTACGCCCAACATTTTTAACGGCTACGGCACTACGGAAACCTTCTGGAACACCTTCCTCAGCCCCGACGACCTGCCGGAAATGGCCGGTTTTGCCGGACGAGCCTGCGTTGATGACGATGTGCGCATTGTCAGGGTTTGCGAGGATGGCCCGGGAAGATGCGATGACCTTGTTAAAAAGGATATGCGGGAGGTAGGGGAGATAATAATCAAGTCTCCGGCAAAGAGTACATATTGCTATTACAATAATGACAGCGAGACTGAAAGAAAGTTCCGCGACGGATATATTTATACCGGAGATTTGGGCGTTTGGAACGACAAGGACTATATTGCCGTGGTAGGCCGCAGAGACGATATGATTATTTCCGGCGGCGAAAATATCTATCCCGTTCAGGTTGAGGAAGTGCTTAACCGCCATCCCAAAGTGGAGGACAGCATCGTGACCTCCGTTCCCGACAGGAGAATGGGCGAGGTGGTAACGGCTTACATTATCGCCTCCGACAGCTCCCTTACGGTGGAAGAGCTGGAGGAATACTGCAAAAACAGCCCGATGATGTCGGACTACAAGCGCCCCAGATATTATCGCTTTGTAAAGGAAATACCCGTGAACGCCACAGGGAAAAAGCTGCATTTCAAAATGAAGAAGCTTGCCGAGACAGACTACGAAAACGGTATGCTTCGCCATGTTTAGTAGGGAAGGTGGAGTATGTGAATATACGTCGGGCGGAAATAAGCGATATGCCCAAAATTATTGATTTGCTCAATCAGGTGCTTACTGTGCACCATAACTGCAGACCCGATTTGTTTAAAGGAAACTGCCGCAAATATACCGACATAGAGCTGGAGGAAATTATAAGGGACGACAGCCGTCCGGTTTTCGTGGCGGAGGAAGGCGAGGTTTTAGGCTACGCCTTCTGTGTATTTATCCGTCATGAGGACGATAATATTCTCACGGACATAAAAACCCTTTATATCGACGACCTGTGCGTGGACGAAAAAATAAGGGGAAAGCACGTCGGCAGAGCGCTTTATGAGTATGTGGTGAAATTCGCGAAGGAAAACGGCTGTTACAATGTGACGCTAAATGTGTGGGCCGGCAACGAAAGCGCCGCCGCCTTCTATGAAAGCTGCGGTCTTGTTCCTCAGAAAATCGGCATGGAAAAGATACTTTAACGGGCGGCGTAGGTTAGACTTAAACCTTGACAGGACAAAGCTTTTTATGATATAATCTATTAAAGGAGTAAAGCTCTTTTTCGGAAAATCCGTAACCTACGCGCAAATGATAAAATGATAAAATGATAATATCGGAAAACGGAGGGAAAAGAAAATGACGGATATGTACAAAATAAGAACTCAAAACAAAGACTTGTTTTTGCGCGTGGCAAAGGGGCATTTTGCCACATCTCACAGCCATACCAATTACTATATCGACGTTACGACCCAGAAAACAAGGCTTTCCGAGGCAAGAGCCGTGGCGGACGCCATCGTCGCCTCGTACAGAGCCAACAACATTGTGGATACGGTTTTGTGCCTTGACGGAACAGAGATAATAGGCGCGTTTGTGGCTCAGGCTCTCACAAAAGAGGATTTTATCAATATGAATGCCCACCAGACAATATACATAATAACTCCGGAATTTACCTCCGGCGGGCAGATTATTTTCCGCGACAATCTCACTCCCATGATTGCGGGCAAGCATGTGCTTGTGCTGGCGGCGTCCGTCACTACGGGCAAAACCGCTCAGGCCGCGATTGAGGCCGTAAAATATTACGGCGGCGTGATAGCCGGAATATCCGCCATATTCGCTACGGTGCGCGAGTGCGACGGCTATCCGGTAAACGCCATTTTCCACACCGACGATTTGGGGGACTATGAGTGCTACGATTCCCACAATTGCCCCATGTGCGCCTCCGGCAGGCGGATTGAAGCTCTTATTAACAGCTATGGGTACTCAAAGCTGTAAAAAGCGGCTTTTTAGGCAGTACAAAAAATATTGAATCGGGAACAAAAAACCTTCCTCGGGCATAGTATGCTTCATAGGGAGGTTTTTTTATTATGGTTATATCTGTGCTTTTAGGCTGCTTGGGCGGATTGTTCATGACGGGGCGGCTTCAGGAGAACTGCTTTCCCAAGCCTCTGGAGCGCGAGGAGGAGGAAAGACTTGTCCGTTTGATGCGTGACGGAGACAAGAGCGCAAAAAATATACTCATTGAGCATAATCTGCGGCTGGTGGCTCATATAGTAAAAAAATACGCCGACCTTTCCGGCGGAGATGACCTTATTTCTATCGGAACCATAGGCCTGATTAAGGGCGTCGGTTCCTTTGACCCGGCAAAAAGCCCCAAGCTTTCCACATATATATCAAGATGTATAGAAAATGAAATACTTATGAGTCTGCGCAAGGAAAAGAAGTATTTAGGGCAGGTTTCCCTTCAGGAACCTATAGGCTATGACAACGACGGCAACGAGGTCAGCCTTATTGATGTGCTTCAGGCGGAAAACGAGGAAATCTGCGAGGAAATCGACAAGCGAAATATGATAAGGCGCGTTATGGACAGGGTAAAGAATCTGCTTTCGGAAAGAGAGAGGGAGATTATTGCCATGCGATACGGTCTCGGAGGCCGAGAGCCGCTTACTCAGCGCGAGGTGGCGGGGAAGCTGGGGATTAGCCGCTCCTATGTTTCCCGCATAGAAAAGAAGGCCCTTTGCCGACTGAAGGACTGACGGAAAATAAGGGGCGTATTAAAGGAACGCCCCTTTATTTTATATAGCTGTTTTGGCATTGGGAATTTGAAATTTTACCGGCGGCGGTTCCCCTTTATCCAGTCAGAGGGCGGCATACCGAAGCGGGACTTGAATATTTTTGAAAAATCCAAGGCATCGCTGTAGCCCACAAGCCTTGCCACCTCCGAAACAGAATAAGAGGTTTCGGAGAACAGGCTTTTCGCCAGATTCAGCCGGTAGCTTATAAGGTATTCTTTGGGGGAAACTCCCTCGGCGGCCTTAAACAGACGGCAAAGGTAGCTGCGGTCTATGCCGATGTGGGAAGCTATAGAGCTTATGGTGACGGACTCCATATAGTGAGAGTGTATATATGCTTTTACCATCCGTACGTATTCTCCGGCGGAGCCGGTTTTACATTCCCCGCGGCCAAGAGCCGCGGCAAATTCCCAAAACAGGCTCATAAGCGAACAGAAGGGGAGCTGCCCGCCGTCAACAATTTTTTTCAGGGCATTTCCGGCGGCTCCGTCGGGAAAGTCGGTGAAAATGGGGGAGCTGATACTCAGCCCCGCCGAACGGAGCAATGTCTGGCAGTATCCCCCATCGAAGGAAATCCAGCGGTACAGCCACGGCTCCGCGTCGTCCGCCTTATAGTAGGTTATCTGCCCCGGACAGATTAAAAAGATTTGCCCGGGGGAGAGGTCGTAATGCTTTCCCTCCGCCTCAAAAAAGCCCCTTCCGCTGTAGACATAGTGGATAAAATAAGAATTTCTTATGTACGGGCCGAAAGCGTAACCCTTGGCGCACTGCTCCTCGCCGTATTCCCGCACGGTAAAGTCGCCGCTTATGTTTCCGAAGCCCGTCCAATATACCTTCATTTAATATCCCCCCTTAAGCTTTAAATCGAAAGCGCTCCATCAAGCTTGCTTGAAACGGAGCTTGCGATAGATTCCAACCCGCGCGGGACATCCGCGCGTAGGTTATACCTTTATTGTAGCATTGAACGGCTCTGTTGTCAAATGAAAATGTCACACAAACACATAAAAATATAACATAAAGCCATTGCGTTTCGGCGTGGGGAATGATAAAATAAATATATACTGTGACAAAGGAGAGAAAAGCATGAAAAAATTTATTTCGGCGGCGCTTTCGGCGGCTATGGTGTTTACCTGCGCGGTTTCGTTTTCGCCAATTGAAGCCTCCGCCGCAAATCCGACCCTTACGGTTGAAATGACGCAGAAAACCGGCCCCATGCGCCACGGAAGCGCCGGCTTCCTTTACGGCTTGGGAAGCCGAGGCACGCCCAACGCGAATATGCTGACGCCTCTTAAGCCCGGTACGGCTGTTCAGAAGGCTCCGGACGGACTTCAGCACCCTACGGGCGACGTGCTTGACGTGGCGGAAACCTTCATTGAAGCCGGCGGTGAGCAGGTGCAGATATATCTTCAGGATATTTACGCCCTGTGGAGCTATGAATACACGGGTATTGACGCGTATCTGGAAAAAATAAAGGAAATGGTGCCCAAAATCGTAGCTCTTCGGGATAGCAATCCCGACTTTAAGGGCAAGCTGGTTTACGTTCCCTACAACGAGCCGGACGGCATCTGGTTCAACAACGTGAACAGCAGCGAAACCGTTCAGAATACCTTTAACGAATATTGGCAGAAGGCCTACACTCTTATCCGTGATATGGATCCGGAGGCTCTTATCGGCGGAGCAAGCTACGCTACATACCAGTCCAACGCTATGGAAAGCTGGATAAAGTTCTGCGTAGAAAATGACTGCCAACCGGACTGCATAACATGGCACGAGCTTCAAACGGATAAGCTCAGCTCCTTTAAATCCCATCTTGACCATTACCGCGCTCTTGAAAGCAAGTACGGTATGGAGGAAAGGGAGATAATTATAAACGAATACGCCCCGCAGGATCACTGCTCCGTACCGGGAAAGCTTGTCAACTGGATAGCTCTCTTTGAGGAAAACAAGGTCAGCGGCTGCCTCCCTTACTGGCACAACGCCGGAAATCTGGACGATATTGCCGCCGATAACAACGAGCCTAACGGCGCGTGGTGGCTGTATAAGTGGTACGGGGATATGTCCGGCGAGACGCTGCAGCTTTCCACCTCCACAAGCCGCGACGGGCTTTACGGCCTTGCGTCCATAGACGACAACAAAAAAAGCGCGAATGTGCTTTTCGGCGGCGTAGACGGCAGCGCGGACATTGTGCTTAAGGATATTGACAAAACCCAAAGCTTTAACGGAGCCGAAGCCGTAGACATAAAGGTTGAAGCCACCTACTGGACGGCCTTCCACGGCGTGGCGGCGGAGCCGGAGACGGTTATTCAGGGTACATATCCGGTGAAAAACGGCTCCGTTACGGTGAATATGAGCGACATGGAGGCCTATACCGCCTATAATATCACCGTTACCGCCGCAACCGATACGGAAAATATCGGCTTAGTTTACAAGGGCAAGTGGAGAAAAACCTACGAGGCCGAAAACGGAGCCTACGCGGGCAGCGTTTACGCGTCCGACAGTCCTTGGACATACGCCTACAGCGGCGGAAAACGCCTTAGCGGAATAGACACTCCTTCCGATGGGGTGGATATTACCGTAAATGTTCCCAAGAAGGGCTGGTACAAAGCCGACATGGTGTACGGCAACGGCTATGGGCTGAATACGTCCGACACCTCTCTTAACGACCCAAAGACGGTAACTCAGGCCAGAAGCGTAGACGGGGAAGAAGCGGAGATACTCGTTCTTGAAAACACCCTGCGCTGGCAGATGGCGGGAATGTATACGGACTATATTTACCTTGACGCGGGGGAGCATATTATCTCCTACAGAGGCACAACCGAAACTCCCCAAGGGGCAAGCATCGACTGTCTCAGCCTTACCTTTGAGGGGGCGGAGATATCCGAGTTTGACAGCGTATACGAAGCCGAGCTGGGAGATTTCAACATTCTCGGCGGAAACGACGATACGACAGTTACCACCGAAAGCGAAACAGAGGGCTACAGCGCGTCGGGCTACATTACGGGTCTAAATAAGCGCTCCGTTCCGCAAGGCGGGGGAGTGCGCTTCACTGTGGTTGTTCCCGACAACGGGCTTTACAGCCTTACTCTCGGCGTACACTCCGAGGAGGAAGGCAAGGCGAATATATATCTGGACAATACGGCCCTAACATTGGATCAAAAGCTGACCGAAGCGGAGATTGCGCCTTCGGAGGGCTTTAACAAAACCTCCGTCTGTGTATTTTTGCAGAAGGGCATTAACATAATTGACATTGACACGGACGTTCCGGCGGCTTTGGATTATATGCGTGTGGAAAAATCCTCTCAGGATAAGACCGTAACGGTGCAGGCCGAGGACGGAGCGCTTTCCGGCAACGCGGAAATTGTGGAAAACAAATATGCCGACGGCGGAAAATACGTGGCCAATATAGAAGGAGCCACCGAGGACGCCTTGGAAATAACCGTAAACGTTCCCGAAGCGGGGGAATACAAAATGGTTGTGAACCATTCCAACAGCGAGCTTTTCGGCGCGCACGACTACAATGCTCAGATTGTTGACCGCTACGCCAGCTTCAGCGTAAACGGAGGAGAAGCGGAAAGAGTGTATTTCAAGAACACCTTCAGCCGCGAAAACTGGCGGAGCGTGGCTCTTTCGGTAACGCTCAATGCCGGAGAAAACACCGTAAAGGTGTTTAACGACAACTGGCGCGTGCTTGAATGTGGAACTCTTAAAGACGGAACAACCGAGCACATTCCCGAAAATATCGATTATCACACACTTGTTAACTACGCCCCCAATTTGGACAGCTTCACCTTTACTCCCGCGGTGGCCGAAAACGACGCCGAAGAGGAAAGATTCAAGCTCAGCCTTGTTTCCACCGACGGCGGAGAGGCCGAAATGGACAAAAACACGGCGGCTTACGGGGAGACGGTTACTCTTACCCTTAAAAACGACTATTCCGAGGGGGATATAAAGGTGACCGCCAACGGCAAGGACGTGAGCGGACTTATTGAAAACGGCATACTTACAATGGAGGTTACCGAAAACATCGAATTCAAGGTTGCCTTCGATCTGCCGGAAAACAACGATGAATATATTGCGAACAACTCCTTCGGCACAGGCGACCTTACCGGCTGGACGGTTATCCCCGGCGAAACCGGAGAGGTTAAGGTGTCGGGCGAAAAGGGCGGCTACGCGGCTGAAATAAGCGGCGGAGCAAGCCTTGAACAGTGGATAGACATTCCGGCTGAGGGATATTATACCCTTGAATTTGACGCTCACGGCAGCGACTTAGTCTACGTATTCTCGAACAAAACGGTTATGCCCGAAGGGGCGGACGGCACTGTCAGCGTAACATCCTTCTGCAAGGACAGCGCACAGATTCTTGTAATGTCAAACTCATCTCTTACGGCAGACGACTTCCGCATTTCAAAATACCTTCCGGCAGACGAAAATCTGCTTTACTTTGTGGATTGCGGAGACAGCGGCGTCGATACTCTCAGTGACGGCGACGCGCTTGGAACATACAATTCCGTAACCGAACAGTTTTACGGGGCGGATCCCGTTACGGGCAAAATGTGGGGAATTAAGGACGAATATGTTGAAAACGAAAATTACCCCACGCTTCTTACGGGTAAGGATACGTGGCCGTATGAATACGACACCGCGGACAACCGGGATAAGATAGTTTCCTACCGCTACGCGAAGGATCAGGATGACCGCACGGGCCCGGGCGTAACGTATGCCTTTGAGCTTCCCGACGGGGAATATACCTTTGAGGCGGGCTTCTATCAGCCCTCCGGCTGGGCTTCCGTGAACCGCAAGGCAAACCTCAGCGTCAACGGCAGCGTTATAGCCTCAGGCATACTTCCTAAGTCGGATTCGGAAAATCCGGCTATAGTTAAGGCGAGAGCGACTATAGAGGGCGGCGTCGCCGAGCTTAACCTTAAGCTCACCGACGACGGCAGCGGCGGCCCAATGATAAGCTATATAAAAATTGCCGAAGCTAAGGACGAGGTAAAGTCAAAGAAGATAAATACCGACGCAATGGAGATAACAGGCTCCGCCACTTGGAACAATCAGTCCTCCACAACCGCGGAGTACGCCTTCGACGGAAACACCGACACCTACTTTGACGGCGTAAGCGGCGGCTGGGCAAGAATTGATTTGGGCGAAGAAAAGGAAATCGTGAAAATCGGCTTTATTCCCAGAAGCGGCTTTGACAGCCGTATGCAAAACACGGCCTTTTACGGCTCGGTTGACGGAGTAAATTGGGAGAGACTGTTTACGATTCCCTCCGTTCCTCAGTCCGGAGCGGAAACAAGCGTGGACAGCGGCGTTTTCCTTACGGACAATACCTTCTATCGTTACATTGAGTACCGCAATCCCTATGATTACTGCAATGTGGCGGAAATAATCCTTTACGAAAGGGATTATTCCAGAGAGTTTGTCAATCTCAAGCCCGATGCTTTAAAAATTACCTATGTGGGGGAAACGGTTGAATATACCGCCGCTATGGACGCGTACCTGATTTACGCGAACTATAACGACGACGGCGGCCTTAAAGCTGTAAAATCCGTGCTTATGAGCGCCGAGGCCGGCTCGGTTCCCTTTGAAAGCGGCTGGGATAAGGCGTTTGTATGGGACAAAGGCTCCATAGAACCTCTTGCCGTGATTAAGTAAAAATAAAAGAAGAAAAAAGCTCTTGAACCGGATCGTGCGGATCTGATATCAAGAGCTTTTTTGCGTTGCTTTATTATTATTATTTTTATTCCGTTCCGAAAAGTCTGTCGCCGGCGTCTCCCAAGCCGGGAAGGATATAACCGTGTTCGTTTAAACGCTCGTCCTTTACGCCCAGATAAATCTGTACGTCCGGGTGGGAAGCGTGAACCTTTTGTATGCCTTCGTCAACGCCTACAATGCTCATAAGCTTTATGCGCTTGGCTCCCGCCTCTTTAAGCAGGGTTATTGCCGCCGCGCAGGAGCCTCCCGTGGCAAGCATGGGGTCAAGAATGATAACCGTTCTTTCGGCAATGTCCGAAGGAAGATTGCAGTAGTATTTTTCCGGCAGGAGAGTTTCGTGATTGCGGCACATACCTATATGGCCTATCTTTGCGGCGGGAAGTATTTTCAGCATACCTTCCACCATTCCCAGACCGGCTCGAAGAATAGGCACCAAAAGGGGCTTTTCCTCCGTTATCATTTGGCATTTTGCCGTCATTAGGGGAGTGGGAATCTCCACCTCGGTGGTTTTCATATCCCTTGTTGCTTCGTAGCAGATGAGCATGGCAAGCTCGCTTACAAGGGCGCGAAATTCTTTGCCGTCGGTTTTTTCGTGGCGCAGCAGAGCCAGCTTATGGGATATAAGAGGGTGGTTCATAATTTGAACATTTTCCATTTTCAGGCTTCCTTTCATTAATTTTCTTTTATTGTTATTGTTTATTATGTCCTTTTTTATTTACGCGTTTTCCGGAAGAATCCGATTGAGAATTACGCCAACAAGAGTGGCTATAAACAGACCGGAAAGGTTCACTCCGAAAACCGAAACCCCGTCGCTCAGACCAAGCCCCAGAACAAGAATAATCGCGACTATAAGCAAATTGCGGCTGTTTGAAAAGTCCAGCCTCGCGTCGGCGAGAGAGCGAAGGCCTACGGAAGCTATCATACCGAAGAGAACTATGCAGATGCCGCCCATAACGGCTGTGGGAATCGTCTGAAGAAGAACCCCGAACTTTGCGAATACGCCTAAGATTATGGCATAAACAGCGGCAATGCGTATAACTCTTGGGTCGTACATTTTGGTTACAGCCAGTACGCCTGTGTTTTCGCCGTAGGTTGTGTTAGCGGGGCCGCCCAAAAGACCGGCCAGAACGGTGGCAAGTCCATCGCCAAGAAGAGTGCGGTGGATGCCGGGATCCTTAAAGAAATCCTTGCCAACAACCGCGCCGTTGGTGGTAATGTCGCCGATATGCTCCATAAAGGTGACTACAGCCACCGGAGCAATGAGAAGTATGGCGGTGAGGTTGAATTTCGGCAGGGTAAAGCCGCTTACGATAAGGCCGGTGCCTGTCCAGAGTTCCTTGAATTTGTCTATGATAAAGGTGCCGCCGATAAGAGTGTTGCTAAAGCCTGTAAAATCACAGATAAGCGCCGCCGCGTAGCCGACGATAATGCCCATAAGCACGGGTACAAGCTTGAAAAAGCCCTTCGTAAAGCACATTACGACAACAACTGTCACAAGCACAAGTATTGCCAGAGGCCAGCAGGTAGACGCGTCGCTTATTGCGCTGGGGCTGAGGTTAAGACCGATTACCACAATTACCGGCGCCGTTACAACTGTAGGGAAAAGCTTTTTAACCGCGTCCGTACCCACAAGACGGACGATGCCGGCAATTACCGCGTAAACGATACCGGCGGCGATAATACCCCCCTGAACGTATGGAACGGGATTGTCTCCGCCCCAGTCCGCCTGCATAACGGCGGTTATAACGCCGATAAAGGCAAAGGAGCTGCCCAAAAACACGGGAACCTTCCAACCGGTTATAAAGTGGAAGAGAAGCGTTCCGAGCCCCGCGCACAAAAGGGCAATTCCCGGATTAAGCCCCGTAAGAGCCGGAACCAGCACAGTTGCCCCGAACATCGCGAAAAGGTGCTGCAAGCCCAAGACAAAGTGCTTCGGAGTCAGCGGATCCTTGTCCGTCATTATTGCCTGATTGATTTCTGCCATAAAATTTTTCCTCCTTTTAAATTCTTACCATTTACCATTATACACCATCGTTTACGGTTTGTCCATTGTTTTTTTACAAAATGCGGCAAAAAAATAGGAGGCCGCGTCCCCCAAAAAATATTACGAAAAAAACCTCTTGAAAAAGGCTTTGCGGCCTATATCAAGAGGTTTTGCCGATTTTAAGCTGTTTTGGCGCGTTTAAGGCTTAAAAATTTTACGCCCGCCAAACTTATTTCATGTGTTTAGCCAGTTTTTCACCCATGGGAAGCATAGATACCTCTTCCTTCGAGAAAACCTTCATTGCGATTATAAGCGCAAAATATACCGCCACTCCGATTACAATTGAAATAAGAGTCGCCGCGGTATTGCCAATGAGCCTTTCGCCGAAGCGGTGGAACGCCCATACGGCTACGCCCATTACGCCGGAAGCAACAAGCGGGCGGACAAAATACCTTCCGACCCGAAGCTTTACGGGAAGATTTTTACACAGCACTCCGTAGCTGATGGCAAAGGCTATTGCCTGGCAGACAATGCTGCCGATAGGCGCGCCGTAAATATTTACCTTCGGCATAGGGATAAGAATAAGGTTGATGATAAGCTTTGCCGCGCCGCCGCACAGCGTACTCAGCGCGGGGACGAAAATTTTGCCGATTCCCTGAAGGCTGCCGTATATGGTTTGATTTACGGCGGAGAAGAACACCGTCGGGGCCATCATCGCAAAAAGCATAGCTCCCTCGGAGGCGTTAAAGTATATCATACGCATAATTCCGTCGGACAAGGCCATGTATCCGGCCGTGCAGGGGAGGGCTATCACTGTGGAGATAAGCAAAGAAAAACTCACTCTTTTAGAGGCGGTGCTATAGTCCTTTACGGCCAAAGCCCCGGCAATGGTCGGCACAAGCACCGCCGAAAGGGCAAAGTTTAGGGCAAGGGGAAGATTTATAAGCACGTCGGACTTGCTGAGCTGTCCGCTTAAGGCTACGGCGTTTTCGTCCAGCAAAGCCGCGTCGGAGATAATTCCGGCAAAGGCCGTTTTAAGCCCCCTGTTTACGGTTACGGAATCCAGCACGCGGTTAAGAGAGGTAACGACGGAGCTTAAAGATATGGGCATTGATACCCAGAAAACCGTCTTTGCGACGCTGAGGGTTGAGCCGTTGGTTTTAAGGGAAGGAGCGGCGGCGTATTTTTGCCGTATTTCCTTTTTGTGAGAAGCGTAAAAGCCGAAAAGGTAAATAAGGCTCAGAGCCGTGGATATGGTTGTGGCGAGAGTGGCTCCGGCAGCCATGTATTCCGCCTTCTGCCCCGTAAGACAAAGGACGATTATTATAGTTGTGGTGGATTTAAGGAACTGCTCAAGTATTTGGCTCGTGCTTGTGGCCTTCGGATTGTCCTGACCCATAAAGAAGCCCCGTATTACGCTTGATACGGAAACAAACAAAATTGAGGGGGAGAGCACCTTCATCGTGTACATGGCTCCGGGGGCGTCCAGAATGTATGTAGAAAAAGGCTCCGCCCCGAAGAACAGCAGTAGCGACAGGCCGCCGCCGATTATGGAAAACAGCCCGAGGCTTACCTTAAATATGCGGAAGGCGCCTTTGAAGTCGTCCAAGGCGCACCTTTCCGAAACCAGCTTGCTTATGGCGTTGGGTATGCCTACGGAGCTTATTGCCAAAAGTAGGGTGTATATCTGAAAGCCGAAGTTGTAATAGCCGTTGCCGACATCGCCGAAGCCGTCGATATTTGTGATTACCAGCCTGTACGCGAGGCCCAGAAGCTTAACCATTACTTGGGAAAAAACTATGGTCAGCACATTCATCATAAAGGACGGCTTTTTATTTTCTGCCATTGACATCAAATCCTTTCAATACGTACGCCTCTGATTATTATATTATACAGCATAGCATCGAAAAATGCAAGATATTTTTCCCGCGCAAACAAAAACTGCTTTAAAAGGCATAAAAAGGCAAAATAGCTCTTGCTTTTTTTTTAAAATAGTAGTACAATAATATAAAAACGGACTGAGGAGATATTTCGCGAGGCTTTATGCCTTAGGGAGAGGTGCAGATGAAATTCAAGTGGAACGACGACGATCAAAAATATCTTAAGCTGGGAATCACGGCTTTTTTAGTGGTTGTTTTCAGCATACTCGCAAATCAAGTGCTTCATCAGCTTCCTTTGCTGACGGTAGGGTTGAAAAAATTTCTAAGCTGTGTGCGGCCTGTGGTCTACGGCTTAGTTTTCGCTTATATTCTCAACCCGCTTTTGAACCTTGTCGAAAGGCTGATATGCACCGTTGTTAAAAAGAAAAACTCAAGAATAAGGCGCCACGTTCGGGGGGCCGGCGTAATTATAGTCTGGGGGCTGACAATTCTGCTTTTGGCGGTATTGGTAAAGATGGTCGTCCCCGAGCTTATCTCCAGCGTTCAGGGTGTTATCACAAATATGCCCGGATATGTGAACAAGCTGACGGCGTGGGTGTCTCAAATTCTGAAGGATAATCCGGAAATAAGAACACGGCTGATAACCCAGATTCGCAGCATATACAGCAATTTCAATTCCATAATAGACGGGCTTTCCGGCATAATCCCCGATATCAGCGAGCTTGTGGGCGGGCTTTCCAGCTCGGTGTTCAACGCGGTGTCCGCAGTGTTCCAATTTGTTGTGGGAATAATCGTTTCGATATATGTTATGACGTCCAAGGAAAAATTCTCGGCTCAGGCCAAAAAGTTGCTGTACAGTCTTTTCCCGATAAATAGGGTCAATTCGATTATGGAATTGGTGCGCTCGGCGGACGAAAAATTCGGCGGATTTTTCATCGGGAAAATTATTGATTCGATAATAATAGGCATACTTTGCTTTATACTTCTTTCGATATTTAAAATACCGTATGCGGTGCTGGTGGGATGCATAGTGGGCATCACCAACATAATCCCCTTTTTCGGCCCCTTTATCGGGGCGATTCCCAGCGCGCTGTTAATACTTCTTGCCAGTCCGGTAAAATGTCTGTATTTCATCATTATAATTATCGTGCTTCAACAGTTTGACGGAAATATTCTCGGGCCGAAGATACTCAGCACATCCATCGGGCTTTCCAGCTTCTGGGTAATGTTTTCCATTCTGGTGTTCGGCGGAATGTTCGGCTTTTGGGGGCTGCTTTGCAGCGTGCCTCTGTTCGCGGTTATTTATGACCTCGTATCGGTTCATGTCAACCGGAAGCTGAAAAGTAAAAATCTGCCTACGTCAACCTTGGAGTACGAAACCATTAATAAAATCGAAGAGGATGATGAAATTGCGAAAACAAACAAGGAGTAGATTGAATGTATCTGAAAATTGACAAAACCCAAAAGGGAGTAAAAGTAAATCCCAAAATGATAGGTCTGTTTTTTGAAGATATAAATTACGGCGCCGACGGCGGGCTTTACGCGGAGCTTTTGGAAAACCGCTCTTTCGATTTTTTCCCCACAAAGAAGCAGCCCTACAAGTCGCCTCTTACGGCGTGGAAAACGGTGGGCGACTGTCAAATGGCAAGCTCCGCCCGTGAGCCTATGAACAGCGTAAATCCTCAGTATGTTCACATAAAGGCGGCTTCCGGCGGCGGAATCGCAAACCGGGCCTACGAGGGTTGCTATCTTGAGGAAGGGGAGGAGTACGGCTTTTCCTTCTGGTCAAGGGGCAATTACGACGGCGGCGTAATTTTTCGCCTTGTCAGCGGCGGAGAGGTGATTGCTCAGGCGGAGTTTACGGGCGTGTCCGAAAAGTGGGAAAAGCGCTCGGCCTCCCTTACGGCGAGCAAAACCGTTTACGATGCCGTACCGGAGCTTTTGCTCAAAGAGGATGGGGAAATAGACGCGGATATGTGTTCGCTTTTCCCGAAAAAAACCTTTAAAAATCGTGAAAACGGCCTCCGCGCCGACATGGCGCAGGCTCTCGCCGACATAAAGCCCGGCTTTTTGCGCTTCCCGGGCGGATGCATAGTTGAGGGCAACGGCTTAAATAACAGATACCGCTGGAAGGATACCATCGGTCCCCTTGAAACCAGAAGGTGCAACTGGAGCCGCTGGCAGGACGGCGATGTGGGTGTTGTCGCGCCGGACTATTACCAAAGCTGCGGGCTTGGGTTTTACGAATATTTCCTTCTCTGCGAGGATTTGGAGTGCGAACCGATTCCCGTGCTTAACTGCGGTATGGGCTGTCAGTATCAGTGCGACGAAGCGGCCGACGAAGCGGAAATGGGCGAATACATCCGTGACGCCCTCGACCTTATTGAATTTGCCAACGGCTCGGTTGATACAAAGTGGGGCGGAGTACGCCGAGATTTGGGTCACGAAAAGCCCTTTAAGCTTAAATATCTCGCCATAGGCAACGAGCAGTGGAACGAAAAGTATTTTGAAAGATACGAAATGTTTTGGAAGGCCATAGCCCCCAAATATCCCGATATCATGCTTATTTCCTCCTCCGGCCCCTACGCGGGGGGAGAGGAGTTTGAAAAAGCGTGGAACTGGCTTGAAGGAAAGGGCAGGGATTTTGCCTTTGCCGTTGACGAGCATTACTATGTTTCCGCCGACTGGATGTTTAAAAACGCAAACCGCTATGACAATTACGACCGTTCCATGCCAAAGGTGTTCGCCGGAGAGTACGCCTGCCACCTGCGCGGCAAGCCCCGACCCAACAGTCTTGAAGCGGCTTTGGCGGAGGCCGCCGTTATGACAGGCTTCGAGCGTAACGGCGATGTTGTACACCTTGCGGCATACGCTCCTTTGTTTGCTCGGGAAGGCTTCACCCAATGGACCCCCGACCTTATTTTTGTGAATAATCATGAAATTATGCTCACACCCTCTTACTATGTTCAAAAAATGTTCAGCCGTAACCTTCCGGACGAAACCGTAAGGTTTAGCTGCAACTGTTCGGAGCATTTGTATATCACCGTCGGAATCAAGGGGGACGAGACTATTGTTAAAATCGTAAACAATTCCGACCGCCGCGAAGCCGTAAACTTAGGCTGCAAGGGCGGCAGGGCGGAATATTTGACCGCCGAAGGCTCCTCTCCCAAAGAGATTCTCGGCGCGAAAAATACCATGAGCGATAAAACAAGGGTGGTTCCCGTAACCGAAGACTTTGAAGGGGCGGAATATACCCTTAAGCCCTATTCCTTTACCGTGATTAGGTTTTAGCGCGTAAAGGAGCTTGAAAAATTAATCGCGGGGCGCGGCATACCCCCCCGAAATTCGCCGCGCCGCCAAGCTTTAAATCGGAGCAACGCTCCATCAAGCTTGCTTGAAGCGGAGCTTGCGATAGATTGCAACCGGCGGGGGGCATCCGCGCGTAGGTTATATAAATTTCAGGCATATACATAAAGGCGTTTTAAAGGAGATTTTTATATGAAAAGCGAAAAAACAAGAACCATTGTTCTTTTTGCAATGTTTATTGCGATAATCGGGATTCTTGCGGTTACGCCTCTCGGCATGATTCCGCTCGGATTTATCAACGCGACAACAATACATATCCCCGTAATAGTAGGAGCCATTATACTCGGGCCGAAATTCGGCGCGGCTCTGGGGGCGGTTTTCGGACTGATAAGCTTTTTGAAAGCTTCCTTTTCCGCAATGGCGACGGCGTTTATATTTTCGCCCGTAATTCCCGTGCCGGGAACGGGCCACGGCAGCCCTTTTTCCATCGTAATTGCCTTTGTACCAAGAATACTTATCGGCGTCGTTTCCTATTACGCGTATGCCGGAATGAAAAAGCTAATCAAGAATGACGGAGTTTCTATGGGAGTGGGAGCTTTCGCGGGTTCCATGACAAACACAATTCTGGTAATGGGGCTTATTTACATACTGTTTGGAGACGCCTACGCCGGAGCCATCGACCTTGGGGGAAAGACCATTGAGGCCGTAATTTTGGGTACGGTGGTTATGAACGGCGTTCCGGAAGCGATTGTCGCGGTTATAATTTCCGTGGCTGTATGCAAGGCTCTTAAGGCTTATATGAAAAAAGGAACGGCAAAAAATAATTTTGCCGTGCAAGTTAGGAAGCACGGTGCGCTTAAGGATTATACGAAAAAAGGAACAGAAAAAAATGACGGAAATAAAGATAAATGAAATTGAAAATGTAAAAATAGGTTCCGCCGAGGATAAGACCGCCGCCACGGGCTGCACAGTCATAATCTGCGAAAAAGGCGCTCCCGCGGGAATTGACGTCCGAGGGGGAGGCCCTGCCAGCCGCGAAACGGAGCTTCTGAGCCAACAGGCCACCTGTCAGGCCATACACGCCGTTTTGCTAAGCGGCGGAAGCGCTTTCGGTCTGGACGCCGCCGGAGGAGTTATGGAATACCTTGAAGAAAAGGGAATCGGCCTTCCGGTGGGGCCTACGGTAGTACCCCTTGTGTGCCAGAGCGCAATATTTGATTTGGGGCTTGGAAGCTTCAAAATCCGTCCGGACAAGGCTATGGCGAAGCGTGCCTGTGAAAACGCGGAGGAGAATTCCCCCAAAAGCGGAAATTACGGCGCCGGAACGGGAGCCAGCGTGGGGAAGCTGAGGGGGCCTAAGTTCGCGATGAAGTCCGGGTTAGGTGTTTACGCGGTTCGTACGGGAGAGCTTAAGGTGGGCGCGGTTGTGGCCGTAAACGCCTGCGGAGATGTTCTGGACTTTGAAAACGGGCAAATCATCGCCGGACTTCTGGACGAAAGCAAAACCGGCTTTCGCGACAGCGAAAAATCCATGTACAAGCTAAATGAGCTTCCGCCGGGAAACACCACTGTCGGCGTGCTTATCACAAACGGGAAATTTACCAAAGACAGAATGACAAAAATCGCCCAGATGACCCAAGACGGCTATTCCCGCAGTATCCGCCCCGTTCATACCTCTATGGACGGGGACACGGTTTACGCTATGAGCGTGGGAGACGCGGAGGCTAATTTTGACTTTGTGGGAACATTGGGGGCGAGAGTAATGTCGAAGGCCATAGAAAACGCCGTTTTAAGCGCCGAAAGCGCCTACGGCCTTATGTGCGCGAATGATTTACGGTGATATTGTAACGGAAAATCAGTGAAGAAGTTTACACGGATTACCGCTGTCCCTCAAAGGGCAAGGGGGAAAGCTCGAAATGGAACTCCCTTTCGAAACAGAATCATAAAATTTCAGGGCGTGTACCTGAATTTTATACCTTAATCGGGGTAGGAAAATAACCTAAGCGCAGATGTCCCCCGCCTCTAAGGCGGCGGGTTCCATTTCAG
>CAZKBV010000008.1:16276-33951 GCA_964551215.1 uncultured Oscillospiraceae bacterium | reverse complement strand
TCTGAAATGGAACCCGCCGCCTTAGAGGCGGGGGACATCTGCGCTTAGGTTATAGCGGTTCGCGAAGCTTATTCGGCTGCATACAAAGCAGGCCCTAATAAAATATCCCAATCGCAAACGCCCACTTATCTAAGCTTAGTATGGCAGTTTGCCGCTTTTTCGGCAAACATAAGAGCCGCAGCAAAATGCTGCGGCTCAAATATTTATTTACCTTTCGGAAGAATCTCCCGTGGAAGAATCTCCCGCCGGAGGTTCAGCTTGGAATCATTCCTCGAATGTTGTCCAATCCTTTTCCTCATCGGCTTCCTTCCATGTTTCCTTGCCGGCTTCGTCCTTATCATACTTATGAGCGTTAGCCGCTTCAACCATATCGATATAGTACCAAGCGTCTGCGTCAAGGTCGGAGAACTCAGCAATTTCAACATTCTTTATGGACTCGGCGTCAACATCGTTACGCTCAAGGATACGGTTAATAACCGTTACAGCCTCGGCACGTGTGATCTTGTCGTCGGGACGGAAGTTTCCGTTTTCGTCGCCCTGGAACCAGCCTTCGAGAGATACGACTCTGATCTCGTTTGCCGCCCAGTGGCCCTGGATATCCTTATACTCAACATCCGCCGCCGCAGGCTCGGTTGCCGCAAGTCTGGAGCAAAGAGCCGCAAATTCGGCACGGGTGATTGCGTTGCCGGGACGGAAGGAACCATCCTCATAGCCGTTAAGGATTCCGATTGTGTCAAGAGTAGCGATAGAAGTCATAGACCATCTGTCGGCCTCAACATCGTCGAACTTATCGGTAGAGTTC
The DNA here is from genome assembly GCA_964551215.1 of uncultured Oscillospiraceae bacterium. Taxonomy (GTDB): domain Bacteria; phylum Bacillota; class Clostridia; order UMGS1883; family UMGS1883; genus JAFLUQ01. Next base: position 33,149 of record CAZKBV010000008.1, on the reverse strand, counting down.
GTAAGCCAAGCCACGCGGCTCTTATCCTTGAGGAGACGGAAGAGAATTGTTGTAATTTCTTCACGTGTCACGTTAGCCTCGGGACGAATTGTGCCGTCCTCATAACCGATAAGGTAGTTGTTATGCTCATCCATCTCAAAGATGTCCTTGGTTACGCCGGTAACGGTTACCTTAACTGTTTCGGAGCCTACGCTTATGGTGTACTCGCCTATCTGGTCAAGCACAAGATCATAGCCTTCTTCGAACTGTTCGGGAGTAATGGTAACTGTTGACTTCGTTCCGTCGGGAGCGGTTATGTTTATAACAATCTCGTCGTAGCCCTTGGAGGTACCCTTGATTGTTACGGCCTGACCTCTTATAACGCTCTTTTCAACAGCGTCCTCGTCAAGGTCAATCGACTTTGATGTGCCGCCACCGCCGCCGGACGATTTGTAGAGGTAAACCTCAACAACGCCGTCTACTTCCTCGCCGGCCGCGTAGCCCGCGGGAATTTCATAGAAGCCTTTGATATAATAGTTGATATTACCATATACGAAGCCGCTGTCGGTTTCGTCCCAAGCTACGGAAGCCTGCATAGTCTCGCCGTCCTGAGCCGTAAGAGTAACGGTCTTGGGAAGTCTGCTTTCGATGCTGCTGTACTTAGTAGTCTTGCTTATGGAAATCTTTGTGGGAGAATACTTTTCCGTCACAAGAAGCTTGCCGCTTTCAACAACCTCAAATTCGGCTGTATCGTTGTGAACAACGGTTTCGGTGGATTCGCCTGTCTCACCTACAAGAATAATATACTTGCAAAGATCGAAGTCGTCGGGAATCACAACCTCTATGCCCGCTTCAAACTCGGAAGGATTAACGGTTGTGTAGTAAACCGCTCCGGTGGGGTTGTCGATTCCGGCGCCCGCGTCGGCGGCCTTGCGAATGGCTATTACAATCTGGTCGAAGCCCTTGGACGTACCCTTAATTGTAATTGTTTCGCCGCGAACGTACTGAGCCTGAAGGGCGTCGTCGTCAAGAGCGATATACTTTTCATACGAATCCATGCTTACCGTAAAGCTAACGCTCTTATTAACTTCGCTGTCACCGATGATAGCGGTGTAAGAGCCAACCTTATTGAAGCTGAGAGGATAGCCCGCCGCGTACTGCTCGGGAGAAATTGTAGCGTAGCTTACAGGATCGGTAGAGCCGGGTTCAACAATGGCAATTATAATCTGCTCGAAGCCTGTGGATGTACCCTTGAAGATAACCTCCTGGCCGGGAGCGTATACGGAGTTGTTTTCGGGAGTTTCGACAGTAATGTTTTTCTCTTGGCTTTCTTCGGCCTTAACCTCGAACTGAGCCGTAACGCTCTTTTCGTTATCGCCTACGATTACCGTATAGCTGCCTTCGTCGGTAAAGCTGATGGTTACGCCCTCTGCCGCGTATTTATCCGCGGAAACCGTCGCGTAATATCTGGGCGTTGTATTACCGGGCTCAATTACGGATATAATTATATCCTCAAAGCCGTCGGACGTACCCTTTATAAGAATTTCCTCGCCGGGAGTGTAAACCGTCTTAAGCTCGTCCAGAGTAATTCCCTTCTCCTTGTGAGAAAGGCTTACGGTGTACTTGCCCACATAACGGTATACATCGCCTTCACCCGCTTCAGCGTTTCTGTAAACGGTAAGCTCTACGGATTCGGGAGCCGTATATTCGTTGAAGTCGAGAGTGTACCAGTTATCCGTAAGCTCAGCCGTTACCTGATCGCTGTCCGTTACGGCGTAGAAGCTGTCGGAAATCGTGATAGGATCTATTCCGTAGTTCGCAAAGCGCCAGTTATTGAACTGGAGATATACAGGCTGACCGGGCTGAACCTCAGTATTGGGAGAAACCTGCATAAGGCGGTTCGCGATAAGGTCAATCCAAATAACGCGGAAGCTGCCCTCAGGGTCAAGAACGTCTGCCAAATCGCTTGCGGCGGCGTCAATTTCCGCGAAGGAAAGGCCTCTGTTTGCAAGCTCGGCCTTAACGGCGGCAATCTTTTCCTCCGTTGAGGCGTCCATAGCGGCGGCAATATCGGCGGCTAACGCCTGAGCGCCTTTTGCCGCTTCAGCCTTATCCGCGGAAGCAATATCCACGCGGCTGGCGTTAAACGCGCTAAGAAGGTCGGCGGAATTATCCTTGACAAAATTCGTAAGACCCTGCTTTAAGCCTGACGCCAGCTCCTTAAGTAAGGGCTGACCCGCGATAATCGCGCCTGTCTTCTTTGCCATATCGTCCTTCATGAATGCATCATAGGCGGCATTCAGCTCCTCTGTAGAGGTGGCAAACACGATATTTTTAACAAGGTCAATAGGCTCCAGAGCCTTTTCCTTGGCAAAATCCTTAATTATGTCGGTAACCTTAACCGTACCCTCCGCAAGCGCGTCGGTATCGATAAGCGCCGGCTCGATAGCGGCAACCTCCGCTAAGCCTTCCTCGCCGAGACCCTCAAAGGCTTCGGTAAGCTTATCGGCAAAAAGGTCAAAGCTGTCTATAGATTCACGGATACCCATTTCCGAGGTATCAACATCGATATCGGCCTGCTCCAATGCTTTAACGGCCGTATCAATAGCGCCGCCTTCATCATACAAATCGGTATTTGCCTGCAAATACCTAAGCACGAAATACGCCGACACGTTATTATCGTCAAAGACAGAATCCTTAACGAGCGCGTCTACAAACGTTTTCCATGCTTCATCGGAATAGCTTGCCGGCTGCGCGACAACAGTCTCGGCAACGGCGGCCAGAGCCTCTTGCTGTTCCTGAGTAGCAACGTTGTCGAGTATGTTGCCCACTTTGTCAAGCATATTGCCTACCTGTCCGCCGGCGGCCAGAGAAATACCGGGAAGAACCGTAAGGCAAAGAGCCAAAGCAAGCGCCACGCTCAGTACACGTTTTTTCATAATTTACACCTTCCTTTTAGTTTTTATATGAAAATTCAACTTTTCATACGTTTTGTCTCGCATGATTATGACACCCTATGTATATCATAATCATGCTACTTTAGATATTAACATAAAAATTCAATAATTTCAAGTGCTTTTTTAAAAAAATTTTATTTATTTTAAAAAAACTGTTGATGTTTTTCCTTTTTTTATGTATAATGAAGTTACACCGCGTTTAACAAAGGGTGAATATTTAAAGAAAGGTTGAATCAGCATGGGTTTTCTTAAGGAATTCAAAGATTTTGCCCTTAAGGGCAACGTAATGGACATGGCCGTGGGCGTTATTATCGGCGGCGCGTTCACGGCGGTGGTAACGGACGTCACCACAAACATACTCCAGCCCATAATCGGAGTTGTCATGGGCGCGACATCCATCGAAGAATGGTTCCACGCTTTGCCTACATACGGAAGCGTGCTTGTTACGTCAATTATCAACTTCCTTATTACGGCCTTGGTTTTGTTCCTTATAATAAAGGGCATAAGAGTGGCCGAAACAAAGGCGGCGGCAATAGCCGCGGCCGCCACAGGCAAAAAGGAAGAGGAGCCCGCTGCTCCCGCGACGAAGATCTGTCCCTTCTGCTTGAGTGAAATCCCGGCGGAAGCCGTAAGGTGCGCTCATTGCACAAGCAATCTGGAGCAATAAGACATTACGGTATCGAGGGGCGGGAAAATCCCGCCCCGAGATTTACCCTTGGTTTAGAAAGGCAATGGCTATGGAAAAGGATTGGAAGCTGCTTTCGCCCTTGGGCGTGGCGGACATTATGGAGAGCGACTGCGCTTTAAAAAACAGCATTGAAAAAGCCGTGGCCGAAGCGCTGAATTCCTTCGGCTACAACGAAATACAAACTCCTACCTTCGAATATTTCAACGTTTTCGCCGACGATTTATCCATCCGTCAGGAGGACGTTATCAAATTTATAGATAATTCCGGAAAAATTTTGGCTCTCAGGCCGGATTACACAACGGCTATCTCCCGTGTGGTGGCAACTCATAAAACCGCCGCCGATATGCCGCTTAGGCTTAGATACTGCGGCAACATTTTCCGCTCCAGCGAAAGCTACACCGGCGCAAGGCAGAAGGAATTTACCCAAGCCGGCGCGGAGCTGTTCGGTCTTTCCGGAGCGGACGCCGACGGGGAAATCGTCATCATGACCATCGAGGCTTTGCTTCGGGCGGGCCTTGAAGAATTTCAGCTTGAAATCGGCCATTCCGGCTTTTTAAGGGGAGTTCTCGGCGGCAATGTGGACGACGAAAAAACCGCCGAACTTACCGGCTTGCTTGACAAAAAGTTCATTCTTGGCATAGAGGACTTCTGTCGGCGGGAAAATATACCTTCCGAAACAGCCGAAATACTCTGCGAAATGCCCAACCTTTACGGCGGAGCGGAAATAGCCCGACAGATGCTTGAAAGGAATTTAAGCGAAGAAAGCCGCCTCGCCGCGGAGAACATCCTTGAAGTATATTCCATAGTGAAGGATTGCGGCTATGAAAAATACATAAGCGTGGATTTGGGGCTGGTGCGCAGCTTCAAATATTATACGGGCATGGTTTTCAAGGGCATAACCCACGGGCTGGCTTTTCCCATCTGCGGTGGAGGGCGCTACGACGCTCTTACCCGCCGCTTCGGAGTTTCCCTTTCCGCTACGGGCACGGCCATCTGGACGGACAGAGTCATGACCGCTTTAATGCGTCAGAAGGGCGTAAGCGAAGCTCCCGAAACGGACTGTCTTGTGTGGTACGAGGGCAAAGACAACAGAAGCGCCGCCCTTGCCGCGGCGCGGAAAATGCGCGCCGAAGGCAAAAGAGTCATATGCGAGGAACACCGCTTCGAGGATGAAATCAGCCTTGCGCGGTACTTAAAAGGCCGGCGCGTAAAATCCGCTTTGAAAGGGAGGGCGGAATAGATGAAATATCTTACTGTCGCCCTTGCAAAAGGGCGCCTTGCGCGGCTGTCGGTGAATATATTTATGAAGTTAGGCTACGACTGCGGCGAAATGCTCGCAAAAACCCGAAAGCTTATTTTTACCGATGAAAAGGCCGGTATAAAATTCCTGCTGGTAAAGGCCGGAGACGTGCCGACATATGTTGAGTACGGAGCGGCGGACATCGGCATTGTCGGGCGGGATACGGTTTTGGAGGAAGGGCGCAACCTTTACGAAATGCTTGACCTTAAATTCGGCAAATGCCGTATGTGTGTCTGCGGTCCGGAGGAAATGCGGGAAAGGCTCAGCTCCTCCTCTACGATAAGAGTCGCGAGCAAATATCCGAGAATCGCCAAGGACTACTTTACAAATCAAAAAAATATGAATATCGAAATAATCAAGCTGAACGGCAGTGTGGAGCTGGCTCCCATTACCGGACTGAGCGAGGTTATCGTTGACATTGTGGAAAGCGGAAAAACCCTTGAGGAAAACGGTCTTACGGTTTTGGAGGAAGTCTGCCCCCTTTCCGCGCGGCTTATAGTAAACCGTGTCAGCGCAAAAATGGAAAGTTCCCGTATACGCGCTCTGGTGGAGGATATCCACCGCTGTGTCGAAAGCGGGGAATAAACCCTTAAAGGAGCGAGAACCAATGGCGCCAAAAATCGCCGTCATAGACTACGACGCGGGAAATTTAAGAAATGTTGAAAAGGCCTTCAATTATTTGGGCGCGGAAGTCGCCGTGACCGACAGAAAAGAGGAAATTCTCTCGGCGGATCACGTAATTTTGCCGGGAGTGGGTTCCTTCGGGGACTGCATGGCAAGCATCCGCGCAAAGGGCTTGGAGGACGTAATAAAAACCGTAATCGACAGCAAAACTCCCTTTCTGGGAATCTGTCTGGGGCTTCAGCTTCTGTTTGAGGAAAGCGAGGAAAGCCCCGCCGTCAAGGGTCTTGGAGTTTTGAAAGGGAAAATTGTGCGGATTGCGGACCGGGGGCTTAAAATTCCCCATATGGGCTGGAACAGCATAAGCTGCCGAGGGCGGCTTTTCGAAGGGTTAGACAATCCCTTCATGTATTTTGTCCACTCCTACTGCCTTAACGCCGAAGACGAATCCATTGTCAGCGCGCGGGCGGAATACGGCATAAGCATACAGTCCGCCGTTGAATCCGGCAACCTTTTCGCCGTGCAGTTCCACCCGGAAAAAAGCGGCGCCGACGGGCTGAAAATACTTACCAACTTTATAAATATAAGGAGGGAAGATTATGTACGCTAAAAGAATCATTCCCTGCCTTGACGTAAACAATGGCCGCGTGGTAAAGGGCGTAAACTTTGTTAATCTGATAGACGCCGGCGACCCGGTGGAATGTGCCAAAACCTACGATAAGGCCGGAGCGGACGAGCTGGTGTTCCTCGACATAACCGCCACCAGCGACCGAAGAAACACCGTTGTGAACATGGTAAGCCGCGTGGCGGAGTCGGTTTTCATTCCCTTTACCGTAGGGGGCGGCATCCGCACCGTTGATGATTTCCGCACTCTGCTTCTTGCCGGAGCGGATAAAATCAGCGTAAATTCCTCCGCGATAAAGCGGCCGGAGCTTATAAGCGAAGCGGCGGATAAATTCGGCAGTCAGTGCGTTGTGTGCGCCATCGACGCAAAACGCCGCAGGCATAGCAGCGGCTGGGACGTATATCTCGCCGGAGGTCGGGTGAACACGGGGCTTGACGCGCTGGAATGGGCGGCCAAGGCCGAAAAAATGGGTGCCGGTGAAATTCTTCTCACTTCAATGGACTGCGACGGCACAAAATCCGGCTACGATTTGGAGCTTACCCGCGCGGTCAGCGAAAACGCCGGAATTCCGGTTATCGCCAGCGGCGGGGCCGGTACTATGGACCATTTTTACACCGCGTTTACCCAAGGCCGCGCGGACGCGGTTCTTGCCGCCAGCCTTTTCCATTTCGGCGAAATCGAAATAAAGGCTTTAAAGCAGTATCTTAAAGGACGCGATATCCCCGTTAGATTGTAAATAAAAAACAGGCGCACCGCTTCGTTAGGCGCGCCTGTTTTTTACCCCTCCATTTCCTTCATTTTGTCCACTATCATTCGCGCCGCGTGACGGTCGTTGTCGCCGACGATATGCTTTGCCGCCGCCCGCGCCGCCTCGGTGCAGTTCGCCACGGTAAAGGAATATCCCGCCTCACGGAGCATCATAACATCGTTTTCGTTGTCGCCTGCGGCGACGGTTTTCTCCATGTCAAAGCCTAAATTTGTGCAGTACCATTTTAAAGCCTTGCCCTTGTTTGCGTCGGGATTCAAAATCTCAAAATATATCGGGTCGGATTTGAGCAGGCGGAACTTCCCCTCCGGAGCAATTTTCTTCATAAGCTCCGCCACCTTGTCCGTATAATCCTTTTCCTGGCAGAAAAGGATTTTTTCCCATGGATAGGGAAGGGTCTTATAGTCCGCCGTTAGCCTTGGAAGGCGTTCGTTTCTTATGTTTCTTTCGGAGACGGCGTTGATTTTGGAAAAGTATACCTTCCCGTCCTTGTAAACGGTAATGCCCGTATGGGGCAGAAGCTCGTCCGCCGCGGCCGCAAGCTCCCGCCCTCCCTCGGGAAGATTCACATGGTAAATAAAATCTTCCCTTAAAAAATCATATATACCGCTGCCGTTTCCGCATATTACCGGATTGCGGCAGCCAAGCTCGCTGTAATAAGGGCGCAGAGACTCTACGCTCCGTCCGCTCGCCAGACACAGCTCTCCGCCCAAGCTCTGCCACTCAATGAGAGCGGCCTTGTTTTCCTCCGATATTCTGCGGCCGCTGTCAAGCAGAGTGCCGTCCATATCGAAAACCATAAGATATCCGCTGAAATCCTTCATGAAATCTCTCCCTTCCGGTATATTATTTTACACCAATAATATTACAATTGCATTACAAGAGTTGCATTTTTCAAAAAATGTAGTATAATTTAACTGTCTGAGAAGGAGACGCGTTTACGAATCGCCAAAAATCGACCGAACAAACGAATTTGTGAAAAGCCATCAATCCTCGCGGCATTAAATTTACCGACAGCGTCGGCGGGACAATTAGCAACCCTTTCCCGAAGCACAAAATTAAAGGAGGTAATCCGCCATGAAAAGCTACGAAATCTTTCTGAAAACTATTATTGACGTCAAGAATTTTGTCAACGCTATCAACTCATTCGACTTTGATGCGGATTTGGTCAGCGGTCGGTATGTTGTTGACGCCAAAAGCATAATGGGCATTTTCTCCCTCGATCTTTCCCGACCGATAACTCTTCGGGTTTTCAGCAACGACACCGAAGCGCTTGAAAAGGTCATAAGCGAATTTATGTTCCGAGCCTAAGCCCTTCAAGATTTTATTATTTCTCGCATCTCCGGCTTCACTCAGATTTTTACCGTTTTTTTAACAGATTTTTTGCGGTTCGGGTTGTATGTTATCATACAACTTTTTTTGTAAAAAGCCGCGCGAAGGCGTATAGCAATATTTAACGAAAGGAATTGAGCCATGCGAATTTATCCCGCAATAGACATTCGAGGCGGCAACTGCGTCCGTCTGTTAAAGGGGGACTACTCCCAAGAAACCGTCTACGGCTCCTCTCCGGCGGAAGCCGCTCTAAAGTGGCAGAGCTGCGGAGCGGATTTTATACACGTGGTGGATTTGGACGGAGCAAAAAGCGGCGGAAGCGAAAACCGTGCCGCCGTGGGGGAAATATGCTCCTCGGTAAATGTACCCGTCCAGCAGGGGGGCGGCATAAGAACTATGGCGGACGTAGACGAGGCGATAGCCTTGGGAGTTTCCCGGGTGATAATCGGCACAGCCGCCGTGGAAAACCCTCTTTTCGTATCCCGCGCCGTTGAAAAATACGGCGGGAGAATAGCCGTTGGCATTGACGCAAGGGACGGCTTCGCCGCCACTGACGGATGGACTAAAATAAGCGGCACAGCCGCCGTTGAGCTGGCGAAAAAAATGGAGTCCCTCGGGGTGGAAACCGTAATTTATACGGACATTGCCACCGACGGCACCCTTAAAGGCCCCAACGTAAGGGCCATGGCGGAAATGGCGGAAAAAACCGGTTTGAAGGTAATCGCCAGCGGCGGAGTGGGCTGTGAGGCGGATCTGTGCGCCCTGAGCCAAACCGGCGTTGAAGGTGTGATTGTGGGCAAGGCGCTGTACTCCGGCAAAATACGCCTTGAAGATGTTGTAAATAAATACAGGTAAGGAGAACGGCTATGTTTACAGATGAAATCAAATTTGACGAAAAGGGGCTTGTTCCCGCGATTGTGCAGGACTGCTCCGACGACAGAGTGCTTATGCTGGCTTATATGAACAGAGAATCCTTGGAAAAGACTCTTGAAACGGGCAGGACTTGGTTTTTCAGCCGAAGCCGCAACAGGCTTTGGAACAAGGGCGAAACAAGCGGCCACTTCCAAAACGTAAAGGAAATTCTTGTGGACTGCGACTGTGACGCTTTGGTAATAAAGGTGGAGCAGACCGGCCCCGCGTGCCACACGGGGAACAAATCCTGCTTCTTCCGAAAGGTTGAAAACGGCGCCCTCGCGGATTACGTTCCCGAAGCCAACGCCCACATACTGGACGAGGTTTTCGCCGTGGTTACGGACAGAATGGAAAATCCCAAGGAGGACAGCTATACAAATTATCTTCTTGATACGGGCATAGACAAAATTCTTAAAAAGGTAGGCGAAGAATGTAGCGAAACCATTATCGCCGCAAAGAATGACGAACCTTCGGAAATCGCCCTTGAAACCTCCGACCTGCTCTATCACCTTATAGTGATGCTTGCCGAGCGGGGTATGTCGCCCAAGGACGTTTATACCGAGCTTAAACACAGAAGATAGAATATTCGCTTCGGTGTTTGCGCGGCAGGTATAAAAGATTCAGACTATATTCCGGTAAAGCCGAGAGCGGAAATGTTCTCGGCTTTTTTGTTTAATACCGTTTACCGAATACCGTTTACCTTTGCCGACAGCCTGACGAAGGCTTCTTCCTTCTCCAATTTAGAAAAAGCGGGGCTTTTCAGCTTTAAACGAAGCTTTTCCATAATGCCGGACGGCGCGGCGCGAAAATCATAATCCGCGTCGCGAAGCAGCGGCGAGTTTATTTTTTTATCCGCCCCGCGCTTTTTATATTCCATTAAGTCGCAATCCACCGTCTTTTCCAGCATTTTCAACGCTTCCATCGCTCTATCCGTTTCCATATAAATTTCCGCCAGCAGGCAATAGATGTCGCCGTATTCCCGAACATGGAAATACAAGTCGCTTTCTTCCTCCCCGCATACAAGTTCTGTCAATGACAATGCCTGTTTCAGCGAATATTCCGCATCATTGTAATTGCCAAGCAGAGAATAGCACCGGCCAACCCTAACCGCGTCGTCAAGCATAGCCTCAAAATGATACAAAAAATCCGTTTGCCAATGCCTCCCTTCGGCTTGATAATCCTTTCCGAAATGAGCAATGTACGCCCTCATTTTATGAGCGGTCATATCCGCACGCCACGGAAAATGCTCGGCGTGGGCTTTTGCCGATTCCGTATTGCCGTAAGCGGCATGAAGAAGAACCATAATCATGTGAACACGAAGAATGTCTGTTACATTTTTACTTTGCTTAATAACAATATCGGCTTCTTTTATACAATTTTTGTATATAAGCTCTCCGTTTTCCTCATCATAACATTCATTTTCCGGATATGCCAAGGAAATTCCCGTTTCAAGCCGTTGTAAAAGCAATCCGGTATTATTCGGATATTTTTCCAGCCCCTTACGCAGAGCGTCATAACAGCTATGAAGCCCTTTTTTCGTTGCCGGAGAATCTATCAGGGAATGTGCGCTGAGTATCAGTTTATTCACTTCTTCCGCATTGTTTATGCCGTTCAGCCCAAATAAAACATCCGTACTCACGTCAAATATGGACGCGAGCGGAACAACCTGAGAAATATCGGGCATTCCCAAATCGTTTTCCCATTTGGAGACGGCTTGAAATGTAACGCCTGTCTTTTGGGCAAGCTCCTCTTGGGTAAGTCCCCGCTCCTTGCGCAGTCTCTTAATAATTTCTCCCATAGTTTCTCGCATTGTATTTTCCTCCGTACTGTTCATAAATTTTTTCACTGTGTGTTTATTGTACCATGAATTTCCAAGGAAAAGAAGCGACTTAAAAATGAGTTTGATTCAACCTCGCGTTGAGAATTTTTGCGCCCGTCTCGCAAATTCCGTCCCCGCGAACACACATAAGCCCTCTCTTAGGCTGCTTTTACCGCCGAAGGGAGGGCTTTCAAATTATTTCCATTTAAGATAAATCGCCGCCGAAGGCAAAAGACAAATCAGGAACAGCGGCTTCCTTTTGGAGCGGCGGAAAAGCTGCCCCGGGGAAAACCCCGCAAAAAAGCCGTACACCGTGTAATAAAGCATGGCGCGGACGGTGTATTTCAAAGGCAGATGAGCCGCAAGGTGAACTTCTCCAAGACGCATACACCCCCTTGGGGAGGACTTGTTGTTGCCGCGCCGGTTTGCCGTCAGACCGCCTTCAAGATAATCGCAGATATATATCGCCCGATTATAAAAAACCGTTTTGTACTTTTGAGCCATGGCAACCCATACCACGCCCTCGCTCATAAATTTTTCGCCCTCAAACTCCGGAAAGGGAAACTCCTTCAGACATTCGGTAACCCAGACCTCCGCCATATCGCCCTTTATATCCCGTCCAAAGCGGCAGGAGCAGTAATCCTCCGCCATTCCTTCTTTGGGAACGGGTTTATTTGTCAGATACTTTCCGGAGCCGGTTACGCGCCGATAGGCAAAGCCGCAGATGCCCTCCCTGTAATCCTTGGCATAGTCGGCCTTTACAACGGCTATGGCGTCGGAAGTCAGTTTGTCGTCGCTGTCAACGATAAACGTAAGGGCGGTGTCAATGGCTTTCATGGCGTAATTTATTGCCGTATGCTTTCCTCCGTTGGGCTTTTTAAGGTATTTTATCCGGAGACGTCCCTCATTTATCCATTCCATGACGACTGCTTCGGTTTTATCAACGCTTCCGTCATCGGCTATGACCCATATAAAATCCCCGTCGGTCTGAGCGCAAAGGGAGGAATACAGCCCGTGAAGCTCCTTTTCCCGATTATATGTGGGCGTAAGCACGGAAATCAAAGTCTTTTCCTCTGCCATTTTTCTTAACCTCTTTTCCTTAATGACGCAAGAAGCTTTTTTATTTCACGCTTAAATCCTTTCGGAATAAGCTCCGCCCCTCGATATCCGAGCCGACGCGCGAATCCGGTGCGGTTCAGATAGCTTCGGCGCAGACCCTCGTATCCGCCCTCTTTGTAGCTTTTCATTGCCGCGTCCCGTCCCGGGCGGAGGGCCGAAGGGGCGTTAAGCTGGGCATTGTGCCTTGCCGCCTTCTCAATGTCGGAGGGGAAGTATTCTGTCTCTCCCTTTATTTCCTCAAAAAGCTCCGCCCCCTTTTGGGTATTGACAATAAGGCAGGAAACGCCCTTTTTGTTGCTCATGGAGCAGTTTTTCATTTCTTTGTCATGCTCAATATATATTCCCCAGTAATCACCCATTGTAATATCGGATACGCGGTTTTTTGAAGCATATTTGCAGCTGTAGCAGCTTTCCCGATACGTTTCACCCCTGAGAAATTCCCACATATACGCCGTAAGCTCTCCGGCTCGGCGGACGACCCTCCGCCTTCCGCCGCCGTACTCCACCGTCATGGCCTGTGTCATTCCCTGACCGCGGCTTTTATCTCGGAATTTATAATCCACTATTCTGCCGCCAAGCCTTTTCTCGCAGTAAGCAATGTAATCCGAAAACATTTTACCGCTCGGCACGCCGTGGCATATGATGTCCGCCGTAATAAGCCCCGGCGTATCGCCGCCCAAAAATTCTTTAAGTCCGGCAATCTGGCAGGGAGTGCCTGAAAACAGCACCTTTTTCCCGCTGTCAAGAAATTCCTTTGCCTCTCTGTAGGAAAGGCCTATGTCGCTTTGAACGTACTTTGAGCCTTGAAGGAGACGCAAATCCTTTTCGCTGTCAATCCATATGTGCTTGGGAACCGGTCTGCCGCCCTCGTACATCAATCCGGCTCCGAATACGACTCCCCCGTCGGAAAGCGTCTTTCTTGCCATAGCCGCAAACATTCCTCCCGACGCGGAGCGCATAATAAGCCCCCTATCGGATACCGCCGCCGCGTAAACCTTTGCCGGCTTTGCCGGCGGCAAAGGCTTTTCAATAGGACAGACGGCGGCGCACCGTCCGCAGGAAACGCACCTCGAAAAGTCAATTTCGGGGCAGACAAAGCCTTCATCCCCGACTTTCATAAGCACGGCGTTTTTGGCGCAGGCGTTTACGCAGGCGCCGCAGCCGGTGCAGTTTTTCCCGTCAACCGTTAAAACCTTTCCCATACTCCGCTCCTTTCCGGCTTAGCAAATCCTAACGCGCGCTTTTTTCTAAGGAAGCCCGGATATATTCCTTGGATTCCTCCGCCTTTCTGTCGATTATTTCATAAACCTTTCCGTAATCGATTTCCTTTTCCAGAGCGCGGCAAACGTCGGTATCATTTCCGAAGCGGCGATCCTCAAGACCGAATTCCTCCAAAAGGGAGTTGACCTTTTCGATTCTGCTGGCTTTGGTCATGTAACAAACGAAACGCTTCCTGTTTATTATTGAAAATATAACGCCGTGGAATGTTCCCGTAACTATGTACCGCGCGTTTTTAAACATACTCACCCACTGGAAGGGATTGATGTTTACAACTTCGGAATCGTATATTTTGCCGCTCTCTCCGGCGCCGTACACCTTAAGCCCCCTTTCGGAAGCGAATTTCAATATCTCCTTCATTGTTTTTTCGGGAATATTGTCGCAGTAATAGAACAAAATATAGGGCTTTTTTACATTTACTTCCTCGCTTTTTACGTCCGTCAGCAGCGTAGGGTCCAAAACTCTCCGCGCGTCGGCGCCCAGACTCTTCACCAACGCGCACGTGTCCTTGTCGCGGGCGGAAAGGGCGGAAAAGTTTTTCACAAAGTCCTTGGCAAAATCGGGAACGGGATTCTTGGCCGCCTGTCCGGCGCTGGGAGCGTAGGCGATTATATTTTCGCATTTGAGTCCGTAGCCGAATTTAACGGGAGACACGCTTTTTTTGTCGGCATAGTTCCAAACCTCGTCGCTGCCTATGATAATCGCGTCGTAATTCAGCGCGTTGATTCCGTCCGCGTCGTACACCGGCGGAGAAAGCCTGAAATATCTTTTTCTCGCCTTCGCAAAGGTTATGGGGAGGCGGGTTTTTTTCAGCCATCCTCCAAAGCTTTCTTTGCCGGGATAAAACCTAAACCACCCCAAGGTATTTATAAGACGGTGCTTACGGTTTATAAAGTTCACTATTTCCACTTCGTCTTCGGGAAACATTCGCGAAACCGTCTCCTGCATGGCGTATGCCTGAATGAAGGCGCCGAAATTGTTGACGTAATGATGAGTTATGATTCCGATTTTCATAAGCGGTCTCCTTTAATCGAAACGGCTGTAAATATCCGTATATATTTTCTGAAGCTTTCGAGCTTCGGCTGTTATGTCGTATCCGGCTTCTCTTATAATATCCGAAGCGTCGGTACGGGGGCGGGCTTTTCCCGACTCGATAATCCTTTCGGCCCAGTGGGCGGGCGTATCCTTAAGGCTTAAAAACATCGCTTCGGAGGTTATCCCCACCTCGGGGGTTACATTTTCCGAAAAAACGCAAGGCAGCCCCGCCGCTTGCGCCTCTATGCCCACCACCGGCAGCCCCTCCCAAATTGAGGGGAGAACAAAAACGTCGAAGGCCTGATACCATTCCTCCGGATTGCCGACGTTTCCGCAGAACTTCACGCTTTCCGAAATCCCCAGCTCGCAAGCCAAGGCCTTTGTCTTTTCCTCAAGCTCGCCGTACCCCAGCAGCGCAAGAACGGCGGAAGGCTCCCGCCTTTTTATTTCCGCGAAAACCTTAAGCAGGAACTTATGGTTTTTCTGTTTTGTAAACCGTCCCACATGCCCGACAACCAAGCGGTTTTCAAGGCCGTATTTCCGCCTCGTTTTCTCGCGGACGGCGGGATTATAGCGAAACTTCCGGATGTTGATAGCGTTGGGAACAAAACGGTATTCTCCGCTGTCGGCTGTTTTGCCGCCGAAATAGCACCTTGCCGCCTCCCGCCCGCAGGCCCATTTATCCGTTATATTGCTTTTAAGCCCGCTTTTGCACACCAGCTTAAGGGGCAGCAGCCGATCCCTTGTAATGGCGGCGCCGTGGGCGTGGAAAATCCTGACGGGAATATTGTTGAGCTTAGCTCCGCGTAGGGCGTACACCGCAAAGGAGCCGTTGTGAGCGTGGATAATTTTATACTCCGGATGGGCGGAAAAAAGCTCCGCCATAAAGCTCATATACCGGCTGTAGCTTTTATACCCCGGGGTCCTGAAAATACGGCCCCCCATTTCTTCAATTTCCCTGTCATAATCCCCGGGCTTTTTTTTATTGCAAAGGAAGTCGAACTGAACGGCTTCCCTATCCATATGACGGTAATAATTCATCAGCATGGTTTCAATGCCGCCCCTGTCCATATTGCTGACAGAGTGAAGGATTCTTATCATGCCCCTTACTCCCTTTCTATCTGCCTACGGCCTTTCTAAAAGCTTCGGTGACGTTTTCCCTCTATGTATCCGATTAAAACCATTGTCCGGCACATTTTATGCTTTATAAGAAACATTCTTCTCCACGCCCCAAGATATTTCAGCTTCGGGTACGCGGCTTTTTCCGCCGCCGTTTTTATTTCCTCCGCCGAGAAAATCCTACGCAGTATATCAACTCTTTCCCGAAAGGGCATCTCCGCCGGAGCGTCCCAAACAGAGAAGGAGCCGAACGCCGCGTTAACGCTTTGGAGATACCCCTTATATATAAGCTCTTCACGGAAAACTCCGTATTTTTCAAGGCTTCTCACAAGAATCTCCTTTCGCCTCGCTATATTCAGTTCGCACTCAAACCTTTCGGGAGCGTACCTATTTGTGGCCGAACCGGCGCGGAGAAGGTAGTTGTAATATATTTTTCGGTTAAAGTAAATTTTCTCAAAGGGCGCTGTCAAAGCGTCCAGGATAAGAAGCACATCCTGCCCGAATTTCTGAGCCTCTGAGCGGATATTATTTTCAAGCATAAATTCCCGACGGTACATGCGTGCGCCTATGGCGTAAACATTTTCCATAGCCCCATCGAAGTTTTTTGCGAAATCCTCTCTTGTAAAGACCCCGCTGAGCACGGGAGCGCAATCCTTCCCCCGGCGGTTTCCTTCCGACCGCTCATAAACCGTCCTGTATCCGAAGACCTCAATATCGGCTCCGCTGCTACGGGCAAGGGCAAGATTTTCCTCTATAAGCTCCTTTTCCAAAATGTCATCCGGGTCGCAAAAATAGACGTATTCCCCCGTCGCGGCGTCAAAGCCGGTGTTGCGGGCGGCGCCCGTGCCGCCGTTTTCCTTGTGTATAACCCTGACGCGGCTGTCACGGGCGGCAAATTCGTCGCATATCCTTCCGGAGGAATCGCCGCTGCCGTCGTCAACAAGAATTATTTCTATGTCCCTGTAGGTTTGATCAAGCATAGACTGAACCGACGGGCGTATGTATTTTTCAACATTATATACCGGAACAATTATCGAAACGTCGGCCATAAATCGTCACCGTCCTAAATCAATTTAAAGCAGTATTGCCGAAGTACGCTATACCGCTTCTTAGCGGCGGCCATTAAGCTTGTTGAATATCTCCCCCAGCCATATAACGCTGCGGTACATTTTCATTCTCAGCAGAATTACCTTCATCTTTACGACAGGATCCTTGAGCTGATTCAAGGGAATGTCCCCGACAGCGCGGGCAAAATTTTCTTTAGACATGGCTTTTTTTACCGCCGCCGTCTTATCCCGAAAGGGTATGTCCGCGCGGGTTATG
>CAZKBV010000008.1:0-16176 GCA_964551215.1 uncultured Oscillospiraceae bacterium | reverse complement strand
GGCTTTTTTTACCGCCGCCGTCTTATCCCGAAAGGGTATGTCCGCGCGGGTTATGCCGCCGATGCTTTGGCTTATGCCCAGCACATACATCCTTTTTATAAGGAAATCGTACTTTCCCTTGGTGCAGGGAGAATTTTTAATTACCTCTTCATAGCGGCTCCATAGGGCGTACTCGTTTTCTATTCTTTCCGGTTTATAGGTCGTCATTGAAGATCCGGCATGGAGAAAATAATTGTAATAAGGCCGAGAATTATAAACTATTTTATTGAACTTCGAGCCGTACACGTCGAACAGGAAATACTTGTCCTGACCGGTATTGAAGCTGTGATGATAAAGTCCGTTGGATTTTATAAGTGACAGTCGAAACATGGTTGCCCACAGCTGAGGTGTTCCAAACTCAACAGCTTCAAAATTATCCCAAAATTCCTTATAGCTGTATTCTCCCCTCAAAAGAGGCTGTTTTTCGCTTATGGAAATGACATTTCCCTCACTATCCAATTTTTTTACCCTGTATCCGAACATAACTATATCCGCGTCCCGCTCCTTCGCCAAGGTGAAGTTGTCCTCAATAAGATTAGGGTCGGTGAAATCGTCGGGGTCGCAAAAATATATATACTCCCCCCTTGCCGCCTCCATTCCGCTTTGACGGGCAAAGCCCGTGCCGCCGTTTTCCTTGTGTATAACCCTGACGCGGCTGTCACGGGCGGCAAATTCGTCGCATATCCTTCCGGAGGAATCGGGGCTGCCGTCGTCAACGAGAATTATTTCTATATTTTTATGGGTCTGAGCCAAAAGAGACTCGATGGAAGGTCTTATGTATTTTTCAACCTTATAAACCGGAACTACCACCGATACGTCCGCCATACTTGTATACTCACTTTCTTATAAAGCTTCTTTTAAACTGCCCAAGCAGAACTGCACTTCTGTAAAAACCGTTCTTTAACAGCCATACCTTAACCCTTCCAAAGCCGGAATAACAGGCCGGATCAATTTCAGAAAAAGCTTTTTTTATCTTTGGCTCATCCATCATCTTCCGAAGCCGGTTCAGTTTTTCGCTCCATGTAAAAGGACAGTTCTTTTCAGCCATAAATCCGGTAGTCATATTTACTGCTCTTATATAATACTTATTCACTGTCTCTTTGTTTTTTTCGTTGTCTGCCCCCACGGTCTTCATGGCGTTTTCATAGCTTTGTGCAATACTGTAAACGCTTTCGTAAACTCCGCTACGATAGCTGTTCATCAGCGAGCCCTTCCTTAAAATGTAGTAATAGTATGCCTTGGGATTAAAATACACACTGACCCCCTTCAGGGACATAATGCGTATAACAAACATATCGTCTTCATTGATAGAAATATTTTCAAATCTGACATTGTTCTTTTCAATAAAACTGCGGCTGAAAAGCTTGATTGAAACGGAAACATGGTGATAACAAATCTCGCCCAAATTAGCTTTGACCTTTTCCGGCGGGAAAAATCCGCTGAAACGGGGAAGAACAACGCTTTCGTAAAAGCTGCCGTTTTTGCGGTATATACGCCTTATATAGCCGAAAATCACAATATCGGCACCGCTGCTGCAGGCAAGGGCAAGATTATCCTCAATAAGACTGAGATCCAAGATATCGTCAGCATCGGCAAAATAAATGTATTCTCCCCTTGCAATCTCAATCCCCGCATTTCTTGCGCTACTCAGCCCTCCGTTTTCCTTATGAATAACGCTTATGCGGCTGTCCCCTGCGGCCAGCTCGTCGCAGATTTTGCCGGAGGCGTCTGTGCTGCCGTCATCAACAAGTATTATTTCCGTATTTTTATAGGTTTGATTTATGGCTGATTCTGTCATAGCCGCTATGTATTTTTCCGCATTATATACAGGAATTATTATCGAAACGTCAATCATATTACATACTCCTTTACCGACTTAAGCAATTCTCCAAGCAAAATCACACTCAGGTAGTGGCCGCGCTTTAGAAGCCCCAGCTTTATCCGAAGCAACCGATGGTCAAACACACCAAGATTCACTTCATTAAATGCCCGTGCCACCTCCGGCAAAGCCATCATCCTTTTAACGCCGTCCAGCTTTTCCTTCAAGGTAAGAGGACAGCTTTCCGTTGCCATAAGGCCGGTCACTATACTTACGGCTTTTATATAGTAACGGTTCACCGCTTCAGTACGGCTTTTCTCCGGCAGCTTCATTTCGCCGGAAATTCGTTCAAATTCCCGTGCAAGTCCGAATACGCTTTCACAAGACTTAGAGCTGTAACGGCTCATCGCGGAATTTCCACGTTTTACGTAGCAGTAATATGTACGGTTGTTAAAGCATACTGTCCCCGGCATTGCGCTGAAGGCAGAAATGTTATACAAATCATCCTCCCCCACCGCAAGAGGCTTAAATCTCAGACCGTTTTTTTCTATAAACTCACGCTTGAATATTCTGGACCATATATGCGGATTATCCAAAGCAAGCTCACCGAAATGCTCCTTGATGTCGCCGGAGCCCAAAATGCCCTCCCATTTCGGCATAACCTTGCAGCGGATAAGCCTGCCGTTCCTTTTCTCGGTCAGCCTTATATAGCCGAAAACCACAATATCGGCATTGTGCTGCCTGGCAAGGGCAAGATTATCCTCAATAAGCTCCGGACTCAGCAGGTCATCAGCATCGGCAAAATAGACATACTCCCCCGTCGCCGCTTCCAGTCCGGCATTTCGGGCTATGGAAACACCTTTTTCCACGCAACGTATAACCTTCACACGGCTGTCGGCGGCGGCATATTCCTCGCAGATTTTATCCGAACCGTCAGTGCTGCCGTTTTCAGCTAAAATAATTTCTATATCCTTATGTGTCTGGCCGAAAACCGATTCCATCATAGACCCGATATGTTCTTTTGCGTTATATACGGGTACGATTATTGAAACCTCCGCCATAACTGGATTCCTCCCAAATGTGCAACATATTACAGCCGCCAATAGCTCCAGCCAAGCTCTTTCAGCTTCTCTACGGGGAATATCCCCTTTACGTCTATCAAAACCTTTTCCTCCGCCGGAAGAGGGGCAAACATTTTATCCGCCGCTTCAAGACCCGTTTCCCTGAAACAGCTGTGAGCCACGGCGAAAATCACGCAGTCCATATCCTTTACGGAGCTTGTATCCGTGAGCTTTATTCCGTACTCCGCCCATACGTCCTTCTCGTCCGCCATCGGGTCGGCAGCCGTAACCTCAACGCCGTATTCCGTAAGCCGCTTCACAAGCTCGGCGGCCTTGCTGTTGCGTATGTCACGGCAGTTTTCCTTAAAGGTAAGCCCCAGCACCGCCGCTTTGGCGCCCTTTACCCTGTGACCGGCAAGAATCATTTTTTTGACCGCCGCGTCGGCCACAAAGTCCGCCATTGCGTCGTTTACCCGCCGTCCGGCAAGAATTACGTCGGAATGGTAGCCCAGCTTTTCGGCTCGGCTTATAAAGTAATAGGGATCCACCCCTATGCAGTGGCCGCCCACAAGCCCGGGCCGAAAGCCCAGAGCGTTCCATTTGGTGTCCATTGCGGCGGCAACCTCGTTGGTGTCCACGCCCATGAGGTCAAAAACCATAGCCAGCTCGTTCATAAAGGCAATGTTTATGTCCCGCTGGCTGTTTTCCGCAATTTTAACCGCCTCCGCCGTCTTTATGGAAGAAACCCTGTACACTCCGGCCTCAATAATAAGGCTGTAAACCGAGGCTATAATATCAAGAGCTTCCCCGTCCATGCCCGAAACAATTTTTTGGATATTTTCAAGACGGTGCAGCTTGTCGCCGGGATTTATGCGTTCGGGGGAATATCCGATTTTAAAATCCCTGCCTCCCTTTAGTCCCGACGTTTTTTCCAAAATCGGCAGACAGATTTCCTCCGTCACGCCCGGATAAACAGTGGATTCATAAACCACCACGGAGCCCTTTTTGAGATTCCGCCCCACTGTCTCGCTGGCGGTTACAACCGGCGTCAGATCCGGGGTTTTGTCGCCGTTTACGGGAGTAGGCACGGCCACAATATGAAAGGCGGCGTCTCTGAGAATGGTTTCGTCGGATGTAAACCGAATTTTTGCCGACTTAAGAGCCTCGTCCCCCACCTCGCCGGTAAGATCCGTTCCGTTTACGCAGGCGGCAATTTTCCTCTCGTCGCGGTCGTAGCCTATGACCTCGGCCTTGCCTGAAAAAGCCGCCGCCAAAGGAAGCCCCACATATCCAAGACCTGTGACGGAAATTCTCTCTTCCCTCGCCAGTATTTTTTCAAAAAGGCGTTTCATTTCCAAAGACATTGACCTTCCTCCTTTGCCGCCGCAGGGCGCTTAACCTCTGCGCAGATTGCGCATTATCTTAAGCTCGTTAAGCGCAAGCCCTGTTTTATAAAGTCCAAGCTTAAAGAACAGCACCTTCAGCCTTACGCTTCTGACGGTGAACATACTAAGCGGAACCTCTCTCAGGCTTTCGGCCACTTTGTCGCGGGAAGCGTATTCCCTGAGCAGCTTTTCCTTTTCCCTTAGGGGAAGCTTTGTTTTGGCAATATTCCCCGCCGTCATGCACATTCCCATCACGTAGTGTTTTTTTATTAGCGGGCCGTAGCGGCCCTTTGCCATTTTTTCTTCGGATAAAAGCCTGTCAAATTGGCGGCTTACGGTATATTCGTCTTCGGCTCTGTCCGAACTGTACCTTGTGGTGGCCGTGCCGCCTCGGCGTATATAATTGTAATAATACTTTTTGTTATTGTAGACTATTTTTTCAAAGGGAGCGGCGTAAGCTTCAAGCATAAAGCGGCCGTCCTCCCCGTTGGTCATATCGGTAAACCGAAGATTGTTTTTTATTAAAAATTCCCGTCGGAACATCCGCCATGTTACGGCATACGCCACTTTGTTGTCGAGGGGGAAGTTGTCCCAAAAGCCCTGCCTGTCATAGGCTCCGCTTAACGGAGGGAGCGTAACGCTTTCTCCTCTTTCGCCGCTGTTTTTCAGCCACACGGTTTTGTAGCCGAAAACCTCGATGTCGGCTCCGGCCGACTTGGCGGCTTTGAAATTGTCCTCTATTAAATCCGGCTCGGCAATGTCGTCTCCGTCAAAGAAATAAACATATTCCCCCACGGCGGCTTCAATACCGCTGTTACGGGCATAGCCCACTCCGCCGTTGGGCTTATGTATAACCCGCACGCGGTCGTCACGGTCGGCAAATTCATCGCAAATCGCCCCCGAAGAATCCGTACTGCCGTCGTCTATGAGAATAATCTCTGTATTTTTATAGGTTTGGTTCAATATACTTTCGACGGAAGGCCTCATATACCTTTCCAAATTGTATATTGGTATCACAACCGAAATGTCAATTGTTCTCTCCGGCAAAAATTACATCCCCCTTCAACGGTCGCTTTTTAAATCAGCCGCCTAAAAGCCGTTTAATCCGGCTGAGAGGCTTCGCCGCGGCCTCTTCCGCGTTCGGATCTCTGTTTTCATAGCACCAATCCATAGAAAGCAGCCTGAAAATCACATTTATCGTAAAGTAAAAATAAGTGTTGTCGGTGGCATAGGTCATAAACGTATATATAACCGACGCGTACAGGAAAGCCGCCGCCCGTCCGCCGTAATTTTTTTCAAAATATCTGACTCTGAAAAAGGTATCGTATATTATCCACACGAACCAGCCTATAAAGCCCAGTTCAATATAGTGTTCGACAAATACATTGTGCAGCGAAGCATAGCCGCCGGTGGTCTGGCCGTGGTTAAAAACGAATCTTATGCCATGCCCCGTAAAGGCCGGCGATATCTCGTAATACTCGTCATAGGCTTCAAGAATTTTATCCCGTCCCATAAGGTTTATTCCGAGTTCCTGCGACAAAGTTTCAAAGGCTCCGGTTTTTATGGTGACAATGTAAGTAAACGCCGTTAATGTAATGGCAATCGCCGTCACCGCCGTCAGCACGCGGCGGCCTCCGTCGCTGATACGGTTGTACAACACTCCGAACGCAAGGGCAAGCATAGCTCCGATAATGCCGATGCGTTTAAACGCCACCGTAAAGAAAAGAAACGACGCCAAAATATAAAAAATACGCTTTTTTAAGGGCTTTTTCCGATTCATCAGAAAATATACAAAAAACAATCCCCATCCATGAACTATGCCATGGAGTTCAAGAGAGCCGATGGCGTCTCCCGTTACGGTCGCAAAGGAGGTCAAAAGCTTTATATACTCGGAAAGCAGTCTCCCGAAGCCCCAGCTCATTCCCGCCTGAAAAACCACGACAATGTTCGCGATAAGCATTGAATAAAATGTATAATATACAGCCCTGTTTCCGAACAGGTAATAAGCCGCGCACACATAAGCAATGTTTGTAAACATATAGATAATGTTTTTCGAGCCTCGGATTATGTAGTCCAAGGTTTGAAAATCGGAAATCCATATTCCCACCGACCACATCCATATAAGAAGGAACGGCAGGGCATATACTATATAATTTTTAAAGCAAAACGTCATTTCCTTAAAGCGGGGATTGATAAAAAACGCCGCCACGGCCCAAAAGGCAATTATAAGATTTATATAATACTTAACGCTTACCGGCAGCTTATAACATTCGCAGTAGAAAGTGAAAAAGGAAAGGAATATATACGCCGCGGCCATCACGCGCTGTGTCCACCGGCCCTGCTCATATATAACCCTTCCCTTTTCTGTCATAACCTTACACCTCTAATTTACATCAATAACTACCAATTCCGGCTTATTGTTAATTCTGAATTCGTACCTGTGAGACGTTCCGAGGCCACGGCTTATAACCACCGTGCTTCCGCACAGCTTTCTCATTCCGCTGGTATATTTTGGGAAAAACCCCTGATCCGGCGCGTAAAGCCCGTCGCCGAAGGGCAGCCTTACAAGTCCGCCGTGAGCGTGGCCGCATATGGCCAAATCCACGGGATAATCCTCCATCTCCTTGTCAAAAATTTCGGGAAAATGGTTCAGAAAAATCTTAAAGCCCTTTTTTTCCGTAAACTCCTTAAGCATATCTTCCTCGTAATCAAGTATGTCGGCGGCGTTTTTGCAGGCGCCGGCAATCAGGAAACGATTGTTGCCGCTTCGGACCTCAACGTATCTATGGCTCAGATAAATCCCGCCGGCCTTTTCAATGTCCTCTACGAGGGTGGAATCCTCGTCGCCGATTATATTTTCAACCTCGTGGTTGCCCGCCGAATAATACACCGGCGCTATCTCCGAAAGATTTTTCACAAGCTTCAGCGCCACGGAATGATCCGGATCGTAATGGTTTATCATATCGCCCACAATGGCAATTATGTCCGGATGGAGGTTAGCCACTCTTTCAACGAGCTTTTTGTTGTCCTTTCCGTATTCGCGGTTGTGCAAATCGGAAAGGACAACAATCCTAAGACCGCTGATATTCTTTTCCGTTTCCATTTCGTAAAAGGTGGTTTCAAAGCTGCTGTTGCTCACAGCGTTACAGCCAACCACCGCGACCGCCAATGCCAGAAGCACAGCCGCCGCTATTAATAATTTTCGGCCCTTTTTCACGGCAGCGTTTTCCTCCCTTTTGCTCTCGCCGAACGATCAGCCTTCTTTTTCGCTTTGCATGGCGCTGCCGATAGCCTTTCTCAACAGATCGCGAGCCGAATATATGTTGTCGCGCCCTGTTTCGGCTATGCCTTCCCGACAGCGTATGGGATACTTGGCCTCGGCGGAGGAGTTGTAATTGTTCACAAGCTCCTCAACCCGCTTTACAAGCACCATGGCTCTTTCAGCCGTACATTCCTTGACAAAGGCTATAAACATACCGTCGTTATTATAGCCCGCAAAGGCAACGTCCTCCATAACGTGCTTTACAAAGCCGCCCATCTCGCCCAGTATGCGGTCGCCGTCGCTGCGTCTGAAGCCGGGCATATCCGGATATTTCAGGTCAACCTTAAGCACGATACATACAAATTCCTCCGGCAAAGGCTTAACGGCATATTGCTCGATAACCATATCGCAGCGATTGCGGTTGGGAAGGCCGGTTTTGGAATCGGTATACATAAGGTAATCGATAAAGTCTCCCATTCTTCCGCAGAATATAGCCACAAAGCAGCCCACTATCAGGAAGAACAAAATCGCAATGGCAAGATAAATTTTAAGGTTGATGTTTGCCTTTGAGGAAATACTGCTGCGCATGGAGAGATTATCGGCGCCGTTCTTTTCATTGAATTCCTCTGTTGTGGGAAGAACCAGCTCGTAAAGCTCGTTAAGCTCCAAAGCCGCCTTATCTATGGTTTCCGTCGCCCACAAAGCGTTTTCGTCGGACGGATCCGTGTTTTCCGCTACGGCGGAATATGTGTCAAGAACCTCCTGACACCTTGCAAGGTTTATCTGGTTGTATATTCTCTCATCCTGAAGGTCGACATACTGATTTATGAGCTTATCGTAGGTGGTCTGAACCTTGTCGCGATGACTTTCGTATACCTCTTCGACGTCGTTGGATATAAGACCCTGATTGCTTCCGACGCCGCTGCCGAAGCTGTAATTGATATCGTTTTCCGCAAGGGTCTTTTCGCCGAATTTGTCAATGATTGTCTTTGCCTCGTCAATATGCTGGGTTTCGTTATATATCTGTATTTCGTACTTGGCCTTGCTGTTTTCGTATTTCTTCAGCAGAACCTCCCGATCCTTCACAAGCTTATTGTTAAGAATAAACGCGTGAAGCCCCACCAGCTCATTATTTCTTATATCGTCGTACTTTTCGCTGAGGTCGGCAAAGGAATACCCTGTTTTTGCGCTGCGGAAGCCCGAATAATTCTCCGCTCTGTCGTCAAGATAATAAATTATATCGTCAGCCGCGCTTTCCAAAAGCTCCACGCACTCAATATAATCGTACTTATCCGAGGAAATATTGGCCGCGTTGTTCGGCAACGCCGCCTGATTCAAATATTTGCGGCAATAGAAGGAAAAGTAATTCGACAATATTGAATCCAGCACATCTCTGGCATAGTCTCTGGAATAATCGCTGTTCACGGTGAAGCTGACGATATACGAGTTCGGGGTATATTCGTAATCATCGCCGTGATCCAAAGCGGACTGACGCTTTTCCTCTTCCTCTTGGGGGATAATCTCCGTAACCGTGCATCTGGAACGAATCGTTTCCACATTGGCGTCAAGACCGAGATCCTTTATAGCGTCGGTTATAACGGCCGCAGATATAATTTCGGAGGTATCCACGGCGGAGCCGTCGGGATTTACGACCTCGCCCTCGGAATTTGTCTTATACGACATAACAGCCGAGGCCGTATAGGTTTGGTTAGTGCTGCCGTACCAGTAAACTCCGCAACTTCCGAGAATGGCAATGAGTATAATAAGCGCCTTCCATCTTTGCAGGTATCTCGTGACCTGAAATTTTCTCATTTTCCGTTCACCTGCCATTCCTTTTGTTCGTGAGAAACAATCTTATCAAGTGCCCGCTTCAGCTCTCTTTTCTTCTTAACCACAAAATAAATATACATAAGCACAAAGATAATCACCGCCACCAAAGCCAGCCGCTTGGGATGCAGCTTACGGATAAACGAATTGTTGTCGTACTCAAAGGTAAGGTAATTTCTCGTATTTTGCCGCATATATGTATTATCGAACTCGGATATTTCGTACATCAAATCCGACAGCTTGGTTTCAATGTCCTTCGCCATTCGATCCGCTGTCTGATATTCGGTCTGCACCGGCGGCTTCCACATCTTGACTATTTTATCGTAATTGAGAGCCATCGTATATTCAATTTCTTTTTCTTCGTCAAGAAGCGAATCCGCCTTTTTCGCTATGTCATCAATACCGGTCTTTGTGCGGGACATATAAAATTCATACTGATCATCATAGGTAGGAATCAGTATCGACGAAGTCATGGCCTGATTATATTCGTCAATGGTTGCCAGCCTCACCTGATTGCCCTGCTGCGCCTTGGTCTTGTCATAGTCCAGATTATGATTTATATATGCCAGCTTATCAAGCTGAAAAATCTTGTCCTTGGCTATGCCGTTTTCCCATATATATGAATCAAAGGCGTCAATCTCATAATCCTTTAGATTGGAAACCTTCTTCCTCAGCGTTTTAAACGACATACCCTCCTCGTTCATAAAGGAGCTGGCTTGATTTATCCTCATTTCCAGATATCTGTCGGCCCGGCTTATCGCCAAATCAAAGTTTGCGCTGATATCGCTGTAATCCATATCGTCATAATTGATATCCTCGCTGTCAAGCACCTTGGCTGTTACAATATGGTCATTATAAAATTTTTCCTTATACGCCTTGCAGATAAATTTCAGCATATCCTCCGCCGAAACTCCGTTCATGCCGAAAATGGGCTTTTTGAAGGTAATGCGGTATGATGAACAGATATAATATTCCGTTTCCTTGGTTACATATGTTGAAATGCTGAGTCCGTCGATAATATCCCTTTGGCTTACCTTGCCGTCAAGACCCGCCAGCTCCAGCGCCATTTCGGCCACCTCTGAAGAACGCAGCTCCGCAAGGTTGAATCTGGTGCCGTTAGGGTTCTTGCCCTTGGAGCTTTCCTCGTAATTCATGGACATTACCGTGGAAGCCGTGAAACGCTCGGGTATGTATATAAGCACGCCCGCAATCAGCACCCCTATCAGCATAACTGCAAGGATGCTTTTCCACCGACGAATCAGAACCAAGATAAGAGTGCGCAAAGAAAAAAGCTTTACGTCCTCAGGCATCTTTATTTCATTTTCTTCCTCAATGCGGGCGACCCGTTCCTCAACCTTATCGCGGCAAAACCTCACCCGCCGCTTCACGGCTTTCAAACGGTCGTTATCCTTTTTCTTATCTAACATAAAAATCACCCTCTTTTTATGCTTCGTTTTGATATCATGCTTTTTAAAAATCCGAACGAATAGGCCATTTCCTCGCTTCTTCCGTAGAAAACAAGAATTATCGCCGCCGCCACGGCCGCCGAAACGACAAGCTTTACGGCAATTTCCGCGATTAAATACTTCATGCCGATAAAGGAGCATATCGCGCCCGCCAGCAACATTCCCGCCGCCGTCAGAGCGCTTATCTTAAACCAGCCCCAAAGACAGCCCCTGCAGCTTCTTCCGATTCTGCCTCGGTATAAAAGCATCACCTTCAGAACTATTTGTATAACAAGGGTGCAGGTGGTGCCGACAAAGATTCCCGCCATTCCCCAAAGCTTGCCGAAAATTATTGAAACAAAAAGGTTCGCCGCGCTGCCGGCAATAGAAATATTTTTATCCATCGCGAACATTCCCGAAGCCGTCACGAACTTCCACAGCGGCTCTCTGGCTATAAAGCAAAAAATATTAAAGACACATATGAATAAAACTCCGTTGCCTATAACGCTCTCGGTCCCTATCCACAGCTTCACAAACGGAGTGAGGACGCAGTATAAAATCACCGCCGTTCCAAGCCCCGCCGCGTAAAACATAAAGGAAATACGGCGGAAAACCGTTTCAACACGGCTTCCTTCCTCAACGGCAATCAGATTTCCGATGCTTCCGGCCACAGACTCAGCCGCGGAACGAAGTACGTTCACAATCGAATTCATAACGAGGGAATAGTTGCTGTATATACCTATAAGTCTTGTGCTTATAAGCACAGATATGAGTATATTGTCCGTTGACGAGGTTATTTTTCCGGACAGAGTGCCTACAAAAATATGCTTTATGTTCGCAAGCACATTTCGCCTTTCCTCCGCCGTCGCCGATGCCTTTTCCTTAAGAAAAGGGTACCGCCGATCCGCGTAGCGGGAAATCGCGATATTTGAAGCGAGCGTGTTAATTATCCATACCGCCAGATATACAATATAATTTCTTGTGATTACAAGAGCCGCTATGCTGAGAATCATAAGGGAGACATTAAACACCGACGAAACAAAAGACACCGCGTAATTGTTTTGGTCGGCGTTCAAAAGAGAACGCTTATACGCGAAAAAGTATGAGGACGCCGATTGAACTACAAACAGTAAAAATACAATTCTTATATAACCCCTTTCAAAGGGGACGTCCTTGATTATTTTATGTATAAACGGCGTAAGCGCCAGCCCGATGACAAAAACGGAAATCCCGATAATTCGGTAAGCGGATTTAAAAAGTCCCATCAGCCGCTTTACCGTTTCGGTATCATTTTCGGCCAGAGGCTTGTAAAGGTTATATACAATCGCCGTTCCGACGCCCATCTCCGCCAGTGATATCATAGATATAACCTCGGTGAACAGCCCGTTAAGCCCATTACAGTCTATGCCGAGAATCCTGACGAATACCGTTCTCGTTATAAACTTTGTAATAAGACCGCTGAGCTGGAGAATTATTCCCCACCGGGCGTTCCTTATGCTTTTCACCGTACGCGAGCCGTCCAAATCAATAATCTCCTTACCGTATAAAACAAAGGCTGTAAACACCGACATGGGCAAATACACATATGAATGTTTATATATGTTATATGATATCACAAAAATGGATTTTTGTCAATGTATTTTTCAAAAAACGTCATTTGCTCCGCGGAGTCTGCTTTGGGCCTCACAATCAAAAATCACGGGAAATAAAATCTCTTGATATACGGCTGAACAGCCCTTTTCAAGAGATTTTTTTCACATTATTTTAACGGGCCGCTTTATTTTTCAACGCGCCACTTAACGCCGCTGCGCGTATCCTCCAGCACAACGCCCATTTCCTTAAGCTTATCGCGGATTTCGTCGGACTTAGCCCAGTCCTTATTTTTTCTGGCTTCGGCGCGAAGGGCAATAAGCTCCTCTACCTCGGCGCTTATGTCGGAGCTTTCCTCCTTCTGAAGAAGCCCCAGCACGCCGCCCAGCTCTTTAAGAGTTCCTTGGCAAAGCTCTATATCGCCGAGGCTCATATCCTTGGCGGAATTGATGTACCTAACCGCCTCGAACAGGACGGAAATCGCGTCGGCGGTATTTAAGTCGTCGCTCATTGCGGCGATAAATTTTTCCCTGTAGCCGTCCATTGCCGCCTTTTTTTCTTCGTCCGCAGCTTCTCCTTCGGCGGATTTGGATAAATGCTCCAGATTGCTCAGGCAGTTGTATAGTCTGGCAAGGCCGGTCTTTGCCGCGTCCATAAGCTCGTCGCAGAAGTTTATGGGGCTTCTGTAATGGGCGGAAAGCATGAAGAAGCGTATAACCTCATAGTCGTATTTTGCGGCGATATCCCTTACCGTAAAGAAATTGCCCAAGGATTTTGACATTTTCTCGTTGTTTACGTTTATAAAGCCGTTGTGGAGCCAGTAATGGGCAAACGGGGCGTCGTTGGCGCACTCGCTCTGAGCTATTTCGTTTTCGTGGTGAGGAAATATCAAATCAAAGCCGCCGCTGTGTATGTCTATCGTCTTGCCTAAATAGCGGTTTGCCATAGCGCTGCACTCAATATGCCAGCCCGGGCGGCCTATTCCCCAGGGGCTTTCCCAGCCTATCTCGTCCCCCTTGCGCTTTTTCCAAAGGGCAAAATCCATAGGGTCGCGCTTGCCCTGCTCCGGATCCTTGCGGACGCCGCTTTCCAAATCCTCCAAAGGCTGATGGCTGAGCTTTCCGTAATCCTTAAAGCTCCTTGTTGAAAAGTACACATCTCCCCCGACCTCGTAGGCATGACCCTTTTCAATGAGAGTTTTGACGGTTTCGATTATGGCGTCGATGTTTTCCGTAGCTCTGGGATGGACGGTGGCTTCCTTGATTCCAAGACCGTGGGAATCCACAAAGTATTCCTTTATGTATTTGTCGGCAATCTCCTTTACGGTGCAGCCCTCTTCCCTCGCCTTGTTTATAAGCTTGTCGTCCACATCGGTGAAATTCTGGACAAACGTTACCTTATATCCCATATATTCAAAAAAGCATCTCAAACAGTCGAATACAATAAACGGGCGCGCGTTTCCCAAATGGAAATAATTGTACACCGTAGGTCCGCAGGAGTACATTTTTACCTCTCCCTCCGTTATGGGCTTAAATTCCTCCTTCTGTCTTGTAAGGGTGTTGTAAAGCTTTATCATATTATCAGTCTCCTTAAAATTTTTTGTCTATGGGAACCCCCGCCCATTGAGGGTACGGCCCCTCAATGGAAGCTATTTCATTTTCGGTTTGGACACAATTGCCGCGATTACGGCGAAAAGCACCACGGCGGCAATTCCTCCCGCGGCGGCGGAAAGTCCGCCGGTAAACACGCCTAAGAAGCCGTCCTCGTCCACGGCCTTTTTCACGCCCTGAAACAGGGCGTGTCCGAAGCCCGGCAGAGGAACGGTGGCTCCGGCTCCGGCGAATTTTTCCAAGGGCTTGTATACCCCTATCAGGGAAAGGAACACTCCCCCGACCACGCATCCCGTAAGCAGCCTTGCCGCGGTGAGCTTCGTTTTGTCGATAATAATCTGCCCGACCGCGCAGATAAGTCCGCCCACGATAAACGCCTTTATATAGTCCATAAATACTGCCTCCTTTTTGGGTAGTATTTGCAAAAAGGATAGGGCGTATTCATCAGATATTGGGTATCTGCCAGTCTATAGGCGACTTAAGCACGCTTATAAGCGCCTCGTTTGCCTTTTTGAAATGTCCGCAGCCCATGAATCCCCTGTTTGCCGAAAGGGGGCTGGGGTGCGCCGCTTCAAAGACAAAATGCCTGTCTTTATCAATAATTTCCGCCTTTTTTCGGGCGTTGCTTCCCCAGAGCAGAAATACCACCGGATCCCGCCGCGCGTTAAGCAGTTCGATTACCCTGTCGGTAAAGATTTCCCAGCCCATGCCCCTGTGGGAATTTGCCTCCCCACGGCGGACTGTGAGAACCGCGTTTAAAAGCAGCACTCCCTGCTTCGCCCAAGGCATGAGAAAGCCGTTGTTTGGGATATAACAGCCCAAGGAATCCCTCAGTTCCTTATACATATTAAGCAGAGACGGAGGAATCTGAACCCCGGGCTTTACGGAAAAAGACATTCCGTGAGCCTGCCCCGGCTCGTGATAGGGATCCTGCCCGAGGATTACCACCTTTGTCCCCTTGTAGGAGGTGACCTTCAAAGCGGAAAAAAGGTCGTACATATTGGGATAAATTTCATAGCGGGAGTATTCCTCCTTCAGGAAAGCCCGAAGCTTCAAATAGTACTCCTTCTCAAACTCACCGCTTAGAATTTCGTCCCAGTCGTTGCCGAAATTTACCATTTTGTTTCCTCCTACAGGCGTTTTTCCATAATTGTGTTGTTGAAAACCACATCGGATTTTTTGACCACTTCCACATCCACGGGAACATAGCCCTGCTTTTTGTAGAAATTCAGGGCTGTTTTGCTGGCGGCGAGGCGGATGCGGCTTACTCCCCGCTTTTTTGCCCACTCCTCGGCTGTTTTCAGCAGAGCGGAGCCTATCCCCCGACGGACAAAGTCCGGATGGACATAAAGGCGGTTTACGTACCCGTCACGCTCTATACATACGAAGCCCACAATCGTTCTGTCGTGAACCATTACCAAATTTCGGCTCATAAAAAGAGAAGCGTTGAATTTTTTCATGTCCATTTTTTTCGGAGCCCAAGCTCTTAGCTCCTCAGGGCTGTAGTCCTCTACGCACAAGGTATGTACGGACAGATACAAAAGCTCTGCCAGTCTTTTGGCTTCTGTGGGATACATTTGACGAATACGCATAACCTGACCTCCGAAACAGGGCGAATATAATAAATATATTTGTATTTTACCATAAATATTACCGTTTTGCAATACCTTATAATATTATATTTTAAGGCTTTTCATCATTTAAATCGAAAGCTCTCCGGCAAGCTTGCTTGAAACGGAACCCGTCGCCTTAGAAACGGGAACATCCGCGCGTAGGTTATAATATATAACATTAACGTATTTAAAGAAATTAACATTTTTAGTTGACGAAAAAGATAAGTCGGCTTTCGACGACTTCTGCGCCGGTGTAGGCCTTAATACCTCCGCCGCAATTAACCTGTTTGTAAAGGCAGTTGTGAGTGAAAAGGACAGACTTGTTTACCGTATTGAGAACGGCGGAATTTTTTAAATCGGAGCAACGCTCCACTTTGCTTGCAAGGAGTGGAGCTTGCGATAGATTGCAACCGGCGCAGGGAGCGTAAGCTCCTCAGGGTTTCAGTGGGAGATTATAACTCCCACTGAAACCCTGAAGTGTCCCCCGCCGCCTTAGAGGCGGGGGACATCTGCGCTTAGGTTATA
>CAZKBV010000007.1:0-36986 GCA_964551215.1 uncultured Oscillospiraceae bacterium | reverse complement strand
CTATCGCAAGCTCCACTCCTTGCAAGCAAAGTGGAGCGTTGCTCCGATTTAAACTCAAAGCGTTCCGGAGCCTTTCGATTGGGGGAAGGCTCCTTTTGTTTACAAAATGTTCATAAAATATTAACCGCATCATTAAAAAAACTATTGACATAATTTGTTTAGCATGCTAAAATTAAGTGTACTAAATAAAATAAAAAGGAGGGTATAGAATGTATGAGCCATCAAAGCTCGGGATGCTTTTCGGCGAGGTTTCCAGAAAGCATAGCATGAGAATCCACAACGCGGTATTGAAGCTGGGCGTGGGCAGGGGTATGCCGCCGGTGCTTGGCTACATTGTGGATAACAACGGCTGTAAGCAGTCGGACATAAGCCGTCTTAACCGGGTTACCCCGGCCACGGTGACGGTGATGCTTCAGACTTTGGAAAAAAACGGATTTATTATCCGCAAAACAGATGAAGCTGATCAAAGGTGCATTCGTATCTATATAACCGACAAGGGGCGAGACGCCGCCCTCAGAAGCAAGGAGGCTACGGATAAAGCCGATAGGGAGCTTTTTTCGTGCCTTACGTCGGAGGAACAGCGGGAGTTTTTACGAATCCTGCTTAAGCTTAAGGACAAACTTGAAAAAGAAGGGAAGGACGCTCAATGAAACGATTTTTGAAATACTTCAAGGGCGCGTGGCCGGCGGTTTTTCTGGCTCCGGCGATGATGATCTTTGAGGTGCTTTGCGACCTTATGCAGCCGTCTATAATGGCGGACATTGTGGATGTAGGTCTGAACGGCGGAGCCGGTTCGGCGTATATCCTTAAGGAAGGCATTAAAATGATGGGAATTGCCCTTGTGGGCTTTGTAGGCGGCTTCGGAAGCCTGTTCTTTGCCACAAAGGCCAGCCAGCATTTCGGCTATAACCTCAGGAAGGATGTTTTCCATAAAATACAGGAATTTTCCTTTTCAAACATTGACCATTTCTCCGGAGCGTCTCTGGTTACAAGAACGACCAATGATGTTGTAACGCTGATTACGCTTGTGGGTATGGCGCTGAGGATGCTGATCCGCGCGCCCATGACCTTTGCCGGGGGAATTTTCCACGCCATAAGAATAAACGCGACCCTTGCCCTTATTCTCGCGGTTGCGATACCCTTGCTTTTGGTGGCGGTGCTTTTGATAGTGAGAAAAACCTTCCCGCTGTTCAGCCAAGTTCAGTATAAGCTGGACAGGGTGAACGCCGTAATACAGGAAAACCTTACGGGTATCCGAGTGGTAAAGGCATTTGACAGGGCGCAGCATGAAGATGACCGCTTCGGCGAAGCCAACAACGAGTATGTTCAGCTTTCCATAAAAGCCAACCAGATTATGTCGTTCATGATGCCCATTATCACAATGATAATGAACGTCAGTGTAATTGCCGTGCTTTGGTTTGGCGCAAAGCTGGTTGGAGCGGAGGAAATGGAAGTCGGTCAGGTAAGCGCCTTCATTCAGTATATCACCCGTATCCTCAGCTCTCTTATGATGATGAGCATGATGTTTATGTCTATTTCCAGAGCGCAGGCCAGCGCAAGCCGTATTGCCGAGGTTCTGGACGAGAAGATAGACATAGTTTCCCCCGAAGAACCCAAGGCGTCGGTTGTTCGCGAGGGCGGCGTTGAGTTTAAAAACGTATCCTTCCGTTACAGAGACGCCGGCGGCGATCCGGCAATTCAGGATATCAGCTTTACGGCTCGTCCCGGTGAGACTGTGGCAATACTCGGCTCTACCGGC
Source organism: uncultured Oscillospiraceae bacterium (assembly GCA_964551215.1). Lineage (GTDB taxonomy): Bacteria > Bacillota > Clostridia > UMGS1883 > UMGS1883 > JAFLUQ01. The sequence goes on along the minus strand of CAZKBV010000007.1, from coordinate 35,227 downwards.
AGCGGCAAGTCCACTCTTGTAAATCTCATTCCCCGCCTTTATGACGCTACCGAGGGAGAGGTGCTTGTGGACGGCATAAATGTAAAGGATTACGATGTTGAGGGCTTAAGAGAAGGCATAGGAATGGTGCTTCAGGATGTTATACTCTTTACCGGCACCATAGCCGACAATCTCCGCTGGGGCAAGGACGACGCCACCGATGAGGAAATCCGCGAAGCGGCGGCAATGGCTCAGGCGGAGGAATTTATCGAAAAGAACCCCGACAAATACAACGCGATTCTCGGCCAGAGGGGCGTAAACTTCTCGGGAGGCCAGAAACAGCGCCTTTCCATTGCCAGAGCTCTTATAAAGAAGCCGAAAATACTCATTCTGGACGATTCCACCAGTGCTGTCGATACGGCCACCGAAGCCCGTATACGTTCCTGCTTCGGCAATCAGCTTAAGGGAACTACGGTAATTATTATAGCTCAGAGAATTTCCAGCGCCAGAGGCGCCGACAAGATACTTGTTATGGAAAATGGCCGTATAGTGGATTCGGGAAATCACGAAACCCTTATGCGGACCAGCGAAGTATACAGAGAAATTTACTATTCTCAGCTTGAAAAGGAGGAAGCGTAATATGGGACCCAGAGGACCAAAACCGGGCGGCCCCGACGGCCCGAACATGGACGGCGAAAAGGCAGCTAACGCCAAGGGAACGATTGTCCGCCTTATAAAATATATCGGCAAATTTAAGGTCAGCTTGTTTTTTGTTATATGTTTGGTTTGTATCAGCGCGGCCGCCAATTTGGGCGGTACATACAGAATCGCGCCCATAATTGACGCCATAAACCAAATCGGGAAAATAGGAGACGACGGAATTAAAACAACCTTAGACATGATGGCTCCGGAGATAATAAAAAACATCGGAATTTTGCTTGTGCTTTATGTTATCGGCGCGGCGGCCAACTGGGGCCAGACGTATATCCTTGCTTCGGTTTCCCAGAACACAGTCAAGGAAATCCGCATGGATATGTTTAAGAAGATGCAGCTTTTGCCCCTTCGTTATTTCGACTCTAAAACTCACGGCGAGCTTATGAGCCGCACAACAAACGATGTGGACGCTATCAGCCAGACGCTTAGCATGAGCGTGGCTCAGATTTTTTCCAGCATAATAACCCTTGTCGGTACGCTTGTTATGATGCTGGTACTAAGCGTTCCTCTTACGATAGTCACAATTGTTATCGTTCCTGTTATGCTTGCGTGTACAAGAACCATAGGTAAATACACTCGCCGCTTCTACAGTATGCAGCAGGCGTCTTTGGGAGATATGAACGGTCATATTGAAGAAACCATAACCGGAGAGTACGCCGTAAAGGTGTTCTGCCGTGAAAAACAGGTAGAGGATAAGTTCGATTCGCTTAACTCCGACTACCGCAGAAACGCCATACTTGCCCAGACCATATCCGGCGCGGTCGCTCCTCTTATGGGTATGTTCAATAACCTTACTTACGCAATTACGGCTTTCGTAGGCGGCCTTTTGGCGGTTACGAGCATTTTGGGCTTCCCTGTTATGAGCATAGGCAGCATTGTGGCCTTCCTCAATTACAGCAGCCAGTTCTCCCGCCCGATAAATGAGCTTGCGAATATGTTCTCCCAGCTTCAGTCCGCCCTTGCCAGCACCGAAAGAGTTTTCGAGGTAATGGACGAACCCAACGAATATATAGGCGACAGCGAAAAGCCGGAGTTAGGCCACGTGAAGGGCGAGGTTAAGCTTAACCATGTAAACTTCGGATATGATGACAAGCGGCTTATACTTAAGGATATCTGCATAGACGCCAAGCCCGGCGAAACAATCGCTCTCGTAGGGCCTACGGGCGCGGGTAAAACAACCATAGTAAATCTGCTTACGAGATTTTACGATGTGAACAGCGGCGAAATTACGCTGGACGGCATAAATATCGCCGATGTCCGCAAGGACTCCCTCCGCAGCCGCATAGCTATAGTTCTTCAGGATACGCATATGTTCAGCGTGTCCGTAAGGGAAAACATACGCTTCGGCAAACTGGACGCCAGCGACGAGGACATTGAAAGCGCGGCCCATCTTGCCAATGCTCACGAATTTATCGAACGCCTCCACGATGGATATGACACCGTCCTTAACGATGACGCGTCAAATATCAGTCAGGGCCAGCGCCAGCTTCTTTCAATAGCTCGGGCGATGATAGCCGATCCGGATATACTTATTCTGGACGAGGCCACCAGCTCCGTAGATACCCGTACCGAACTGAAAATACAGGAAGCGATGAAGAATCTGATGTACGGGCGCACAAGCTTTGTTATCGCCCACAGGCTTTCTACCATACGCGAGGCGGATAAAATTCTTGTGCTTGTGGATGGCCGCATAGTTGAGCAGGGCAACCATAAGGAGCTTATTGCCCTCGACGGAATGTACGCCAAGCTTTATAACGGGCAGTTTGAAAATTCCTGATAAAACAACAATAATCAAAAAATGAGCCGTAGGTTTGCGTACCTGCGGCTCGGAAAACCGGCACTCTCTTGTATCGAGGGTAAGCTCGAAAGGGAACTCCCTTTCGGTAAAAAGCGTAAAATCCGGTTCGCCGCGCGTCCGATTTTACGCTTTTTCGCGCCGCTCTTTGTGAAAATTAAGATTTTTGGAAATTTGACCGAAAAAAATAAAAATTTAAAAAATTTTTTTGCCGAAAGCGCTTGACAAATTTTTGAATGTGTGTTAATATGATTTTACCTCGATGAGAAGGCTTTTTTATTGTGCGGAAGTTTCCGCCTCTTCCAAGAGGGAATTTACGTAAAGACTTTTGTCTTGTGCATAAATGAAAGGAATGAATCACATGAGAGTAAGAATCACATTGGCGTGCACAGAGTGCAAGCAGAGAAACTACGACACAATGAAGAATAAGAAGAACGACCCCGACAGGCTTGAAATGACCAAGTACTGCCGTTTCTGCCGTAAGCACACCGTCCACAAGGAATCTAAGTAAGTAAAGGGTGAAAAAAATGGGAGAAGTTGTTAAAAAAGAAGGCCTCGCTGCCCGCGTAAAGAAGGGCGCAAAGGCTACAAAGTCTGAGCTTAAGAAGGTTGTTTGGCCCACAAGAAAGCAGCTTGTAAACAACACGCTCATCGTAATCGCCGCAATCATAATCATCGGTCTTATAATCTTCGGTCTTGATTCCCTCTTTGCCACCCTTGCGAACCTCATCTGGGGTTAATCGAAAGGGGGCAGGGCAAAGCCCGAAGGCATGATTAAAACAAGCGACGAGTACAAATGGTATGTTGCCCACACCTATGTCGAATACGAAAACAAGGTGAAGGACAGCATCGAGAAAACCATCGAAAACCGTAATCTCGGCCATCTTATCGCCGACGTCAAGATCCCCATGGAGGAAACCGTGGAGGAGGACGAAAACGGCGTAAAGAAAACCGTTCAGCGGAAAATTTACCCCGGATACATCTTCATTAAAATGATGATGACAAACGAAGCTTGGTATATCGTCCGCAACACTCGGGGCTGCACAGGCTTTGTCGGCCCGGGAAGCGAACCCGTTCCTCTTTCCGATAAAGAGGTTGAAAGAATGGGCGTTGAAACGGTCAGCGCGCCCCTCAGCTTCGGCGTAGGGGATACGGTAAGAATTAACGAAGGCTCCATGGAAGGCTTCATGGGCGAGGTGCTTGAAATAGATAATGAGCACAAGACGGTCAGCGTTATGGTTACCATGTTCGGAGGCCGTGAAATGCAGGTGGAATTTGATTATCATCAGGTTGAGCCGCTGGATTAACACAAGGGGTTTCCCTTTTGTTATATAAGTGGGAGGATGGCGCCCGTTTTAATGCGCCACACAGTCCGCTATACACCACATTTTTTCTCTAAGGAGGTGCACAAATAATGGCACAGAAAGTTACAGGTTACATTAAGTTGCAAATTCCCGCAGGTAAGGCTACACCGGCTCCTCCGGTTGGCCCCGCTCTTGGTCAGCACGGTGTTAATATCGTGCAGTTCACAAAGGAATTTAACGAGAGAACAGCTAAGGACGCAGGTTTAATTATCCCTGTTGTAATTACTGTTTACGCCGACCGTTCCTTCACCTTCGTTACAAAGACTCCCCCCGCGGCAGTTCTTATAAAGAAGGCCTGCAAGATTGAAAGCGGCAGCGGCGTGCCCAACAAGACAAAGGTCGCTACTCTTAAGAAGGAAGACCTTAAGGCTATCGCCGAACAGAAAATGCCCGACCTTAACGCAGCTACAGTTGAGGCAGCTATGAGTATGATTGCCGGTACGGCAAGAAGCATGGGCGTAACAGTAGAGGAATAACTTAAATTAAGTGGGAGGGAGAAATCCCGACTGACCACAAGGAGGTAATTAAGCATGAAACACGGTAAGAAATATCAAGCCGGCGCGAAGCTTATCGAAGCCGGAAAGCAGTATGACCCTGCCGAAGCTCTTGAGTTGGTTGTTAAAACCGCAAGCGCTAAGTTTGACGAAACCATTGAAGCCCACATCAAGCTGGGCGTTGACTCCCGCCATGCGGATCAGCAGGTTCGCGGCGCGGTTGTTCTTCCCAACGGTACAGGTAAAACCGTGCGCGTTCTGGTTTTCGCCAAGGGCGAAAATGCGGAAAAGGCTCTTGCGGCCGGCGCGGAATACGTTGGCGCGGAGGACTACGTAGCAAAAATCCAGAACGACAACTGGTTTGACTTCGACGTTGTAATCGCAACTCCCGATATGATGGGCGTTGTGGGACGTATCGCCCGTATCCTCGGACCTAAGGGTCTTATGCCGAATCCCAAGGCAGGTACGGTAAGCCCCGACGTTGTAAAAGCAATCAACGAAATTAAGGCAGGTAAGATTGAGTACCGTCTCGATAAGACAAACATCATTCACTGCCCCATAGGCAAGGCGTCCTTCGGCCCTCAGAAGCTTGGCGAAAACCTTGATACCCTTATGCAGGCTATCATTAAGGCTAAGCCCTCCGCGGCTAAGGGAACATACCTTAAGAGCGTTGCCATCGCAAGCACAATGGGCCCCGGAATCAAAGTCAACGGTTCCCGTTTTGCATAAAATCAAAAACAGCTTGACAAAGTGAAATTATTGTAGTATAATTCATTTGTTAGGTTAATATCTTTTCCGCAGACAGCGGGCGACAGTAAGTCCCGCCGAGGAATTGTCCCAGAAAGATTATTTTGGGCTCCTTGTGTTTGCGGCAAGGAGCCATTTATTTTCATTGTGAGGTGAGAAATATGCCCAGTCAGAAGGTTCTCGACGAAAAAAAGCAGGTAGTTGCAGGCCTCAGCGAACAGTTTAAGACTGCCGTTTCCGGCGTTTTGGTTGACTATTGCGGGCTGAATGTTGAACAGGACACTCAGCTTCGTAATAAGCTTCGTGAGGCAGGCGTAGAGTACAAGGTTATAAAAAATACTCTTGCGCGTATTGCGGCAAAAGAGGTTGGCTTTGACGAGCTTGATCCCGTTCTTAACGGCCCCACGGCTCTTGCTGTCAGCATGACAGACGAGGTTGCGCCGGCTAAGATTATTGCGGATTTCGCAAAGGATAATGAACAGCTCGAAATCAAGAGCGGTTTCCTTGACGGAAAGGTTGTAAGCCTTGACGAAGTTAAGAAGCTTGCCGCGACTCCCAACCGCGATACCCTTATTGCTATGGTTATGGGTAGCCTTAACGCTCCCGTCAGCAAGCTTGTCAGAACGTTACAGGCTCTCGTTGACAACGGTGTTGAGCCTGCGGATATTCAGAAGCCCGCGGCTCCGGAGGCTGAAGTCAAAGCCGAAGCCGAAGCTGAAACCGCAGCGGTGGCCGAGTAATTCGGCATAATCAAAAGAATTAAAAATTTAAAATATCGGAGGTTAAAACAATGACTATTCAGGAAATCATCGATGCCATAAAGGAGCTTAAGCTTCTTGAGGTTGCCGATCTGGTAAAGGCTATGGAAGAGGAATTCGGCGTAAGCGCCGCCGCTCCCGTTGCTGTAGCAGGCGCCGCTGTTGCGGGCGCTCCCGCGGCAGAGGAAAAGACGGAGTTCGACGTTGTTCTTGCTGAAGCAGGCGCGGAGAAGATTAAGGTTATAAAGGTTGTTCGTGAGATCACCGGCCTTGGTCTTAAGGAAGCAAAGGCCGCTGTTGACGGCGCTCCCACAACTCTTAAGGAAGCTGTTGGCAAGGAAGACGCCGAAAAGTACAAGGCTCAGCTTGAAGAAGTCGGCGCAAAGGTTGAACTTAAGTAAAACTGACATAATATTGTTTAAAAAAGGAGCTGTTTTCGCGGCTCCTTTTTTATATACGATATACGAAAAATTTGTTTTTGCTTTCTTAAACGGAGAACAGAATTGCCGAAAAGGCCGATGCCGCGTCAGCCGCCACCTTTGGGGCTTATTGCCCGTTAAAGCAATACCGGCAGGAACTGGGAAACCAGCACTATCGCCAAAAGGGAAATGGGGTATGTAGCCGCGTAAGAGGAGGCTACATCCTCTGTGCCGGAAACCTGAATAAGAGCGCCCAAAGCCGGAGTGGAGGTCATTCCGCCTGTGATGGAGCCAAGGCTGTTGAGCAGGCTCAGCTTCAGCGCATACTTTGCGAACAGCAGACCGATTATCATTGGAACAATGGTCATAATCACGCCGTAAATGAAGTATACGGGCTTGAAATACTGAATGAACCGAGCGCCGCCGGCAACACCGGCGCCGATAAGGAACAGCATAAGTCCCAGCTCACGCAAACATTCCAGAGCTTTTTTGTTGGGCATGAGATTTATTTTGCCAATATGGCCGAAGTGACCGAACACAAGGGCGGTAATAAGAGTGCCGCCGGTGGTGGTAAGGGAAAACGTGGCGCCGGAAAATCCCTGTGAGGACAGAGGAATCTTTATTGAGCCAACGATAATACCTATGAAGGCGGCAAGAGCAAAGACTCCCACACCGGCGGGATCAAGGCTTATAAGCTTGCCGGTATAGGGCTTCCTTTCTGCCGCGTCGGCATTGACAAGAAGCTCTCTTTCCTTAGCCATGTCGGCTTTTGTGATTTTTGGGATAATCTGTACAAAAAGCACAACGCCTATAACTCCGAACAGGTAGGCTATTCCGTAGCCCACGGTTACGGCGGCTTCGTAAAGCTCCGCAAGGTCGGGAGAACCGGCGTAAAGATTCTGCACCGTAGCTTTTGCGGCGGAGAAGCCGGGAGTGCTGGTAAGAGCGCCGGAGAGAAGGCCGTCCAGCATTGCCGCGAATCGGCGGGTATCGCTTTCGCCGCCCCGACCTATAAAGTAGCAGGCAATGGCCGTAAGTCCGCCGGAAAGAATTATAATAATACCCAGAGCGATGAAGGACTTAAAGTTTTTCTTTAGGTTTTTGAAGAATTTAGGCCCGGCAATGAAGCCTACAGAGGTGACAAACAGCACAAGACCCAAATTTTCCACAATTTTCATGGCCTGAGAAATGTAGGATGCGCCGTCGGTTACAAGTACGCTTTTGAGTTTGTCGTAAAAAAGCGCGCCGAATACAAGGGCGATTACAAACACTCCGGCAGTGCCGAGTCTTATGCCCTTAATGGATACGCGCCCCAGCATATAACCAAGAGCCGAAATTACAAATACCGAAAATATAAGCATAGATATGTCGGAAAGGGAAATGACGCCGCCGAATAAATTCATTGTATATTACTCCTAACGTGAGAAATTTCAAAAATCCAAGCGGGAAACGCAAGGTTTTTCGTCGGAAAGCCGCTTTCCGCGGTAGTCGGGAAGAAGCTTGGGAGAAACCTCGTTGGTTTCAACTCCGGCCGCTTTGCGCTGCTCATCGAATTTATTTATGTGGTCGAGAGTGAGGGCACCGAGATTTACCTCGCGGCTCTTTGCGGCGGCATTCCTTCCCGCGATTCTGCCAAACACGATAATATCAAGAAGGGAATTGCCCATCAGACGGTTCCTGCCGTGGATTCCCCCAACGGCTTCACCGGCGGCGTAAAGATTTTCAACGTTGGTCGTCCGGCCATCCGCGTTTATGTCAAGACCGCCGTTCTGGTAGTGAAGGGTGGGATAAACCAAAATAGGCTCCTTGCGGATGTCTATGCCGTATTCGGCAAACATACGCATCATAGCGGGAATACGCTTTTCGATGGTGCCTTCGCCGTTGATTTCCTCTATCATGGGGGTGTCAAGCCATACGGCCTTGCCGTCGCCGGTGTCTACGCCCTTGTTCCTGTCGGAACACTCACGGATAATGGAAGCCGCCGCAACGTCGCGGGTTTCAAGAGGGTGCATGAACACCTTGCCGTCGCGGTTTACAAGCTTTGCCCCAAGGGAACGCACCTTTTCGGTTACGAGAGCGCCGAATATCTGGGAAGGATATGCCGCGCCGGTGGGGTGATACTGAAGTGTATCCGCATAGAGGAGCCTTGCGCCCACACGGTAACCAAGCACAAGGCCGTCGGCGGTTGCGCCGTAGTGGTTAGAGGTGGGGAAGCCCTGATAGTGCATTCTTCCGGCTCCGCCTGTAGCGATAATAACCGTTTTTGCGCGGGCTATAAGCAGCTCCTTTGTTTCCATGTTCATGAGTACGGCTCCGGCCGCATGGCCGTTTTCGTCAAGGATAAGCTCGATTGCGGAGGTAAAGTCAACAACGGTGATTCCCCTGTTAAGAACCTCGTCGCGAAGAGTACGCATGATTTCGGCGCCGGAATAGTCCTTTGCGGCGTGCATACGCTTGCGGGAGGTGCCGCCGCCGTGGGTGGTTATCATTGTGCCGTCGGGGGCCTTGTCAAATTCAACCCCAAGCTCGTTAAGCCAGAGAATGGCTTCCGGAGCGTCGTTTACAAGCTTCGCGAGCAGCTCTCTCTTGGCGGCAAAGTGACCGCCGCCGAAGGCGTCCAGAAAGTGAATTGCGGGGGAGTCGTTGGGCTTGTCGGCAGCTTGGATTCCGCCTTCGGCCATCATAGTGTTGGCGTCGCCCATGCGCAGCTTTGTGACTATCATTACCCTTGCTCCGGCCTCGTCCGCCTCGATTGCGGCAGACGCGCCTCCGCCACCGCCGCCGATGACGAGTACGTCAACATCATAGTCGGGTGCGCTTAAATCCACATCTGCGGCAGAAACGCGGCTTTTTGCCTGAAGCATGGCGCAAAGCTCCCGTGGAACCTTATCACCCTTGTTCACGCCAAACCTAAGCTCTTCAAACTCGCTCCTTTTATAGTCGGGATGGTAGGCCGCAAGGAGGTCGTCCTTTTCCCGAGCCGTCATGCGGGCCGGCTCGTAGGCGATATTATCCTTTCTCGCCAGTTCGACGGCCTTGATTGAGTCTTGGAATTTTTCGGAATACATAAAGCCCCCTCCTTACCTTTCGATTTCGCGGTTGTTGTAAAGCTCTTTCAGCTCCTCAACCGGTTTTTGCGTAAGAGCTTCCATAAGCTCTGTAAACGTGCCATCCTTGATTTCCCGCACTCTGTTTTCAAGGTGAGCGCTTTTCGGCGCAAGGTACTTTCCGTTTAGGCGGCGGGCAAGCATTGCCACCTGAGGATGGGAAATGCCGGCGGGACAGCGAGACGAGCAGATTCCGCACATTACGCAGTCGAAGGATTCTTCGGCGCACTTGGCATAGTCGCCTCTCTGAGCGTAAGCAATGTACTGCATTACGTTCAGACTCTGCGGGCAGCTCTTTGTACACGCGTCACAGCCGATGCAGGCGTAAATTTCGGGGTAAAGCTGCATCATAAGCTGCTGAGTCGGAGCGATTTTTTCGATATCGTATACCTGCTTTACAAGGGGAAAAAAGGGGAGAGCGGCTATGTACATATCGTTTTCAACCTTGGTTTTGCAGGCAAGGCAGACCTTAAGCTCGCCAATACCCTTGACGCGGTAGATCGTGGCGCAGGCTCCGCAAAAGCCGTTACGGCAGCCGCAGCCCCGTACAAGCCGATATCCCGCATATTCCATTGCGCGCATTACGGTAAGATCCGCCGGAACTTCATATTTTTTCCCGAACAGGAAAATATTTACGGTGTTTTCCATAAAAAAGTCTCCTTAAAGTTAATACTTCCTCGGCGGCGCCGAAGGCCGCCTTGAAGCCTTTTAATATTCGTTTGGCAGCTCGTCAAGCTCGTCGCAGCGGAATACAGGCCCGTCCTTGCAAACGTACTTAGAACCTATGTTGCACCGGCCGCACTTGCCTATTCCGCACTTCATGCGAAGCTCCATTGTGGTGTAGACCTGAGCTTTATCGAAGCCCATTTCCTGAAGACCGGCGAGAGTGAACCTTATCATTACGGGAGGGCCGCAAATAACGGCAATTTTGTCGGTTGGGAAGCCAAGCTCCTTTACGTAGTCGGGAACGAAGCCCACATGACCGTCCCAGCCCTCCTGCTCGCGGTCGATGGTAAGGTATACGCTTACGCCGTCGTCGCCGCTCCATTCGTTTATTATTTCGCCGCAGTCAACAAGGTCGTCCTTAGAACGCGCACCGTATACGATGTCGATTTTGCCGTAACGCTCGCGGTAGCGGCGGACGTAATTTATTACCGAGCGCAGCGGCGCAAGACCGATACCTCCGGCAATGAACAACAGATTCTTGCCGACAAATTCCGTGTCAACGGGAAACGAGTTGCCGTAGGGGCCGCGTATGGTTATCTGCTGCCCCGGTTCCATCCGGTGAAGCCGGTCTGTGAGACAGCCGCACTTTTTTATGGAAAATTCCATGAATTCTTCGTTTGTGGGTGAGGAGGTTATTGAGAACATTGCCTCGCCCGCTCCGGGAATGGAAAGCATGGCGCACTGGCCCGGCTTGTGAAGAAAGGCCTTTTTGCCGTCCTTGCCCACAACTCGGAAGGTTTTAACGTCGGGAGTGTCGACGCGGATATCCGTGACAACGCCTATTTTTGGAATCAACATTTCCGGTCTGTCCATTATTGTTCACCTCCCAGAGCCTTCATAACCTTAACTATGTTCATGGATATTGGGCATTTCACAAGACAGCGGCCACAGCCTACGCAGCTGAATACGCCGTCGTTGTTGTCGGGGTAATACACAAGCTTGTGCATAAACCTCTGACGGAAGCGTTCAAGCTGAGTGAGACGGGGCTGACCGGCGGACATTTTCGTAAATTCGCTGTACATACAGGAATCCCAGCAGCGGAAGCGGCATACTTCCCGACCTGTGTCAAAGTCCTTTATATCGTAGCACTGGCAGGTGGGACACACAAACGTACATATGCCGCAGCCGAGGCAGGATTCGGAAAGCTCCTTCCACTTGGGGGAATCGAAAAGCTCTTTTGTTTTGCCGGCTCCGAAGCCTTCGGTGGTTAGAGAAGCAAGGGGAAGCTTTTGCGTTCTTTCGTTTATAAGAGCCTTTACGCCGTCGGCGGAATCCTCCGAACAGCTCAGGCAAACCCCTTCAAGGGCGGCGGCAAGAGCCTTGCCCTTTTCTGTTTTGGGGCTGAGGAAAATTTCGCTGTCGTTTTTATAGCATACTATATCGCCCCGAGGCTCGGCGGGATCGATGCCGAAAGCTTTGCAAAAACAGGTTTCGGCGGGACGGTCGCAGGCCATAGAGATTATAATTCCGTGTTCACGGCGGCTTTGGTAGTAGCTGTCGGGGGTGTCGTTAAGAAAAACCCTGTCGAGAATATCGAAGCTTCTTACGTCACAGGCGCGAACGCCGAAAAGAATGAAATCCTCCGCTTCGTTTCTCACGTCTTTTATCTCAATTTCCTTGCCCGTCGTTTTGAAGCCTACCAGATTCTCCGTCTGGGGGAAGAAAAAGCCCTTTGCGCTTACGGCGGTGTTGAGCTTGTCGCTAAGCTTTGTTCCCTCACTTCGGCGGACGTACTTTGCGCCGTTTTCGGCGTCAGCCGGAACGTAAAGGGCGGCTTTTTTCCCAAGGGCGGAAAGAACGTCGTTTAATTTATCCAAGGAGCATTTAAGCATTTTCTTTCCTCCCTCTTTTTACGGCTTCGCCGGGTTCGATATCTTCGGCGGCGTAGCTTACCAGAGGAGAGCGGCTGCCAACGGCTTCGCCGGCCTGATACTCGCCGTAAAATTCGTTTATATCCTTAATGAATTTGCGATTGAGAAGGTGCAGGGGAATACGCTGGGGACATACTCTTGAACATTCGCCGCAGTCGGTGCATCTTCCGGCAACGTGGAACGCGCGGATAATGTGGAACATTTTTTCCTCGAAGCTGTCAGCGGGCGCTTTGTTTTCGGCTACGGAGTCGGGATTGTTGAAAACGCACTTTTCGCAGGTGCAGGCGGGGCAGACGTCGCGGCAGGCATTGCAGCGAATACAGCGTGAAAGCTCTCCCTGCCAGAAAGCGAAGCGTTCGTCGGAGGTCATGGCTTCAAGCTTGGACACCTCGTCAAAGCGGCTGCTGTCAAGCACGTCTCCGTCCTCGCCTATAAGCTCATCGTACGCCACGTGCTTTTTGCTCTTGCAGACCCTGCACCGCTCAGCCATAGCGTCCTCGTAGGAAACGGTTTTATCTCCGTCAAAAAGGGTGCGTACTGTCAATCCTCCGCTGCCGCTTTCGATTTCGCTTATGCCTTCGCCTACAATAGCGCGGATTTTATTTATGTCCGCCATGCCCTCGCAGGGAATGCCTACGGCGTAAACCCTTTTACGGTCGAAGCGGTGTTCCGTAAGAAGCTGGTTAAAGCTGTATGTGTCGCAGGGCTTAAGGAAAACAAGCACCCTTGCGTCGGACTTTTTAGTTTCTTTTATAAGATATTTGGAGAAGTTCGCTCCGCAGAAGTCGCCGAAAACGAAGCCCTTTTTAAGCTCGTCCGCGCTTTCAAATACGGCGGGAGCCGCGTCATAATGAAATTCGCCGCTTTTGTAGCCCATAACGCGGCTGACGGTTCCGTTTCCCATAAGCTCCAGAGCCTTGTTGAGAAGCATATCTCGGCTTACTTTTTGCATCTCAAATCCTCCAATCTTTTGTTCTCGCCAAGGGCGGCAACCTTTGAAACAAAGTCGTTCATGGTCGCTGAAAATTTTGCTCCCTCGGCGGCGGATATCCATTCAACTCTTGTGCGTTCGCGCTCGACGCCAAGGTAATCCAGCATAGAGAAAAGCAAAGCCATTCTGCGCCTTGTGAAATAGTTGCCCGACGTATAATGGCAGTCGCCGGGGTGACAGCCGCATATTATCACGCCGTCGGCTCCCCTCTGAAAGGCTCTGAGAATAAACGTGGGGTTTACTCTGCAGGAGCATGGAACACGGATGATTTTTACCTCGGCGGGGTAGTTAAGCCTGTTGTTGCCCGCGAGGTCGGCCCCGGCATAGGAACACCAGTTGCAGCAAAAGGCCACTATAAGAGGCTTATATTCGTTTACCTGCATATTGCGTCCACCTCCGCTATAATCTGCCTGTCGGCGAAGCCTTTAAGATCCATAGCGCCGGAGGGACAAGCAACCGTGCACGCGCCGCAGCCTTTGCATACGGCCTCGTTTACAGAGGCTACGCGGCGGATAGCCGTGGTTTTGTCAGGCATTCTGAATTCTTTGTCGATATAGGTGACAGCGCCGTAGGGACATACTCTCTCGCAGGAGGAGCAGCCGTTGCACATAAGCTCGTCGCTGTGAGCCACGCATGGGTTGCCCGTAAGCTTATCCTTGGCAAGGAGGCCGATAACCTTTGCGCCGGCCGCTCCGGCCTGAGATACCGTTTCGGGAATATCCTTGGGCCCTTGACAGGCTCCGGCAAGGAACACGCCGGCAGTGGGGCTTTCAACGGGACGGAGCTTGGGATGGGCTTCGGTGAAGAAGCCGTTTGTATCCATAGAGGCTGTAAGCATTGAAGCTAAGTGGCGGGCGGACTTGTCCGGCTCGATTGCCGCGGCAAGCACTACCAAATCCGCGTCGATTATTACCTGACGGTTTTCAATCAAATCGGCGCCCCGCACCTTCAGCTTATCCCCCTCGGGAGTTACCTTGCCCACCATTCCCTTGATGTAGTGAACGCCGTATTCCTCCACCGCGCGGCGGTAAAATTCGTCAAAGCCTTTGCCGGGAGTGCGCACGTCGATATAGAAAACGTAAACTTCTGTGTCGGGATATTTATCCCTTATGAGCATGGCGTGCTTGGCGGTATACATACAGCATATTTTGGAGCAGTACTCCTTGCCCTTACCGGCGTTTGCCTCACAGCGGGAGCCTACGCACTGAACGAACACTATTTTGCGGGGACGCTTGCCGTCGGATGGACGCAGAAGCCGACCACCCGTTGGACCGGCGGCGTTGGTGAGACGCTCAAATTCCAAAGAGGTTATAACGTCCTTAGACAGGCTGTAGGCAAATTCGTCGAATTTTTCCATACCGATGGGATTGTAGCCCGTTGCGCAGACAATAGCGCCGTACTTTTCCTCGATTATTTCGTCCTTCTGGGTGTAGTCTACGGCTCCGGCGGCGCATATCTTTGAGCATAGGCCGCACTTGCCGTTTTTGAGCATATTGCAATAGTCCGGATCGATGGTCGCAACCTTGGGTACAGCCTGAGCGAAGGGAATGTAAATGGCGCGGCGGTTATCCATGTTGAGGTTGAACTCGTTGGGTACGTTTTTTACGGGGCATTTTTCGGTGCATACGCCGCAGCCCGTGCAAAGATCTTCCTTGACGTAGCGGGCCTTTTTCTTTATTTTAACGGTGAAGTTCCCCACGAAGCCCCCAACCTCCCAAACCTCGCTGTAGGAAAAAATTCTTATATTCTCGTTCTGAGCCGCGTCCACCATTTTGGGAGTGAGGATACACGCGGCGCAGTCCAGCGTAGGGAAGGTTTTGTCCAGCTGGGCCATTTTTCCGCCGATGGTGGGCTTTGTTTCCACAATGTCCACGGGGAAACCGGCGTCAGCAATGTCAAGAGCCGCCTGTATTCCCGCAATGCCGCCGCCGATGACGAGAGCCCGCTTTGTCACGGGGCTTTCGCCGGGGGTGAGGGGAACGTTGAGATTTACCTTGGCTATGGCCGCCTTGCCTAAGATTATCGCCTTTTCCGTACCTGCGGCTTTATCCTTATGCACCCATGAACACTGCTCGCGGATGTTGGCTATTTCCACCATGTAAGGGTTAAGACCGGCGGACTGCGCCGCTTTGCGGAAGGTAGTCTCATGCATTCCGGGAGAGCAGGAGCATACCACAATGCCGGTTAGCTTATGCTCGGCGATGGCGTTCTTTATTATGTCCTGTCCCGACTGGGAACACATATACCGGTAATTTGCGGAGAAAACTACGCCCGACTCGTTTTTAAGCCCTTCGGAAACAGCCTCAACATCCACGGCGGCGGATATATTTGTTCCGCAGTGGCATACAAATACACCGATTCTCTGCATATCTGTTTTCCTCCTTACTTGTTGAATTTACGCAGGACGCTTACAAGAGCCTGTTGGGGCATATCCTCGTCCGCAAGGTCGGGAAGAGCGTCCGGCTTTAAGCGGCTTACGCCCCTTTCCCTTATAACGGCAAGCCTGACGGCCTCTACCAGCTTTCCGGGAGCCACCCCTCTGGGGCAGCACTCAACGCAGGCAAGGCAGGAAAGGCACCTATAAAGAGATTCGGACTTCATAAGCGGCTCCAAATCGCCGTTTTCCACCATATACACAAACTGGTGGGGATGGTATTCCATTTCGCCGTAGGAAGGGCAGGCGGCGGTGCATTTGCCGCATTTCATGCATTTGCGGGGATTCACCCCTGTTTCGCGGAGAATTTCCTCCTTCAGCAGCTGCTTATTCATTGCCGTCCTCCTTTACGCCCAGAGCCTCGGCAAGAAGCTCGGTGAAATATATAACGGGAAGCTCGCTTTCGCCGTTCTTGATAAGATTGTAGCGGCAAAGGGGACAGGCGGTGACTATCATGTCGGCTCCGGCGTTTTTTGCGCCGCGGATTACCTCTCTGCTCCTTTTTGCCGCCAAGGTCTTATCCTCAACGGCTACATATCCGCCGCAGCACTCGTTCCTTGCGGCGTAAACCGCCGGCTCGGCGCCTGTCGCACGGATGAAATCCTCCATAATGGAGGGATTTTCCGGGTCGTCCATTTGCATTGTCTTTGACGGGCGCAGAAGCAGACAGCCGTAATAGGGGGCGATTTTCTTCCCTTTAAGGGGATTAACCGTCTTTTCCTTTATTTTACCGAAGCCTATCTCGTCGCGGAGCAGCTCCAGATAGTGAAGCACCTTCGCTTCGCCGTTATATTCCTTGGGAGATATGTAATTGTTTACCCTTTCGGCAAATTCTCCCCCCGCCGCCATTGCGGCGTTGGTTTGCTTTATAACATTGTGACAGGCAGAACAGACCGTCACAAGAGGCCGCCCCTTGTCGCGAGCCTCCATAAGGGCCCTTACGGAGGAAAGCTTTGGGGCAATTTCCTTCATAGAGGGCGAGAATACTCCGCCGCAGCACTGCCAGCTTTCAATTTCACTCAGTTCAACGCCCAAAGCGTCGGCGCAGGCGTAGGAATATTTGTCAAGCTGCTTTGCGTGAGTTTTCAGCGTGCAGCCGGGAAAATAGCTAACCTTCATTATTCGTATGTCCTCCTTATATGCTAAACCGTCCGTTGGTAGGGCGGCCTTTGCCGCTATTTATATTGTATCATAAAACTTTTGCTTGTCAATAAAAATAGGTTGCAAACATTTGAAATTTATAGTATAATGACTTTTGAGGTGAGACTCATGCTGATTAAAATCGCTGAAATGGTTATAGATATAAAATGCCGATACGACTATCTTCCGTGGCTGTGCAGGGATTACATTGTTGAAAGCGGGGAACCGCTGTTCTCCGTTGAGATATCCGAGGAAATGATTGACAGCGACATTGCCGCTCTTAAAAGCGAGGGTCGGGAGGAATTCAGTCGGGGATACATTGAAGGAATGGAGGTCTATAGGGAGCTTTGTCTGCGAGCTTTGGATTACGGCGCTCTTTTCCTCCATTGCGCCTGCATTGCCGTGGACGGGGAAGCATACTGCTTCACCGCTGACAGCGGCACGGGCAAATCCACGCATATAAGGCTGTGGAAGAGGCTTTTCGGCGAAAGAGCCGTTATAGTCAACGGCGACAAGCCTCTCCTCAGAAAAACGGGGGACAGCTTTTATGTTTACGGAACCCCTTGGTGCGGCAAGGAGGGCTGGAACAAAAATATGGGCGCGCCCATAAAAGCCCTGTGCCTTGTAACAAGGAGCGAAAACAATTTTATTGAGCCTATGGACGGCTTTAATGTGGTATTTACCGTTATCCGCCAGACCATAAATCCCCGCACGGATGAGGAACTGGAAAAAATTCTTGACATTATGGACGGTCTGCTTTCCGAAACGCCTATGTACAAGCTGGGCTGCAACATGGACACAGACGCCGCTCGGGTCGCCTACGAGGGCATGAGCGGCCAAAAAATGCGGGGGAACGAAAATAATGAAGCTTAAGAGGGATTTTTACCTTTGCGACGGGGTGGAGCTTTCCGAAAAGCTGCTGGGGAAAATTCTTGTCCGCAACAAAAACGGCCTTATCACCAAAGGCAAAATTGTGGAAACGGAGGCTTATATGGGCAAAACCGACAAGGCGGCCCACAGCTACGGCACAAAGGGAAAGCAACGCTGCGCCGCGCAGTACGGGTCGGGCGGCTTCGCCTATGTGTACCTTATTTACGGTATGTACTCCTGCTTCAATGTGGTGGCAAACGCCCCCGGAATACCGGAGGTAAGCCTGATACGCGCTCTGGAGCCGCTGGAGGGTATAGACATTATGGCCGAGAGGCGGGGAACGGATAAGGTGAAGGGGCTGTGCGACGGGCCGGGAAAGCTTTGTATGGCGATGGACATTGACCGCGGCCTTTACGGAGCGGATTTGTGCGGAGACGAGCTTTACATAGAGGACGGAGGCTTCGGCGGCTTTGAAATCGAAAAAAGCAAGCGGATAAATATTGATTACGCCGAAGAAGCGGCGGAATTTTTGTGGAGATTTACAATAAAGGGAAATAAATTTGTATCGAGGTAGCGCGGGGCGCTTACGGCCCCGCGCCGTTAAAATAATTTTCGGGAAAACCTTGGGAAAGCCTTCGATAAAAGCATAAAATCCGGCTTCATAAGTTGTACCCCCAAAAAGTTAGACCATAAATCTAACGATAGGGAGGACGTTCATATGCCGCCGGATTTTACAGCTTAATATTCGTTCTTTTGCCAAACCCGAACATAGTCAATCTGGAACTGCGCGGGCCAAACGGTGGTGGAATCGGGAGCACCGTCCCAGCCGTCTATGGCAAGGTTAAGTATCATATACATATTTTTGGACTGAGCTATGGCGCTCTTATCGGTAAAGGTTTTGATAAGCTTGCCGTCTATGTAATATTTAAAGTATTTCGGCGTCCAGTCGAAGCTGTAAACGTGGAAATCCTCCGACATATCGAAGCCCACGTCCGGCACGGATTCGCTGCTTTTTTCGTCCTGCCAGCTTGAGCCCCAGTGATAGTTCACATGGAGCTTATCGGGCTTGGAGCAAAGCACCTCCAGCATATCTATCTCCGGAGGCCAGCCGTCCGTAAGCATCCACCATGCCGGCCACATACCCTTTCCCTTGGGCATTTTCATACGCGCCTCAAAATAACCGTAGTTAAAATTAAACTTATGGTGGGTGTTCACCGCGCCGGAGGTATAAACTATATCGTATTTCTTATTGTTAAACGTGCCCTGTTTTCCAACAGCGTCGGGATGCTGTTTGTTTTCCCCGAGAAGTGTGAGCAGGCCGTCTTTTACGATTACATTTTCGGGAACGCACCACGCGGCGTGATTGTGGGAATGACCCCATGAATAATTATAGCCCCATTTTGAGGTGTCCAAGCTGTTGCCGTCAAATTCGTCGTCGAACACAAGCTTGTATTCTTCATCAAGAATTTCGGGACG
The DNA here is from genome assembly GCA_964551215.1 of uncultured Oscillospiraceae bacterium. Lineage (GTDB taxonomy): Bacteria > Bacillota > Clostridia > UMGS1883 > UMGS1883 > JAFLUQ01. The sequence continues at coordinate 16,342 of CAZKBV010000007.1, read as the reverse complement.
CTCTACCCCGGCCGGCTGCTCCAGAACGGGAAATTCGATGCGCATAAGGCCGCTTCCCGACATAAGAGGAAGACTGCGGTAAACCTTATCCGTTTTTTCTATCATTGCATAGGCCTCCTCCAAGGAAAGCTTTTCCTTCGGTCTAAGCTCACCGCCGTCCTCAATAAGGCCGTTGGCGGCGGCGACCTCAATATAGCTCAAAGCCCAAGGGGATATTTCGCCCATATCGGTGAAATTGACGTCCGTTCCGACGCTGAGTTGGCTTTTTTTACAGCGAAGTCCTCTAACCGAAAGGGCGATTGCCTCCTCCCTTGTAATACCTTCCTCAAGGCCGATTACGCCGTCGGGAGCCATCTCCATGTCGATAACTCCCGCAGTCGCCAGCCCCTCAAGAATGTCGGCATATTTGTCGGCGGAGTCAACATCCTTGAAGCTGTCGGCGTAAATCATGGGATTAACCCGACATTCCTTTGCGAGAAGCTCCATAAATGCGCCCTTCGAGCAGTCGGAATCCGTCGCCGTCGTGTTTACTGAAAGCGCGCCGAAAATCAAGCACATTGCGGTGATTGCCGCGGCGATTTTTTTCATTTTGATTTTCCTCCTTTTTTAATCGGCTTTAAATCGGCTTTTCCGAAGCCGATTCGCTCAATCTACCTTTACGGTGACGGCATTGTCGGTTAAGACGCCGCCGTCTTCGTCATAAGCTACGCACCTCAGCTCTACGGACTGCCCCTTCCAAGAGGTGAAATCTATTTCCGCGCTGTAGGGCGCGGCATAAGCCGCCCCGGCCTGCTGCCCGCCGATTTGGTATATCACATAGGCGGGAGTTTTCACGGGATGCGCCACATATGCGCAGACCTGAGAGCTTGCGGCTTCAACCCGAACGCCGTTGCCAAGCTCGTAATATGAGCCCAAATCAGCTCTTTTCTCGTTGCCCGTAAGGAAAATATCGTTTTGTATGGCGGTCTTGTATGCGTCAAAGACTGTGCTTTTGCCGTCAAAGCGGAAATTCCAGTGGTTGTTGGCGTCCTTGTTGTTATAGATGAACATCATCTTTAAATTGGGGTACCTTATGGGAGCGTAGGTGTAAAAATCGGTAATCTGTCGGGCGGCAAAATCCGTTCTGTCCACAGAAAGCCATAAATCCCCGTTTTCCGCGTTGCCCTCCACAACGATGAAGGGCTTTTTATAGCCGTATATGGAATACAGAGTGTCAAGCTGACTGCTCCAGCGGCTTCTGTCCTGCCCTTGGCCGAGAGGGTCCACCTCTCCCAAATAGGTTTTATACGAGGATACGCCCACATAATCCACGTATTCGTCGCCGGGATAATACGCCTCGTAGTTCGTTTCGGGATAGAAATTCGGCGCCCATATCACAGGCACGCTCGGAGCGTACTCATGGAAAACATCCGAAACCGTTCTGAAGGCTTCTATAAATTTTGAAGGGTCAGGGTCGTACCAAGCGGCGTTGCTGGTGTCGTTCATTTCTCCCGCAAAGCGGAGCATAAAGCTTACGTCCGAATTTTCCATATCCTTTGCGAGACCGATAAGGTATTCGTCCCTCTTTACGGCAGAAAGTCCGTTTATGGGCTGAAGATGAATCTGAATAATTTTGTCCGTTTTTATGTCGAAGGAGGATTTCAGAGAGTCGCCGTAGTGCATATATTGAAGAAACGCTCCGTGTTCCTTGCCTGCCGACGCGGAAAAGCCGCCGATTTCGTCCATGGGAACGCAGGCCCCCAAAAGTATGCCGCTTTCAGGCTCAAAGGGCTTGCCGAAATGCTTTTCCACCGCGTATTGCGGATTGGAGGTTTTTATGTAAAGCTGAGAGTAGCCGGAAATAAGGGAGGCTCTGCGCCTCGCGGCGGTTTCGGTTTCAATGTCGCCGCACAGCTTCCAGTAATCCGCCTCTCGAAGGTAGCACATTCTCGCGTTGTCATACTCCCCCAAAGCGCTGTAGCAGTCCCCTAAGTGAAGGAACAGCATGGCCCGACTGTCGTTTTGCTCTTTGGACATGAACATCTTCGCCGTTTGGCGAAACTCGCGTATCGCGTCTTGATAATTTCCCGCCGCCATATAATTCATGGCGGCGTTCCAATTATCCCAATACAGCGGGGAATCGATTCCGCCGCTCTCTATTTCCTCAATAAAACCGCCTTCCTTTGTCACGGCCTTAACGCTTCCGTCCCAGCTAACCTCCGCGCCGAAGGCTTCCAGCACGGCGCGTATGGGAAGATAGGTTCTTCCGCCGGTAATAAGGGCGGCGGCGTCATTTTCAATGGGAGTTCCGTTGCGGTATACCCGCTTTTCGCCGATTTTGCATATGACCGTCACCGGAGCTTTGCGCACAATGGCGCTTCGAGTCTCGTTGTCCCAGCCGACCTCCGCGCCGAAGGCCTCCATTGCCGCTCTAAGAGGGACATAGGTGCGTCCGTTTTCCACAAAGGGAAAGCCGCTCTCCTCGGTAAATTCAACCTTTTTCCCGTTGATATACACCTGCGTTGAACCGGCGCCAAACGCCGGAGCCGCGCAAATTATAAGCACTGCCGCCATTACGGCGGAGATAAATTTTCTCATTTTCATCCACCTTTTTTGATTCTTTAAAAGTTTGGGGGAGCCGGTCGGCTCCCCCAACGCAAGCGTGTTATCTTATGGGCGAGATAACGAAGGAATATTCATAGCTGCGGTTTGTCTGAAGCTGGTAATTAATATGCGGTCTGCTGCCCCAGCTGTCGTCGCCGCCTACGCCCTGCTGGAAGCCGTTTACGTGGATTACGCACTTATGGCTTTCGGGAAGCTTATAGGCGTGGTCGGCGGCTTCTATCTCGGCGGGAGTCCACGGATTTGCGCTTACCTCCATATTGCCGAGGGCCTCAAAGCGGACGCCGCTGCCGTTTTCACGGGTGAATTCCGCCCAGCGCACGCCGGTCTTGTTGCCGCTTTCCTGGGGGACAAGGTAGTGGGTCATCTGGTCGGCAACCTTCTGGCGATATATTCCAAGCCTTGCGGAAGCGTCGCGGTCGATATAATTTTCGTGAGGACCGTTGCCGTAGAATGTCATATCCGTAATTTCTCCGTCCGTAATAAAGGTCATTCCCACAAGAGGAATCTCGCCCTTCATGGCTCCGGGCTCGAGGGTCATTGTAACCTTGATTTCCCCGTCGGAGTAAATTTCGTAAGCAAGGCTTGCCCGGCTTTCCTCCTCCGTAGGCAGAGTGTATCGGCAGGTAACCTTTAAGCCGTCTGCCATTGCCTCTACCTCGCGGCTCGTAAGCTGAGCTTTTTCTCCGGCTTCGCGCCAGCAGCCGGAACGGTTCGCCAGACGGCTGCCCTTATCGTTATCCGTAAGAGCGCGCCAGAAATTCATGGCCGCCGGAGCCTGAAGAAGCTCTGTATTGCCGATTTTATAGCTGTTTATGTAGCCCGTTTCTCCGTCAAAGGAAACGCTGAAGCCATCGCCCTTTACGGTGTTGCCGTCAATCTCCGCCATACCTGCGGCGAAGCTGCGCTGAGGGGTTGTATTGACGGAGGGGAGAATAATCTGACCGAAGGCGATTTCGTGACCGGCTTCCGCCCAAAGGCACGCCTCCTTGGTATGGGCGCTTACCGTGAGAACGTATTCCCCTCTGCCTTTTTCGGGCATAGTCTCGCCTATGGAGAACACGCCTGCCTTCATGGGTTCAAGTTCAACGCCGAACGCGCCCTCCTTGATAAATTCACCGTTTAATTCGAGCTTCCACTTAAAATCAAAATCGGAAAGGTTTGTGAAAAGGAAGCGGTTTTCAATGCGTACGCGGCCATTTATGGAGTCCGCGTCGGAAAACTTAATATTCTGGTAGCAGGCCTTTGCTTCGATGAGCTTGGGGCTTATTTCGTGGTCGGCAAAGATAAGTCCGTTTCCGGCGAAGGTACCGTCGTTGGGCTGTTCGCCGAAGTCGCCGCCGTAGGCAAGATAGGGGCGTCCGTCGGGAGTTTCGGTAAGGATTGCCTGATCTATCCAGTCCCAGATAAAGCCGCCCTGAAGGGAGGGATATTTATAGAACAGCTCCCAATAGTCCTTTAAGCCGCCGCAGGAATTGCCCATAGCGTGGCTGTATTCGCAAAGCATAAAGGGCTTTTCGTTGTCGTGGTTAATGTGCCTTACAATGTCCCACGGACGGGTATACATTTCGCTTTCAATTTCGGAAGCGTGGTTAAATTCGCGATTGTGGCATACGCCCTCGTAGTGTATGGGGCGGCAGGTGTCGTCGAGAGCTTTTAAATGATCTCTCATACGTATGAAGTTTTCTCCGCCGTAGGACTCGTTGCCCAAGGACCAAATGCATACGGCAGGGTGGTTTTTGTCCCTCATAAACATCGTATTTGCGCGATCCACAACCGCTCCGCTCCATTCGGGCTTGCTGCCGGGGAGAGTCTCGCCCTCCTCACGCTGGTTGTAGCTCCATGTGCCGTGGGTTTCAAGGTTTGTTTCGTCTATCATATAGAAGCCGTACTCGTCGCATATGTCGTACCAAAGCTCGTTGTTGGGATAATGGCTGGTACGGACGGCGTTGATGTTGTTTTGCTTCATGAGCTTTGCGCTTATGAGCATTTCCTCGTAGGTTGTGGCTCTGCCGTTCGCCGCCGTAAAGTCGTGGCGGTTAACGCCTTTAAGCATAACGGGTACGCCGTTTATTTCCATAAGGCCGTTTTTGATTACGAAAGAACGAAGCCCCACCTTAACGGAAACATATTCCGTTGTTTCTCCGTTTTTAAGGGTGAGAACAAGAGTATAAAGATTGGGCTTTTCGGCGCTCCAAAGCTTTGGCTGCGGAACGGACGCGCTGAGACTCAGCTTCTGCGTTTCCTCGCCGCATAGAGGCATTGTTACCTTCGGCTCGGCCTTCAGAACGGCTTCGCCGCCGAAGTAAAGTTGCGCGCTGACGCTGACCTTATCCTGAACGAAGTTGTAGTTTCTGAGAGTTATATCCATTTCCACCGCAGCCGAAGTGAAATCTGCGCTCAAAACGGGCTTGGCAAACACGTCGTAGAAGTGGACGGGATTATGAAATTCAAGATATACCTCGCGGAATATTCCGCTGAGACGCCAGAAGTCCTGATCCTCCAGCCAGCTTGCGTCGCACCAGCGGAATACCCGGACGGCGATTCTGTTTTCTCCGGCGTGGAGGTAAGGGGTCGCGTCAAATTCAGCCGGACTGAAGCTGTCTTTGTTAAAGCCCGCCAAATCCCCGTTAATCCATACGTAAAAAGCGCTTTCCACGGCTCCGAAATGGAGCGTTACGGGAGTTTTCTCCCCGTCCCAGCCCAAAGGAATGTCGACTGTTTTTACGTAGCTGCCCACGGGGTTATAGCCTGTGGGAGCATAGGGCGGGCGGAGCTTGGGTTCGGCCACGCTCCAAGGGTAACGGGTATTGGTATACTGAGGGTAGTCGTAGCCCTGAAACTGCCAATGGGCGGGAACCTTGATACTGTTCCAGCCGCTGACGTCAAAATCGGTTTTGTAAAAATCCTCGGGAGCGGAAGCGATATTCCGCGCAAAGTTAAACTTCCACTGCCCGTTAAGGCTCATCTTATGGGCGGAGGCGTTTCTGTCGGCCTTCAAGGCCTCCTCGCGGCTGTCGTAGGGCATAATCGTGGCTCTCGCGGGCATACGGTTAAGCTGAAAAATTTCGGGGTTGTTGTTCCATTCGGGATACCCGTTCTTGGGAAGGGTATGAATAAATTTTTCTCTCATATTTAAGCTCCTTTTCATAATTTAAGCGTTTTTAAATATTCTTCGCGAAATTTACTTTGTAAGCTCCGCGACAACGGCGTTTATAACCTTGCCGTCGGCCTTGCCTTTAAGCTCCGCCATAACGGTTTTCATTATAAGCCCCTTGTTTTTTGTCGAGATAACCTCGGCAAATTTGGCGGTAAGCAATTCTTTTACCTCCTCGGCGCTGAGCTGCTTGGGAGCGTAGGCGGAAATATATTCCAGCTTACGGCGGTATTCCGCTTTAAGCTCCGTTCTTTCGTCGGGGCAAGTATCCACCTGCTCCCGAACGGTTTTGATTTCCTTTAAAATCACTCTGTTTACAAGCTCCTCGGGGATATCCTCCCGACAGCCTTCGTCTATGGCGGCCTTCTTAACGGCGGCTATAAGAGAGGATATCGCGTCCTTCTTAGCCTTATCCTTTGCTTTCATTGCGGCCACCATGTCGCTTCTCAATGTTTCAACTGTCATTTCTTAAACTCCTTTCGGAAAAATATACCTATTCAATCTATAACCATGACCTACACTTATTAAATTTTATCATAGCTGACAATTAAAAGCAAGAGTTTTTTTAAAAAATGTTTCTGTTTGTTGAGTGAAAATTACGCGAACCGAAAAAGCGAAATTTTCTCGGAGGCTATGCGCGTTTCGCAAAAAAATTGACTGCCGGCCTTTGATTTGCCGACAGTCTTATTGTTGGGCGGACGAAATTCCCCGTTTTTATTTGTTGTAATACTTTGCCTGCGCGTCCCAAAGGCGGCTGTAAAGCCCGTCGGCGGTTAAAAGACCTTCGTGAGTACCCTGCTGAACAATTTCTCCGTCCTCAAAAACCATAATTCTGTCGCAGAAAACGCAGGAGGACAGCCTGTGGGATATGTATACCGCCCCTTTATCCTCGGTGAAGCCGTTAAAGCGGGAATAAATCTCGTATTCGGCAATAGGGTCCAGAGCGGCGGTAGGCTCGTCCAGAATCATAAAGGGAGCGTCCTTGCAAAGCGCCCGGGCAAGGGCGATTTTTTGGGCTTCTCCGCCGGAAATTTCAATGCCGCCCTCGTCGTAGTTTTTATACAGCGGAGTTTTCAGCCCTTTTTCAAGGGACGCCAGCCGCTCTCCGAACCCCGCGGTTTTAAGACATTCTTCCGCCTTTTTAGCGTCGTAATCCTCACCGGCGCCCACATTCTCGCCCAAGGAGAAGGAAAAAAGCCTGAAATCCTGAAACACGACGGAAAGCAGACTTATGTAGGAATCAAAGCTGTATTCCTCAATGTTCACTCCGTTAAGCAGAATTTCCCCCTCGGTGGGATGGTAAAGGCGGCAGAGCAGCTTTATAAATGTGGTTTTTCCGCTTCCGTTAAGCCCGACGACAGCAATTCTTTCTCCCTTTTTTAATGTGCAGGATATGTTGTCAAGGGCCTTTTTGTCTCCGCCGGGATAAGTAAAGGAAACGTTTTTGAACTCAAATTCCCAATTTTCCTCCTTGGGAAGCTCCTTTCCGGTGTTTTTCGGGGCCAGCGCCAGAAATTCCATAGTGCTTTCCAGCCGCTTTGCCGTTTGGATAAGCTCCGCCCATGAGATCATAAGGGACGAAAGGCTTCCCCAGAAGCTGTAAAGGGCGGACGCGAATTTCACCACCTGCCCCGCGCTGAAGGCTCTGCGTAGCGCCCCCAAAACCACGTAAGCATAGGAAGAACCTTGGAGAAGCGTTCCGAAAACGCCGTTAAACATGGCGGCTCTTTTGTCGAAACTGATATAGCGTCTGCGCCCATTGCGCTCCGTTTCATCCTCTCGGAAGGCGTTTTCTATCATGGGCTGGGCGGCGTAAACCCGAATGTCCTTGCCCATTTTGTAATCCACGCCGTTCCCCCAAAGGTAGTATGAGGAATAGGAGCGGGCCTGTTCATAGCTGTCATGAATTTCCTGCCGCTTTTTTACAAAAAAGCCGTTCAGTCGGGCGGCTAAGACCAATGCCGCGGCGGTGAGGCCTATGTAAATAAGGCTTCCGGCGTTTAACGAAAACATGGGAACCGCGATCGCCGCCGCCGAGACTATGTCAACAAGACCGGTCAAAACCTCGGAAAAGCTATTGTATACGCCGTATATGCCCCAGTTGTTCATATCGTCCCGGGCGATACGGTCCCGAAGGTTGTTTATGCGGGGGCTGTTCAGCTCTTGGTAATCCATTGTCAGGGTCACCTCGCTGTACTTGACGTCGAACATTCCGCCCATAAGGGGTTGTCTTTCATTGTGGAGCTGGCCGGTTATTTCATAAGCGGCTTTCAGCAAAAGCCTTATTCCCAGCGCGATAAAAACGGCGGGCAGAATTTCCCTTAGGCTTTGTCCGCCGATAAGGGCATCCAAAACATACGCCGACAGAAGCATATCTATATATACGGGCAGCTCTCGGCATATAATCGAAATAAGATTTATCGGTATAAGGGAAGGCTCCAGCCGGTGAATAAGCTTTAACGCTTTTATAAGGCTTTTCATTTTTCCTCACCGTCCTTTTCGGAATGGGGATTTTTGTAGTATTGGCTTTGAAGGTCGAACATTTTCGCGTAGCCGCCGCCCTTTGCCAGCAGCTCCTCGTGAGAGCCTATTTCCTTTGCTTCGCCGCCGTCAAGAAAGACAATGCGGTCGCAGAACCGTGTTCCCGCAAGGCGGTGGGATATGTAGAGGGCGGTTTTTCCGCGGGAAACCTCATGGAACTTTTCGTAGGTTTCGCTTTCGGCAATAGGGTCCAGAGCGGCGGTAGGCTCGTCCAGAATCAGAATGGGCGCGTCCTTGTATATGGCTCTTGCGGTCATGAGCTTCTGGGCTTCTCCGCCGGAAAGCTCCGTCCCTTTGTCGCTGATTGCTCTTGTAAGCCGCATACTCAAATTTTTGCGGAATTTCCCCAAGCCCGCCTTTTCAAGGCTTTTTGCCGCCCGCGCCGAGTCGGTTTGGCTAAGCTCCCTCATGGATATGTTTTCCGCCAAGGTGTGGGGCAGAATACACATTTCCTGAAACACGGCGGAGATTTTCTCGAAAAGCTCCTCCGGCAAAATCCTTGAGGCTTCCGCTCCGCCTATGGTGACGCTGCCCTTTGTGGGGGCGTAAAAGCCGCAAAGCAGCTTTACAATCGTGGACTTTCCCGCCCCGTTTATCCCGATGAGAGCTATATGCTCTCCGGGACGGATTTTAAGGTTAAAGTTTTTCAGCACGTCCGTTTTTCCGTCGTAGGAAAAGCTCACGTTTTTAAACTCTATTTCCGGCAAATCTTCGCCGATTTTCTCCGGATTTTCAATTACCGGATCCTCGTATTCCATAAACTCCCTTAGGTATCGCACGTCGTTAAAGTTCCGTCTCAGGGTGTCGATTTTCCATGTAAGAGAGCCAAGCCACGAGGAAAAGGAGGCTATGGCCCCGAAGTACAGCACAAATTCCCCGGCGTCTATGCTTCCGCTGACAGTACGCGCGATTAAGTAGATGTAGGCTCCTCCGTCACGGATAAGGTCGAGAAGCATTGTTATAAAATGCTCTTGAATATAGCCCATGCGCTGTTTGCGGTATAGCTTGGAGGAAAGCAGGTCAAGGCGGCGCATTTTGTCGGTGAAAAGGGATTTCATTGTGTAAAGGCGGATGTCCTTGCCTTTGACGGGGTCCTTTCCGTCCTCGGCGAGAATGTAGCTTTGCTTGTTGATAACCGCCCGTTCGCCTCGGACGCTTTCCCAAATTCGGCTTCCCCGCTTCATAAATATAAAGGTCACCGCCGACATTCCCACAAGAAACAGCACTATAAACGGATTCAGCATGGAAATCACGGCGGAAAAGGACAAAAAGCCCAGTATGTTTGTCGCAAGCTCCACTATTTGCTCCACCATCCATGAAATATCGCCGTTTAGCACAACATCCCTTGCTTTCCAGTAGCAGCTTTGCCCCTCTTCGCTTTCAAGGCGGCTGTAGCTTTGGCGCATGGATTTTGTCACAATGCGGCGCATATACATCATTCTTAAATCGTAAAACGCGCCCATTTGGCTTGCGTTCATACGGCTGCTTACGGCGGATAAAATCGTAAGCAGGGCGAAAAAGCCTCCCAGCTTAAGAGCCGCTTCCCCAAGCGGCGGCGGGGCCTGAGAAATATCCACCACCGTTTTCGGCAGATATATCCCCAAAAGCCGCGTTCCGCAGCCGCATAACGATGAAACCGCTATCGCCAAGAACAGTCCCCTCTGATGAATGTAAATGTCTTTAAGCACATAGAGGGTGTTGCTTAAAGGATTGTAAGGATTTTTTCGCTTTTTCATTTTTCTCTCCCCCGAAATTCTCTCCCCGAAATAAAAAAGTGCGCACATATTAATGCGCACACTTAAACATTTCTTTTGTCCAGTTTGTGTCATGTTTGGTTTGTATGCGCATATTATAGCATAATTCCCCCGCGTTGTCAAGAATATATTGTCAAGGAAAACAAAAAAATCCTTAAAAAATTTAATTTTACTATTGACAAAAGGAAATTAATAGTGTAAAATAATCAAGGTGTAAAGCCGACGGGCTTTACAGCAGAGGTGCATAATATGGAAAAAAACCTTAAATTTGCGGTTCTTCTTGATATTTACGGCGGCTTGCTCACCGACAGGCAGGCCGAAGCTTTGAACTATTACTACAACGAGGACTATTCCCTTGGGGAAATTTCGGAGCTTATGGACATAACCCGTCAGGGCGTAAGGGATTTTATAAAGAGGGGCGAGGCCGTGCTTCTTGAAACGGACGAAAAGCTCCGGCTTTATGAACGGTTCCGCGCTCTTAACGATATACGTTCAAAGGCGGAGGACATTGTATATCTTAACAGCCGCCTGAGCAACAGCGTAAACATTCACAATCTGGCCCGTGAAATAATCGGTCGGGCGGACTATATTCAGAACGGAGAAAAATAATGGCTTTTGAATCTTTGGGCGAAAAGCTTCAGGAAACCTTTAAAAAGCTTAAAGGTCAGGGCGTTGTTTCCGAGAAGGACATTAAAAATGCCATGCGCGAGGTGCGTCTTGCCCTTTTGGAGGCGGACGTAAGCTTTAAGGTCGTTAAGGAATTTGAAAAGAGAGTTTTTGAAAAGGCCACCGGAGCCGAGGTCATGGAAAGCCTTACCCCGGGCCAGCAGATAATAAAGGTCGTCCGAGACGAGCTTACATGGCTTATGGGCGGAGCGCAGGCCAAGCTGACGGTTTCCCCAAAGCCTCCCACTGTCTATATGCTGGTTGGGCTTCAGGGCGCGGGCAAAACCACAATGGCCGCCAAGCTGGGCGGGTACCTGAAAAAACAGGGCAAAAGAGTCATGCTTGTGGGCTGCGATGTGTACCGTCCGGCGGCAATAAAGCAGCTTCAGGTGGTAGGTCAGCAGGTGGGGCTTGCGGTTCATGCGGATTTTGAAACGAAAAGTCCGGTGAAAATTGCCGAGGCCGCCGTTAAAGGCTGCGACACGTCCCTTTACGACACTATAATTTTGGATACGGCGGGTCGGCTCCATATTGACGAAAAGCTCATGGAGGAGCTGGAAACAATAAAAGAAATTACCCGCCCCACGGAAATCCTTCTTGTTGTGGACGCTATGACAGGCCAAGACGCTGTCACTGTCGCGGGCAGCTTCGACGATAAGCTTGGCATAGACGGCATTATTATGACAAAGCTGGACGGCGATACGAGAGGCGGCGCGGCGTTGAGCGTACGCGCGGCTACGGGTAAAAATATAAAGTTCGTGGGCGTGGGCGAAAAGCTCGCGGACATCGAACCCTTTTATCCCGACAGAATGGCTTCCCGAATTTTGGGAATGGGGGATATGCTCTCCCTGATAGATAAGGCTCAGGCGGCAATCGACGACAAAAAGGCGGCTGAGTTGGAAAAAAAGCTGAAATCCCAAAGGTTTGACCTTAACGATTATCTTGACCAGCTTGGTCAGATGCGGAATATGGGGCCTTTGGAAAATATAATGGGTATGCTCCCGGGAGTAAACGCCAAGGCTCTTAAAGGCGTAAAGGTGGACGAAAAGCAGCTCGACAGGATTCAGGCTATAATCACCTCCATGACTGTTGAGGAGAGGGAAAGGCCCGAAATTATCAATTCAAGCCGCAAACGGCGCATAGCCGCCGGCAGCGGAGTCAGTATACAGGACGTTAACAATCTTCTGCGTCAATTTGAGCAGATGCAGAAAATGATAAAAATGTTTTCCGATCCGAAGAAAATGCGGAAAATGAAGCTCCCCTTTTAGTTAATAACGAAAAGTTATTATATATTTTATAATTTTTTTACGGAGGTTTTACAAATGGCAGTTAAAATCAGACTTACAAGAATAGGCGCGAAGAAGGCTCCCTTCTACAGAATCGTCGTCGCGGATTCCCGTTATCCCAGAGACGGCCGATTTATCGAAGAGATCGGTACTTACGATCCGCTGGCAAATCCCAGCAAGTTCACGATAGACGGCGAAAAGGCAAAGCAGTGGATGAAGAACGGCGCTCAGCCCACAGATACGGTTAAGGCTCTTCTTAAGAAGAGCGGCGTTATAGACTGATTAGGCTGAAGTCTGCGAGGAAAGATATATATGAAAGAGCTTCTTGAAACTATAGTTAAACCGTTGGTGGACAATCCCGGCGAGGTCAGCGTAATCGAAACCGAAACCGATGAGACGCTTCTTCTTGAGCTTAGGGTAGCTCAAAGCGACATGGGTAAGGTTATCGGCAAGCAGGGCAGAATTGCCAAGGCAATACGCACGCTTATGAAGGGAGCCGCCAGAAAGGTCGGAACAGAGAAAAAAGTTGTTGTCGATATTCTCGACTAAAGGTCGCCTCGGGGGAAACCGTTCGGCTTGCTCCGGCGATTTAAAAAAGAAGGGCTGTGTTCAATGAACATTGCCCTTGTTAAATATATGGAGAAAAACATGATAGAAGTATTAAAAATCGTGAACACACACGGAGTAAGGGGCATTGTAAAGGCCTTGCATTATACGGACGGAGAGGAATTTTTCAATTATGTAGACACTCTCTACAGTGAAAACGCGCTGAACCGATACACCGTTGAGAGCTGGCAGCTCCACAAGGGAGCCGTGCTTCTGAAGCTTAAGGGAATAGACGACATAAATGCCGCGGAAGGGCTGAAGGGAATCTCCCTCTACGCTAAGGAGGAGGATTTGCCCCCTTTGCCCGAAGGGAGATATTACTTTTTTCGGCTTATGGGGCTTAACGCGGTGCTGGAGGACGGCAGATGCGTGGGGGAGGTTACCGATGTGACCGAAGGCCCGGGGGGAGAACTTCTGGAAATTACCGCAACTGAAGGCCGGAAAAGTCTTGTTCCCAAGTGCGATGCTTTTGTAAAGGAAATTTCCCTTGCGAGGGGAGAAATTGTCATTACACCCATTGAGGGCTTGCTTGATTGAGGGATATAATATGAAGTTCAGCGTTCTGACTCTTTTCCCCGAAATGTTCGACGCCGTAAAAATGTCAATAATAGGTCGGGCCGAGAAAAAGGGCATAATCGAAATAAATACAGTTAACATACGGGACTTCTCCAAGGACAAGCACCGCCGCGCGGACGATTATCCATACGGCGCGGGGGGCGGTATGGTCATGCAGCCCCAGCCTATATACGACGCCTACCGCTCCGCCGCCGGAGACGACCGCCCTTTGGTGGTGTATATGTCCCCTCAGGGAAGGACGCTGAGTCAGAAGCTGGCTCGCGACCTGAGCCGTGAGGAGCATATTATAATCCTCTGCGGCCACTATGAAGGCGTGGACGAGCGTGTGCTTGAGGAAATTGTGGACATGGAGGTGTCCATAGGGGATTACGTGCTTACGGGCGGGGAGCTTCCGGCTATGGTGCTTATAGATGCTGTCAGCCGTATGCGCGAAGGAGTTTTGGACAGCCGTGAAACCGCCGAAGCCGAAAGCCACTACAGCGGCCTTCTGGAATATCCCCAGTATACCCGTCCGCCGGAATTTATGGGCAGAAAGGTGCCGGAGGTGCTGCTTGGGGGCAACCATAAGGAAATCGAAAAATGGCGGCGGGAAAAATCTCTTGAAAGAACGTGGAAAAAGCGTCCGGATATGCTTAAAAGGGCTGTTCTTTCCCGGGAGGACAGGGAGATAATAGATAAGCTCTGAGCCGCCTATGAAGGCCGCTTCGAAAAGCATAAGCGCGCCGCGATTATTTGCGCTTTTTCAAAGAATATTTTTAAAGGCGCCGCTAAGGCAGGCGAAAATTTGCCGATATTTTTCTGCGTGTATTGCAAAACCGGCGGGTATGTGATATAATAAATGACACAAATCGGATAAAAAGGAGAGATTCGGTTGAAAAAAGCGATTTCGGGGGTACTCCTGTTTCAGGCGATATGCTTCGTTTCCATGATAGTCGGAAATTTTGCCGGCAGTAAGCAGATAATCGCGACGGCTTTCGGGCTGGATCTGGCAGGCATTATACTATCCCCAATGGTTTTGGCTGTCGTGGGAGGAATATCGGGCATAAGGGACAATGTGTCGGTGCTTAAGGCGTTTCCGTCAATGGCGGCCACGGTGGGCGGCGTAGGTCTGGCCAGAGGAGCTTTGTTTTTCGCGGTTTCAAAATGGGCGGGCTTTGTGGGAGCTATGAAGTTTTTGCTCATTTCCTTTGTGCTGCTTACGGTGTGGACGCTGATTTTCGAACTGACAAGGTTTTTGATGAATAAGGAAACGAAATACAATAGAACGAAAAAGAAAAAATAATATTATGCTCAAGCTGTTGATAATCCCCAAGAACAAGGGATAGCCTTTGGGCTGCCCATTGAGATTTTATAATTAACATACATCGGAGGTTGCACAATGAATAAACAGACGGTTTTGGTAATTGACTTCGGCGGACAGTATAACCAGCTCATTGCCAGACGGGTGCGTGAACACAATGTTTACTGCGAGGTTATGGCATATACAAGGACGATTGAGGAAATAAAGGCGAAAAATCCCGTGGGAATCATTTTTACAGGCGGCCCTAACAGCGTTTACGGGCAGGACGCTCCCACGGTTTCCAAGGAGATTTTCGATTTGGGCGTTCCGGTTTTGGGCATTTGCTACGGCGCTCAGCTCATGAGCCATCTTTTGGGGGGCGAGGTCAAAACCGCCGAAACAAGAGAGTACGGCAAAAAGGAAGTGAACCTTTCCAAAAGCCTTATTTTTGACGGCATTGAGGGAAAGAGCGTCTGCTGGATGAGCCATACGGACTATATAAGCCGCGTTCCCGAAGGCTTTAAAATTACGGCCTTCAGCGATACATGCCCCGCCGCGGCATTCGAAAACGCGGAAAAAAAGCTCTACGGCGTCCAGTTCCATCCGGAAGTCAATCATACTGTTTTCGGCGAAAAAATGCTGCGCAATTTTCTCTATAATGTATGCGGCTGTAAGGGCGACTGGGAAATGAGCGACTACGCCCGACGGTATATCGAAACGGCTAAGGAAAAGTACGCCGGCAAAAAGGTGCTCTGCGCCCTCAGCGGCGGCGTTGACAGCTCCGTTGCGGCGGTGCTGCTCTCCCGTGCGGTGGGCAAAAACCTTACGTGTATTTTTGTGGATCACGGTCTGCTCCGTAAAAATGAAGGCGACGAGGTCGAAGAAATTTTTACCAAGCAGTTTGACATAAATCTTATCCGTGTGAACTGCGAAGAACGGTTCCTGAATAAGCTGAAGGGCGTTACAGAGCCTGAGAAGAAGCGCCGCATTATCGGCGAGGAGTTTATCCGCGTGTTTGAGGACGAAGCCAATAAGATAGGCGAGGTAGACTATCTTGTTCAGGGTACGATTTATCCCGACGTGGTGGAAAGCGGCAGCGGCAAAAGCGCAACAATAAAGAGCCACCACAATGTGGGCGCTTTGCCGGACGTTATTAAATTCAAGGAAATCGTTGAGCCGCTTCGTATGCTGTTTAAGGATGAAGTCCGTAAGCTGGGAACGGAGCTTGGCATACCGGATAATCTTGTGTGGCGCCAGCCCTTCCCCGGGCCCGGTCTTGCGGTTCGGGTCATCGGCGAAATTACTAAGGAGAGGTTGGATATCCTTCGTGACGCCGACGCAATTTTTCGGGAGGAAATCGCGGCTTGCGGCATGGACAGAAGCATAAACCAGTACTTCGCCGTAATTACCGATATGCGCAGCGTGGGCGTAATGGGCGATGAGCGTACATATGATTATACTATCGCTCTGCGGGCGGTTACGACTACCGATTTTATGACCGCTGACTGGGCAAGAATCCCCTATGATGTTTTGGAACGGGTCAGCACCAGAATCGTCAACGAGGTTAAGCACGTGAACAGAATTGTGTACGACGTGACAAGTAAGCCCCCCGCAACAATCGAATGGGAATGATGTCGAAAATGATTTTGCGAGGTCGGATAAATGATTACTGAAAAAATAGGAACACGAATCCGTGAATTACGAAAGGAAACAGGCTTGAGCCAAGAAAAATTTGCCGCAAAAATAGGTATGGACAGGACATATTTTGCGAGCGTTGAATTAGGGAAAAGAAATATATCTATCGTTAATCTTGAAAAGATTGCCAACGGATTGGGCGTAAGTTTGTCCAAGCTGTTTTTGAACATATAAATGGGAT
>CAZKBV010000006.1:0-41063 GCA_964551215.1 uncultured Oscillospiraceae bacterium | reverse complement strand
GAGTGAATATAATGCCGCCCGCGATAAGAAACGCGAACACGGCGTTTATCGCCGTTGTGTAGAGCATCATCGGCATACGCAGCCTTTTTGTGTAATCAATCGCCCATTTTTCATAATAGTCGATTGCGCCCTTAAAGCGTTTGAATGAGAATATAGTTTGTCCAAAGGTTTTTACAACGGGAATCCCTCTGACGTATTCTACCGCTTCGTTAGACATATCGGCGAGCGCGTTTTGGTATTCCTTCATGCTTCGTTCCATGTCCTTGCCTGTCATTTTCGCCATAATCAAAAAGCCCAATATAACGGGGATAAGGCTCAAAAGTCCTAACCGCCAATCGAAAATAAAGAGCATTGCCAAAAGTCCGACGGGCGTAGCTATAGCCCCCGCTTTATCCGGCAGCCGATGAGCGAGATATGTTTCCGTTGCCTCGCTTGAATCCAGCACAATTTTGCGAAGCTTTCCGCTGCCGATGCTTTCGGCGGTTCCAAGGGGCAGCTTTACGATATGCTCCATACAATCACGGCGCAAATTTGCGGCGACGCGGAACGCGGACAAGTGGGAACACAAAAGTCCGCCGATATACACTATCATTGACGCGGCGGCAAATATAACCGCCATGTAGCCGTAGCCCGTGAGATTTTCCGCTCCCTCAAAATTCGGCGCGGTGTTTAGTACGTTTTTAATTATCCGCCATATATAAATAAATGGAATAAGGGCGAGCAACGCGCTCAAGGCGGATAATACCCAGGAAGCGTATGCAAGAAATCTGTATCCTCCGCCATAATGCATAAGCCTTGACAAATTACTCTGTTTTTTCAAGCCGATACCTCCTCAAAATAGTTAGTTTTTGCTAACCGTTGTTTAAAATTAAAAGGGTATTAAAACCCCATAATTTTCTGCCACCCGGCAGTGTAAAAAATGCGCAAATCATTTAAATATTCTTTTGCGGCTTCAAGCGGCATTTTGTGAATTATCATTTCAAAATACGCCGAAAACATTCCGCTTATAAGAATGTGCTCCAGACTCGGATTTAATAGTCTGCTTTCACGTCCGAGAGATTTAAGCACGTCGTTAAATTTGTGGGTTGCGTCAATTTCCACCTCCACCATGTCGTGGATAAAATTTCCGTACCGCGTGCCTTCGCTGCAAGTGAGTATAAGCTTAAACTCGTCTAAATGCCGATAGGAATATTCAAGAATTTCCTCCAAGCATTTACCCGATATTTCACTCATACATTCAAGCTGTTCTTCGGGCGGCAGATTTGCAAAATCCTCCTGCGCCTTTTTGTAGGCGGACATGGCATAGTCCGCCTGCTCGCCCACAATTGCGTCAAACAACTCCTCTTTGCTTTTGTAATAGCCGTAAAACGCGCCTGTCGTCACATTCGCGGTTTTTACGATATTCCTCAGCGACGCGCCTCGGAATCCCTTTTCGAGAAATTCCGCCTTTGCCGCCGTCAGTATAGCGTTGAGGGTTGTTTTTTCGGTTTCGCTCATAGGTCGGCCTCCTATATAACAGTGTTATATAACACTGTTATGAGTATAGCATGAATTTTTTTGTTTGTCAAGAAGAATTTAAAAATTTTTTTCAAATGCGACCTATTCCAAATTGCTCCATACATCCGCGCATTTTTTCAAAGCAGCGGTTAAGTCGTTTTTCTCTTCCGGCGAAAGAAAGCTTAACATATCTTCGCTTCCCGCACGCTCAACTAAGCCGTGATGAAGCAAATGTCCGCATTTTAGCATAAGCAAAATCGTTTCGTCCTCTATATTTATCTCCCTTCTTTTTTTATCGTGTTGCCCGCCTTCGGCTTCCAAACCGAAATAAGCTCTGCCGCGGGGGCAGTGCAAATCATCGGGCGGACAATGCCGTCCGCAGGACGGACACGCACCGGACTTTTCTTGACGCTGATTCATAAATACATTCCTCCAAAAATATTTTTTTCGCGGCCGTTGGGGCGGCTGCCATAACCTAAATGAGAAAAAGCGCATAAATCCACGATTCGGATTTATGCGCTCCGCTACTCAATCAACTAAATTTTATATGAATTTTTTGCTTTTTTCAATGGGCAATTTGTATAAAATGGCGGCAGCTGCTTTCCGCGTTTTTTGACGGCTTATACAAAATTTTATTCCTCTCCCCTATCATTTGCCGAATGAAAACAGCTTCTTCTTTTCAAATGGCTCGCATCTGTGGGACAGCACCCTGTACCCCGTCTCCTCAATAACCTCTTTCAGCTTCTGAGCGTCTAACTCCTCCTCGGAGATAATAACCGTCTGTTTTTTTGCGTGGGACGAGGATATCTTCTTAACCTTAAATTTTGCCCTAACCGCATCGTTAATATGCGCCTCGCACATTGAACAGGCCATACCGTCGATATCCAAAGTAATTTTTACCATCTTTATTCCTCCCGTCTTTTTTGCGTCACAGCTCAGCCGAAAGCCTTTTTACGGCACTTGGCCGGTCGCCGCGATTTTCATAAGCTTTAATTTAAAAAGATTAGTTTAAGCTAACTATACTTATATTATAGCAGGATAATCCGAGTTTGTCAATATATTTATCTCGGCTTCCTGCGCCTTTTTTTAAAAGTCGGCGGAGGTCAGCTTTTTAAAGCTCACCTTTCCACATATGTCTGCGGCACTCCGCCCACGATAAGAGTCTGGCCGAGGAGAATTTCGCTATCCACATTTTCGGTGCGGTTTTTAAAGGGCAGAAGTATCTCTATATCAACCGAAATGTCCAGATATATTGTATGCAGAGTTTGATTTATTCCTTTGGCCGTAAATTCATGGCGTGTTTTTACATTGACAACATTTATCGGAAAAAAATGCACCGAAATTTTCGGACCGTCTCCGGTAAAAAGCTCCGTACTCAAAAGCACGTCCAGAGGAATATGCGTCTGCATAACCGCCTCCTCCAGCTTTGCGCCGATATCGTTATCCATTTTTGCAATCATGGTATCTATTTTCGCGGTATCGGCAGTGATGGAGGTTACGGCTCCGTTTTCGTCATATCTAACGTCCACAAGAGCGGCGTAGGTAACACGGTTTTCGTCCATATATTCCAGCACGGCCTTGTCTATTTCGCTGCTGGCGGCGTTTCTTGCGCAAAACGAGATAACTTTCTCCATTTTCGGCGCGGCTCTGAAAAGCATGAATACCAAAGGAAGAATTAACAGTGCAACGCACACCGAAACTACGGGCAGGATCTTGCGCCTTTTCTTTTTCTTTTTTTCAACGCCGAAAAGTCTCAACGGATATCACTTCCTCTTAACATACTATTAAGCCGCTTTACGGTTGTTGATGAATTTTTTATTAACATATGCAAAAAGTCTTGCAAAACCCGTCGTTTTATGGTATGATACAAAATGATAGAGAGGAATGATTACATGAAAGAGGAACAACAGCAGCATATAACCTCCATCGGCGGCAGCGCCATTATGGAGGGCGTTATGATGAGAGGGCCGAAGGAGATTGCCTCCGCCGTGCGCAAGCCCGATGGGGAAATAGTTGTTGATAAACGGCCTATAAGCAGTCTCGTCACAAAATATCACGTTAACAAAATTCCCATAATCAGAGGTGTCTTTGCGTTTTTTGATTCCCTTATATGCAGCATGAGAGCGCTTATGTGGAGTGCGGAATTTTTTGATATTGAGGACGATTCCCCTCAGGAACAGTCCAAATTCGATAAATGGCTTACCGAAAAGCTGGGGGAAAAACTGAAGGATTATGTCATTTACTTTTCCGTTTTTATTTCCCTTATTTTCTCAATAGGGCTGTTCTTTATTCTGCCCAACATTATAACCGGCTTTGTTAAGATACTTACCAAAAACTCATTTATCCTCACCCTTTTGGAGGGTATAATAAGAATCGGAATTTTCTTGGGATATGTAATCCTTGTTTCGCGGATGGAAGAAATAAAGCGGGTGTTCCAGTATCACGGAGCCGAGCATAAAACCATATTCTGCTATGAAGCCGGTCTGGAGCTTACGCCGGAAAACGCCCGAAATATGAGCCGACTTCATCCCCGCTGCGGAACAAGCTTTCTCGTTTACGTAATGGTAATAAGCATAATTCTGTTTTCGTTTATTTCGTGGGACAATATGCTTGTGCGCATAGCGCTGAGGCTTCTGCTTCTTCCGGTTGTAGCCGGAATATCCTACGAGCTGATACGCTGGGCGGGAAAAAGCAAAAACAAGGTTGTGTGCCTTATATCCAAGCCCGGAATGTGGGTGCAGAGAATTACGACAAGAGAGCCGGACGATTCTCAGCTTGAAGTGGCTATTGCTTCAATGAAGGCCGTGCTTACGGGAAATAAAGAGGACGACAAATGGTAATTCAGGAAGCCGCAAAACAGCTTAAAAATTCACAAACACCCCTGCTTGACGCAAGGGTGCTTCTTTCTTATGCGGTCGGGCAGGACTCCCGACTGCTTTTTCGGGAGCTTACAGAGGAGGAAAAGCTGCGCTTCGAGGAATATATCCGCCGCCGCCGCGACGGGGAGCCTGTGGCTTACATTGTTGGGGAAAAGGAATTCATGGGGCTGAAGTTCAGGCTTAACAGCGGCACCCTTATCCCCCGCCCCGACACGGAAACCGTAGTTGAATACCTTATCGAACGCTTTAAGGGCAAAAAAATAAAAATACTGGATCTTTGCTGCGGAAGCGGATGTATAGGCATAAGTCTGGCCCGCTATATAAGCGGTTCAAGGGTGGTTTTGGCGGATATATCCCAAGAAGCCCTGACAAAAACGGAGGAAAACATCGCCCTCCACGGCTTGAACCAACGGTGCGCCGCAGTGAGGCTGGACGCCCTAAGGGACGAAATCGCCGGTGAGTACGACGTAATAGTTTGCAATCCGCCCTACATTCCCTCTGACGCGGTTGACGGTCTTGAGGTTGCGAAAACGGAGCCTCGCCTTGCTCTTGACGGCGGAAAGTCGGGGCTTTGTTTTTACGAGGCGGTAACGCCTAAAGCCTATAAAGTGCTAAGCGGCGGCGGCGTGCTTGCCTACGAGGGCGGCTATGACCAAGAAAAAGCCATAAGCGAAATTTTAGATAAAAACGGATTTAAAAATATCATTACCAAAAAGGACTGTGGCGGCAATTTCCGCCTTGCCGCGGGAGAAAAGCCGTAAAAAAGGAGGGATAATATGACGGCTTTTGAGCTTAGCCTTATGAATCAAATTCAGGGGCTTCGATTCGATGCAATGGATATCTTTATGACGGTTATGAGCATCCTCGGAAGCTGCGCCCTCCTTTGGATAGGGGCGGCGGTGATACTGATGCTCAGAAAGGGAGAGCGCCGCTATGGCGTTACCATTGCTCTGGCAATGCTTTTAGGGCTGTTTTTCGGGGGGTTTATAATAAAGCACCTTGTTATGCGTGTGCGTCCCTATAATAACCCTCTGGGAATGTTGACCGTAAACGACCTGATTATTTCCCCTCCGTCGGATATGTATTCCTTCCCGTCCTCCCATGCGGCAACCTCCTTCGCGGCGGCCACGGGAATATGGTTTCGGGACAAACGCTTCGGAGCGGCGGCCTATGTTACGGCTTTTTTGATTGCCTTTAGCCGGGTGTATCTTTACGTACACTACCCCACGGACGTGCTTTGCGGAGCGCTACTGGGCATAGCCTGCGCCTTTCTCGCAAGAAAAATTACAGACAGCGGCGTAAGGCGACTCAATAATTGAGTCTCAAATTGAGAGAATAATTAAGGCCAATCAATCATTGATTGGCCTTAAAAACGTCCGCGACCTCGCTAATCATAATAAACGCCGAAGGGTCTGTCTCTCTCACAAGACCCTTCATTTTTGTTACCTGAAAACGGTTCAGCACAAAATACACAATGGTTTTTTCGCTGTTGGAATATCCGCCTCTGGCGTCCACTCTTGTGGGGCCGCACTCAAATTCCTTGGAAAACACCGCGCATATTTCGTCCGGCTTTTGTGTTACAATCATGGCGCACTTTGCCCTGTCCAAGCCGTCCACAATAAAGTCGATGGTTTTCAGCGCGGCGGTATAGGTTACGATGGAGTAAAGGGGAAGTATCCAGCTTTGAAGAACAATTCCGCTTATGACATACAAAATAATGTTGTATATCATGACGAAGGTTCCCACGGTAATTCCCAAAGGCTTGGCAAATATTACGGCGAGAACCTCGATTCCGTCCATAGCCCCGCCGCCCCTTATCGCAAGCCCGCTGCCTATGCCGGAGATAACTCCGCCGAAAAGGGCGCAAAGAAGCAAATCCGTCCCCGCCAAAGGCGAAGCTATGCTCACGTCAACCGGAAGCACATCGGTTATCAGCCATGCGCCGAGGGAATACACGCCGACGGCGTACATGGCGTATACAGTGAACACTCTCCCCTGCTTTTTCAGTCCGTACAAAAACAAAGGTATGTTTAACAGAAGAAGAAACATTGACAGAGAAAACCTCTCCGGCGTAAGCTGGGACAAAAGCATTGACGTGCCGGAAATTCCGCTGTCGTAAAGCTTTACGGGATTGAGGAAAACGGTTATGCCGAAGGCGTTTATCAATCCCGCCACCGTTAGGATTATAAAGTTTCGCAGCTTAAATTTTTTCAATATGATCTTTCCTTGTCAAAAAACTTACCGCTTCATTGCGTTCATTGCTTCCCGTTTCTTCGCTGTAAGGCGTAATTCGGCTTTAATCGTCAAGGAATCTGTGAAGAACGGCAAAAAAGTTTTTAAGCTCAATAGGCTTGGCTATATGGGCGTTCATTCCGTTTTCAAGACATTCCTGAACATCTTCGGAAAACGCGTTTGCCGTCATGGCCACAATAGGCAAATCCTTATCCTCTCTGTTAAGCTTCCTTATTTCCTTGGTCGCGTCAATGCCGTTCATGACAGGCATTTTTATATCCATAAGAATTAGGTCATAATACCCGATAGGCGAGGCACAGAACTTTTCTATGCACACCTTG
Source organism: uncultured Oscillospiraceae bacterium (assembly GCA_964551215.1). Classification (GTDB taxonomy): domain Bacteria; phylum Bacillota; class Clostridia; order UMGS1883; family UMGS1883; genus JAFLUQ01. Next base: position 34,114 of record CAZKBV010000006.1, on the reverse strand, counting down.
CCGTTTTCCGCGTTTTCCGCCTCTATACCGGCGGAGACAAGAGCCTCCTTTACAATCTCCCAGTTTATGTCGACATCCTCGGCCACAAGGACTCTCTTACCGATAAAGCTCGCGGACATATCCTTTGAGGCTGAGACGTCCTCGGTCACGTGTCCCGCGTATTTTCCCAATACCTGATAAATCCTCGACTTAAACAGGGGCTTGGCAATAAAGCCTTCAAACTCCGTCAAATCAATCTTTTCCTCAACATCGCCCAAATCGTATGCCGAAATAAGGAATACGGGCAGATTTACGCTTCCCGTGGCTCGTATTCTTTTAATCGCTTCCACTCCGTCCATATCGGGCATATTCCAGTCGAGAAAAACAAAGTCGAATTCCTTGCCTTCTTCCCGACGCTTTTCTATAAGCTCAACGGCTTTTACGCTCTCGGTTATCCACTCCGCTTTTACGCCCAGTTCTTCAAGATTGGCCGCCGCCGTTTCGCACAGCGCCTCGTCGTCGTCCACAACAAGCACATCCCAATTGGGCAGCTTTTCCTTTACCTCGAATTTTCCGGCTGTCTTAAAATCTACCGAAAGGCGGAAAACGCTGCCCTCGTGCAAAACGCTCTCAACCTCGATTTTGCCTCCCATAAGGTCGGCAAGCTGCTTGGAAATCGACATTCCCAAACCCGCTCCCAATGTACTGTGGACAACGTCGTTATCCGCCCGTTCAAATTTTTCAAAAATTTTCTCCACAAATTCGGGCGACATTCCGATGCCGTTGTCGGTAACGGTAAAGTGAGTTTTTACATAATCCTCGCCCTTGTCGGACGCTTCCTGATTTACCTCCACAAGCACCTTTCCGCCCTCGGGAGTATATTTAAAGGCGTTTGAAACAATGTTCACCAAAATTTGATAGAGCCTTATGTCGTCACAATAAACGTCTTCGGCTATTATGTTGTGAATGAAAACATCGAATTTCTGCCCTTTTGCCTTCAGCATACTCTGAGAAAGAGCCACAAGGTCGTCAATAATGGTCTTGAGAGAGGCTTCTCTTATAGAAAGCTGCATCTTTCCGCTTTCTATCTTGGAAATATCCAGAACGTCATTTATCATAGACAGAAGATGCTTTGAGGACGTAACCACCTTTTCAAGGCAATATTGAACTCTTTCCTTGTCGTCTATATGCTTCAAAGCAATACCCGTCATACCCATAACGGCGTTCAAGGGAGTTCTTATATCGTGGCTCATGCTTGACAAAAATTCGGTTTTGGCATTGCTTTCCTTTTCCGCAAGCTCCTTTGCGTCATTAAGCTCTTCAAGCTGCTTTTGGTTCTTTTTGTAATAAATCATAACAAAAAACAGCAAAATGAAAAGAAGAATTATAATAACACTTACGACAGCCCTAATTCTGGATTTACTCAGCTCGTTAAAATACCCGTCGAAAATATCGCTGCTCATTACGGTCACATAATACCATTCGCTGTTATCCGAAAACGGAGAGCAGCAAACGTAAAATTTTTGGCCGTTCAGAACATAGTTGAAGTTATATTGCGAGCCGATATCAATGGCGTGCTTCAGCTCGGTTACACACTTTTCGGCCTCCTTGGCGTCGGTAATCTCCATTTCGAAAATGCCGTCAAAATAGTTATCTCCGCTGATAAAGCCGTTGCTTATAATGAAATTGCCGTTGTGGTTTATGACGTGAGTATAAATGTTCCCGTTTTCCGAATCGAGAAAAAGCGCATTGTCCATAAGGCTCATTTTTATGCCCACAACAAAGGCGGTGCTGTGTTTTCCGTTTTTCAGCGCGTAATCCGTGGTACCCCGCCCGAACAAAAGGTATTTTTCGCCTTTTTCGTCCGTGGCGTATTCCAGAACATTCCCGTCGTATTCAATAGACTCTTTAATGTCGTTATCGCCCTCTATTGTTAAATTCGACCCGTAAACCCTGCAAAGCTTATAGTCTTCATCCAAAAACCCCGCAAAGCTTAAACCTCTCGACGTCACGTCTTCTTTCACTATTTTGAAAATAGCGTCGCTGTCGTCGAATTTATCGGGCTTAATTAGCGTTAAAATTCTGTCAACCTGCGAAAGCCTAACCTCCATAATGGATTTAAACTTTTGCTGGAGCTGAAGATTTATCTCGGACATATAAACCTCGTTTACGCCGATTAAGACTTTATCGGCCTGCCGCCCCGTATAAAAGTTGTAGGCGAAAATAAGCCCTATAGTTACTAAAAAAACAATGGCGCCGCTGGCGACAAAAAATCTTTTGTCGCTTCCTTTTTGTTCCTTAATATCAAATTTACTCTCAGCCTTGCTTTTCATTTTGCACCGCCTTAAACGCTTCCAAAACACGGGGATTAAACTGCCCACATTCACCGTTAAAAATCATATTTACCGCAACATCGCGCGGCAAGGCCTTTTTATAAACTCTGTCCGATGTGAGAGCGTCGTATACATCCGACATGGCCACAGCCTGCGCCCATATTTCGGTTCCGTCTCCCGCAATCCCGTCCGGATAGCCCTTGCCGTCCCATCTTTCATGGTGATGTCGGCAAATATCGTAGCAATATCTGTACAGCGCGGGTTCGATAATATCCTTAACCCTTTCAAGCAGCTCGCAGCCCTTTACCGTATGCAGCTTCATTACCTCATACTCCTGAGCGGTAAGCCTTCCGGGCTTGTTCAGAATTGTGTCCGGAATTGAAATTTTCCCCACATCATGGAGGGCGGCGGCTATTGAAATCTTGCTGATTTCTCCCATCGGCAGCTTATATTCGGGGTACATCTCTCCCAGCTTTATCATAAGCTTTTCGGTCATATCGCATACGTTTTTAACGTGCTTTCCCGTTTCGCAGTCGCGAAATTCTATTATATTCGCCAAAGCTTCAACGATAGAACCGCTCATTTTGTTAAATTTGGCAACCTGCTGCGCCACCGCAAGCTCAAGCTCGTCCTTTTGTCTGTACAGTTCCATAACGTTCTTAAGCTGTCTGTTTAAGAAATACGGAATATACGGCTTTGTTATGACATTCATGGCCCCCAGATTATAAGCGTCTATGAGCATATCCCTGTCATTGGCGCCGGTTACGATAAGTACGGGGAGGGTTTTTATGCGCCCCGTTTCGTTCATATTTTTAAGCACGGCAAAGCCGTCTGCTTCGGGCATAATAAGGTCTAAAAGCACGGCTCCGACATTTGAATCGCTGTTTATAATATCAAGAGCTTCTCTGCCGTTCGAGGCCTCTATAACATCAAACTCATCCTTGAATATTTCGGTTAGCATAACACGGTTTATTTTAACGTCGTCAACCACCAAAATGGATTTATTGTTATAACTCATCACAAAATACCCCAAATTCTTATGAATATTTTTCAATACATTGCGCTATTTTTTCCTGCGTAGGAAGGATTTTTGTTATTTCCGCCTTTGCCTGCGCGATATTTCCTTCCCTTAAAAGCCGAACGATATCGGTGTACGCCGCGTAAAGCGGCTTGACGGACAAGTTTCCGGCCGCGCCCTTAAGAGCGTGGATTTTTTCGATTTCCCCGTCACAGTCCTTGTCGTCAAATTCCGCCGTAACCCGCGATTCCCTTATCATTTCGGCAAAGGCCGTCAACATTCGCTTATAAAGCTCCGTGTTGTTCATAAATCGAAAAATTCCGTCCTCGGTATCAACGCCGAGCGTATTTAATTCCTCAAGCATGGCTTAAGAAGCTCCCTTCCTTACAAAGTGAATATATGTACTTATTCACAGTAATTATATCATAATGTCAACCCAAATGTCAAGTAAAAAATTACAAAGCATTTATTTTATGATAAAACGTGCGGCGAGCGGCCAAAAAGGCTTCCGGCGGAGCGTTCAAATCCGCAGAAAGCCTTTAGGCGCGCTTTTTGGTTTTCGTAAAACAGCCCCCGCGCTTCGGCGCGGATAGGAACGAACGTTCCCTTCAGATTATATAATCCCTTTCGATTGTAAAGCTTAATCCCGTATACTTATTATAATAGTCGGGATTAGACAGTACGCACACGCCACATTCAAGCTGCTTTACAATGCCTTCCTTTAGCATCCTTTCAAGCTCGTAGGGCTTTACCGACGCGCAATATTTCTGGAGGCGGCGTTTTGCCGAGAGCTTCCCGTATTTAAGCTCCTCTATCAGCTCCCTGTTTTCCTCGTCGGGAATTACTATTCCTATGACCTGATTATCTATAAAGCGAAACCTTTCGGCATAGGTTCTGAAGGGTATGGAGTCGGGGCTGAGATTTTCGCCCATCAAAGAAGTGATGGAATTATTCTCTATAGCTCCGTCCTTAACGGCAAACAAACGATTGTAGTATTCTTTTATACATTTATCGGAGCTTATATCTTCAAATTCCGAAAACAACGACCGTGTAATATTCGATTTAAGCTGTATCTCGCCGCTTCCGCCGTCGGTTTCAAAAACAAACACATTGCCGCGTTCTCTTTTTCCCTCTCTGTTGCAGCGTCCGCCCGACTGAAGAATATTATCTATGCCGGCATTTTCGCGGAATACCGTTTCAAAATCAAGGTCAACTCCCGCCTCTATAAGAGAGGTGGAAACAACGGTTATTTTGACGCCGTTATGTATATTTTCCTTTATTTCCCGAATGACCTCGGAGCGATCCTTGGGAGTCATGTATGTTGATAAATGATACTTTTTGCCTTCGCATATGTCGTACAGCTCCCTCGCCGTGCCGCGCTTATTGACGATAATAAGCGCGTTCCCACATTCCCGCGCCATTTCGGCCAGCTTTTCCGGCGATGTTTTTCCGATATATTTGTAACAACATTTGTCAAAAGCCTTAAACAAGCGCTTATCTCCCACCGCGTCCGTTATCTTGCTTGACATCACAAATTTCTTCGCGAAATTTTCATAATCCGGCATTGTGGCCGACATGAGGAAAACGGTGGAATTTAGATACTTGGTTATATAACCTATAGCTTTCAGGCACGGTTTTATATATTCGGCCGGAAGCATATGGATTTCATCGAAAATAATGATGCTGTCGGCAAGGTTGTGCAGCTTACGAAGCCGACTGCTTCGGTAGTGGTACAGCGATTCAAAAAACTGAATATTCGTCGTCACGATAAGCGGAGCGTCCCAGTTTTCGCAGACGTGCCTGAGCTTTTCCTGCGTAAGCTCGTTTTCGCTTTCCGTATTTTCAAGGTCATAATTGGAATGATGCTGAACAACGGGCAGCGTCCGCCCGAAAATGTCCTCGAAAATTTCCGCTGTTTGCTCAATGATACTTATATAAGGTATAACGTATATAATCCTTTTTTTATTTTTCTTCAGCAGCGTTTTCAACGCCGCGCGAATACCGCACAGTGTTTTTCCGCTCCCCGTAGGCATATTGAGAGTGTAAATATCCGCCTCTGTGTCAACGGCTTTATACACCTGCTCCTGCAAGGATCCTCTCGCCTTCTGTAAAGGCGTTTCGGCGCGGAAGCTATCCGTTTTTTTGCATACCGCTTCATACGCTTTTTGAAAATTCCCCTCCACGCTTCTGTCGGTATCGGGCGAAACAAACCGCTCGGTATCTATAAAATCCGCGTCCGTAAGGCATGAAAACAAATATCTTGTAAAGAAAGAATACAGCTCGATGATTTCTTCCTTTGTACGGCAGTCCTTCATCAATTCTCGAAGATTGTCCTTCGGGAATTTAACGCTTATTTCGTTGGCGTAGGCCGAATAATTCCCCGTTTCGCGTTTTAAAATTGCGTACAGGGTTGACATATCGGGCCTATCCGCCTTTGTTCCGCCGTCGGGCAGACCGGTATGGTGTCCGGCTATGCAATATTCCATCATATATGAATACGACGCTTCGGAAATTTTATAAATCTCCTGAGCGCCGCACAACGCGTGTCCCACCTTTACTGGGACGCCTCGTATATGTTTTTGAAATTCCTCCGTATATTTCCCTATATCGTGCATAAGGCCGCATAGCTCGGCACAGTCTTTCAGACTGTCAACAGAATTTTCTCCGCTCAACTTCGCCACGCCGATTAAATGTTGAGAGAGGGGCTGTTTTCTTCCGTCCTCCGAGGTATGTCCTATATACTCCATAAAAATCTCCGTTCCTTCGGCGGCACAAAGAAATTGATTTCCCGCCGCGCCGTATTTTTTAAATCGGAATAGCGCTCCCGGCAAGCTTGCTTGAAACAGAGCTTGCGATAGATTGCGGCCGGCGCGGGGGACATCCGCGCGTAGGTTATATCACAAATCCCCAAAAATTGATTAAAATATTTTCTAAGCTCTCGGATGAGCCTTTTTATATACTTTTTTCATTCTTTCCTTTAGCATATTTTCATAAAGCTTTACGGATACGTTCTGGTTATATCCGAGCATTTCGGAAACGTCCCGAAGCTCCGCCCCGTTTTGCAAAAGGTGAACGGCAAAGGAATGGCGCAGAGTCTGGGGAGTGACGTCCTTTTTTATATTTGCGGCGGCGATATACTCCTTCATAATTTTCCAAAAGCCCTGCCTTGACATTTTTTGCCCTCGGCAGTTTACGAAAAGCACGTCGGTGTCGTTATCCCCCACAAGCTCCCGACGGGCGCCGGAAAGATAATCCTTAACGGCCTTGGCGCATACCCCTCCTATCGGGACGACTCTCGCTTTGCCGCCGCGGCAATATATGCTGCCGTCGGAAAGGTCAACGTCCCTGACTTCAAGGGCAATAAGCTCCGACACCTTCAGTCCGGCGGCATACATAAGCTCAAGCATGGCTTTGTCTCTTTGCCCTTTGCTGTCGGATGAATCCGGCGCGGAAAGAATTTTATTTATTTCTCCGGGAGTAAGCACCACAGGCTCCGCCGCGCTGCGCTTTGGCAGCCTCAGTCCGTCGGTCGGATTTGCGGCAATATCCCCTCTTTCGACGAGAAAGCCGAAAAATTTTCTTATAGCGCTGGCACTTCTCAGCACCGTTGCGCAGGCCTTGCCTTCGGCTGTAAGCCCGTCTATGTATTCCTGAACATCGGCACTGCAAATATCTGTTCCGAAAGGAATTTTAGCAAAAAAAAGCTCCAAATCGTGCTTATATGAGCCGAGGGTGTTTTTGCCGAGATGGCTTGTGCGCTGAAGATAGTCGGCAAAATCGTTGATAATACTGTCCAAAATTATCTTCCTTTGTTACATTAATAAATATATATTACAATATTATTTCAAAAAAATAAATTGACTTTATGCACTAAAAAAATTAATATTTTGTGGCAAATTATCCATAAATTTGTGGAAAATAGAAGCAAAGCCCGAATTGAACACAAGAAATTAAAAAAGTTAATAAAATTGACAGCAAAATTTTTGTTAAAACTGTGGAAAAGGAGGCCGCAATATGCTCCTTTTCCGCGCTGACGCACATAAGCATTACCATTGCCGGAACAAGCAAAGCTGTTTGAGGAAGCATCAGCGCCGGATATTTTGCAGGGCAGTATTTAAGTATATTTACGGCGGATACGCCAAAAAACATTCCTTTGACAGTAAGGGCGGCGCTTCCGGCAAGCATACGAATTTTTTTGCTTCCCCACAGATTTGTAAAGAAAACAAAGGGCAGATTTTTAAAAAATATACGCGGAAAGTCGCTCTCCGCCGCAATTTCCCATTCCTCGCCGACGGCGGCGGCGCTTCCGAGAGTAAGCCCCAAAATGAATATACAAAAAAATATACAGGCTCGGTTTTTGACCTTTTCCATAAAAAAGCCCCCGCTTCAGACTATGCCGAAGGGAGGGGCTTTTATTCGGTTTTTTCAGTTATTTCCAAGCTCGGCCGATTTTTTCGCGCAGGCGTCAACCGCGTCTATCATTGTGGCGCGGAGCCCGTTTTTCTCAAGGCGGTATATTGCCTCAATGGTGGTTCCGCCGGGAGAGCAGACCATATCCTTCAGCTTGCCGGGATGCTCCCCTGTTTCAAGGGCCAGCTTCGCGCTGCCCAAAATCGTCTGTTCAACAAGAAGGTATGCCACGTCACGGGGAATTCCCTGAAGCACCGCCGCGTCGGCCATGGCCTCAATCATAACGAAAACATATGCCGGACCGCTGCCGTTGGTAGCCGTGGCGGCGTCAAAGAGGTGTTCCTCCAAGACGGAGGTCTTGCCTATGGCGTTGAAAATCGAGGTTACTGCGGCAAAATCCTCATCGCTTACGCTGTCCGTTCGGCATAGTACCGTCATTCCCTCCCCCACAAGAGCCGGAACATTGGGCATGGTGCGCACTATGTCCACATCCTTCCCCACTATGTCGGAAATATTTTTTCTCGTAAAGCCGGCAACGACACTGACAAGGAGCTTGCCCTGAACAAACGGGCGTATCTCGCACAGAACCTCCGCCGCCACAATGGGCTTAACCGCCAAAAGTATTATGTCGCCGTATTCCGCAGTGATTTTATTGTCGGAAGCTGTATTTATCCCCAATTTTTTGAGAGCCTCCAGCTTCCCGAGGTGAATATCGCTGACGGTTATATTTTCGGGAGCTATGGTTCCGGTTTTAACAACACCCTGCACAATGGCGCCGGCAATATTTCCGGCTCCTATTACACCAAGCTTCATTGCTTATCAATCCTTTCAAACTGTTATACATTCAATTCCGCGGTCATTCCCAAAATTTCTTTATTGGCTTCCAGTATTGGATTTATAACCTCGTTTATATATTCCTCTGTCTGCTTCGGAGCAAAGCCAACGTAATTTTCCGGCTTTAAAATTGCTTTAAGGGCGTCTATATCCAGATTAAAGCCGCCGTCCTCGGCAATAAGCTCAATAAGATTGTTTTTGCCGCCGTTTACCTTCACGTTTTTAGCGGCCTCCATGGAAAGCTCACGGATTTTTTCGTGAAGCTCCTGCCGGTCGCCGCCCTTCTTTACGGCCTGCATCATAATGTTTTCCGTAGCCATGAAGGGAAGCTCGCTCATAATGCGGCTTTCGATAACCTTGGGATAAACCACCATTCCGTCGGTGATGTTCATATATATTTCAAGTATCGCGTCTGTGGCAAGGAAGGCTTCGGCTACGCTTATCCGTTTGTTGGCGGAGTCGTCAAGCGTACGCTCGAACCACTGCGTTGAAGCGGTGATTGCCGGATTTAAGGCATCCACGATTACGTATCTGGCAAGGGAACCCATACGCTCACTTCTCATGGGATTGCGCTTATATGCCATTGCGGATGAGCCTATCTGACTCTTTTCAAATGGCTCCTCCATTTCTTTGAGATGCTGCAAAAGACGCATATCGTTGCTGAACTTGTATGCGCTCTGGGCTATTTCCGCAAGGACGTTCAGCATCTGAGTGTCCAGCTTTCTTGCGTAGGTTTGGCCGGAAACGGGGAACACCTTGCTGTAGCCCATTTTTTCGGCAATTTTAATGTCAAGGGCTTTTACCTTTTCCCTATCCCCCTCAAACAGCTCCATAAAGCTTGCCTGAGTGCCGGTCGTACCCTTACTGCCCAACAGCTTCGCCTTGCCAAGCTGATGATCTACATCCTCCAAATCCATAACGAGGTCGTTAAGCCAAAGGGTGGCTCTTTTCCCCACAGTGGTAAGCTGCGCCGGCTGGAAATGTGTAAAGCCCAAGGTAGGCATATCCTTATATTCCATAGCGAATTTCGCCAGCTTAGCGATAACATTTATGAGCTTTGAGCGTATGAGCTTCAGAGCCTCGGTCATTATGATAATATCCGTATTATCCCCCACATAGCAGCTTGTCGCGCCTAAGTGGATTATGCCCTTCGCCTTGGGACACTGAACGCCGTAGGCGTAAACATGGCTCATAACGTCGTGGCGTACTTGCTTTTCCCTTTCCTTAGCCACATCGTAGTTAATATCCTCGGCATGAGCCTTAAGCTCGTCTATCTGTTCCCGCGTAATGGGAAGCCCCAGCTCCATCTCGGTTTCCGCAAGAGCGATCCACAGCTTCCTCCATGTTTTGAACTTCATATCGTCGGAGAAAAGGTATTGCATTTCCTTGCTGGCATAGCGGGAATTAAGGGGACTTTGGTATGTATCGTTTGCCATTGAAATCATTTCCTTTTGTGTAAATTTATATAATATTATATTACTATATTTCTTATGATTTTGCAACATATTTTTTTAAAACCGTCAAGTTTTTTGAAAAAAAAGGCGGAGAGCCTTTTACGGGTTCTCCGCCTGAAGCGTTAAAATACCTTTTTCATAACCGCGCCCTTGTCGGCGCCGTCAACAAGGGTGGAATATCTCGCGAGCCAGCCGGTTTTAACGTTAGGCTCCTTGGGAGCGAGACTCTTTCTGCGCGTGGAAAGAACGTCGTCGCTGACCTTAAGGTTGATGGAAGCGTTGGGGATATCTATTTCGATGATATCGCCCTCCTCAACCAGAGCAATCGTTCCGCCTACGGCCGCTTCCGGGGAAACATGGCCTATGGACGCGCCCCTGCTTGCGCCGCTGAAGCGTCCGTCGGTAATAAGAGCTACGGTTTTATCCAGCTTCATACCGGCAAGAGCCGAGGTGGGATTGAGCATTTCACGCATACCCGGGCCGCCTACGGGACCTTCGTAGCGTATTACCACAACGTCCCCATCAACGATTTTTCCGTTGTATATGGCATCAATGGCTTCTTCCTCGCTGTTGAACACCCGCGCCGGACCTGTGTGCTTAAGCATTTCGGGAGCTACGGCGCTGCGCTTTACCACGCAGCCCTTTTCCGCCAGATTGCCCCATAGAATCTGTATACCGCCGGTAGGGCTGTAGGGATTTGTAAGGGGACGGATCTGTGTTTCGTCCTTGATATAGGCGCCCCGAACGTTTTCTCCGACGGTTTTTCCCGTAACGGTAACGGCGGAGGGGTCGATAAAGCCGCCCTTGATAAGCTCCGCCTGAACAGCGGGAATACCGCCGGCACGGTTAAGATCCTGCATATGTGTGGGACCCGCCGGAGCAAGATGGCATAGGTTAGGCACCCTTGCGCTCATCTCGTTAAACAGGCTGAGATCCACGGGAACTTCCGCCTCGTTGGAAATAGCGATAAGATGAAGCACGCTGTTGGAGCTGCATCCCAAAGCCATATCGCAGGCAAGAGCATTCCTGATGGATTTTTCATTTATAATTTGACGGGCTGTAACGCCTTTATTCACAAGCTCCATAATTGCCATGCCGCTGTGCTTGGCAAGGAGCATACGTCCGCTGTGGACTGCCGGAATCGTGCCGTTGCCGGGAAGGGCTATACCCATAGATTCACACAGGCAGTTCATGCTGTTGGCGGTGTACATTCCGGCACAGCTTCCGCAGCCGGGACACGCTCCCTCCTCACATTCCTGAAGCTTTGCTTCGTCGATGATTCCGGCCTTGTAGGAGCCTACGGCCTCGAACATCTGGGAAAGGCTGATGTTGCGATCGTCCCATCTGCCGGCCATCATAGGTCCGCCGCTGCATACGATAGCGGGAATATCCATGCGCACCGCCGCCATTACCATGCCGGGAACTATTTTGTCGCAGTTGGGTATGAGAACAAGACCGTCGAACTGGTGAGCCATAGCCATAGTTTCAACGCTGTCGGCAATAAGCTCGCGGCTGGCAAGGGAATATTTCATGCCGATATGACCCATGGCAATTCCGTCGCATACGCCGATGGAAGGCACCATAATGGGGGTGCCGCCCGCCATGCGGACTCCGGCCTTTACCGCTTCGGCAACCTTATCCAGATGAAAATGTCCGGGAACGATTTCGCTGTACGCGCTGACAACGCCTATAAGAGGACGCTCCAGTTCCTCCTTTGTGTATCCCATAGCATAGAAAAGGCTTCTGTTGGGCGCGCGCTCCACTCCGCGGGTGACATTTGCGCTTCTGAGTTCCATAAAAATCCTCCTTAATATCTTAACAAAGGTATAAAATCCGACGCACATTGTCGCCGGATTTTATGCTTTTTTGAAAGGGAATATTGCTTTTTTGAACTGTTTTTTCTGCAATTACTTTATTTTAGTTCTTGAGCCAGCTCATCATCTTGCGCAGCTCTTTACCCACCTTTTCAAGAAGATGTTCGCTTTCTACGCGGCGTGTCGCAAGGAACTTAATCTTGCGGCCGGAAGAAAATTCCTGCATGAATTCGCTTGCGAAGGTGCCGTCCTGAATTTCGGTAAGCACCTTTTTCATTTCCTTGCGGGTTTCCTCGGTAATAAGGCGCTTGCCCGTCCTGTAGTCGCCGTATTCAGCCGTGTTGGAGATGGAGTATCTCATCATTGCGAAGCCGCCGCTGTTGATAAGGTCAACAATGAGCTTCATCTCGTGGATGCACTCAAAGTATGCCATTTCAGGCTCGTAGCCCGCTTCAACAAGAGTATCGAAGCCCGCCTTCATAAGCTCGGTTACACCGCCGCAGAGAACCGCCTGCTCGCCGAAAAGGTCGGTTTCGGTTTCTTCACGGAAGGTAGTTTCAAGAATACCTGCGCGTCCCGCGCCGATGCCGCTGGCATAAGCAAGAGCATAGTCCTTTGCGTGGCCGGTAGCGTCCTGATGAACGGCAATAAGGCTGGGAACGCCCTTGCCCTCAACGTACTGAGAACGAACCGTATGGCCGGGTCCCTTGGGAGCAACCATTATAACGTCGATATCCTTTGAGGGAGTGATTGCGTTGAAGTGGATGTTGAAGCCGTGGGCGAACATAAGCACATTGCCGGGCTTCATATGCTTTGCGACCTGATTGTTGTAAATATCGGCGGCAAGCTCGTCCGGAACAAGCATCATAACAAGATCGCCCGCTTCGGCGGCGTCCTCTACCTCCATAACCTTAAGACCGGCTTCTTCGGCCTTAGCCCAGCTTGAGCTGCTCTTGCGCAGACCTACGACAACATCCACACCGCTTTCGTGAAGATTTTGAGCGTGAGCGTGACCCTGACTGCCATAGCCGATAACAGCGACGGTTTTGCCGTCAAGGAAACCGAGGTTACAGTCCGCGTCATAGTACTTTGTAATCATTTTAAAGACTCCTTTATTATAATAAAATTTTATTAATAATCCGACTAAACTATAGGGAAAGCTCGAAAGGGAACTCCCTTTCAAATAAAAATCATAAAATTTCGGGGCGCTTTTTACTCCATCATTTGCGTGCTGTAGCCCCGCTCCAGAGCCGTTACGCCTGTGCGGCACATTTCAAGTATGTTATACTGTTTAAGCATAGTAAGAAAGCCGTCTATCTTCTGAGGATTTCCCGTCAGCTCCATTATCATGCTGTTTACCGTAAGGTCGATTATTTTCGCACGGTAGATATCGCATATTTCGTGAATCTCACGGCGTATCCTTTCGTCCGCTTCGATTTTTATAAGAAGCAGCTCACGGAAAAGACTTTCCGACGCCTTAAGAGGCGTAACCTTCTTTGTTTCCACAAGCTTGCCGGTCTGCTTTATAATCTGGTCGAGAGACTGGCGGTCGCCCTCGGTGACAATTGTTATCCTTGATATTGCGGGGTTGTCCGTTGCGGAAACCGTGAGACTGTCTATATTAAAGCCCCTCTGGCAGAAAAGGCTTGCCACTCTTGCCAAAACGCCCGAATGGTTTTCCACAAGAACGCTTAATACCTGTTTGCTCATTTCCGGTCGCCTCCTTAATCCATCATCATTTTATCAATGGTTGCCCCTGCGGGAATCATGGGAAGAACCTTTTCCTCCCTGTCGATTACGCAGTCTATCCAAACAGGGCAGTTCATCTTCATTGCCTTAGCCATAGCTTCCTTAAACTCGGCAAGATTTGTGCACCTGAAGCCCTTAAGCCCAAAGCCTTCGGCAACCTTAACGTAATCGGTTACGCGCTCCGGCTCGCTTCCGCTGTAGCGGCGGTTGTAGAACACAGTCTGCCACTGGCGAACCATGCCCAAAACGGAATTGTTCATAATGACCGTAATAACCGGAATATTGTAGCTTACCGCCGTACACGCCTCGTTCATATTCATGTGGAAGCTGCCGTCGCCGGTAATATGTATTACCGGACGGTCGGGGAACGCGGTTTTTGCTCCCAGAGCCGCGCCGTAGCCAAAGCCCATTGTGCCGAGGCCGCCGCTGGTTAGGAAGCTTCTGGAATGAAGGTGTCGGCAGTACTGAGCGGCCCAAAGCTGGTGCTGGCCTACATCGGTGACATATATTGCGTTCTCTCCCGCCTCATTGCTGATAACGTTCATAACCTGATGAGGCTTAAGAACGCTGTCGTCGTCCTTGGGAACATAGTTTAGCTTTTTCCATTCGTCAATCTGAGCAAGCCATTGCGTGTGCTTATTTTCCCGAATCAAAGGAAGAAGAGCCTCAAGCACGGCCTTTACATCCCCCACAAGGCTAAGATCCACAATTACGTTTTTGTTTACCTCGCTGGGGTCAATATCTATCTGTATAATTGCGGCGTTTTTAGCAAAGGCTTCCGTGTTAAGGGCAACTCTGTCGCTGAAGCGGGTGCCTATGGCCAAAACCACATCCGCATCGTTGACAGCCCTGTTGGAGGTCACGTTGCCGTGCATTCCCAGCAGCCCCAGATTAAGAGGCTCATCGTAGCTGACGTTGCCCGCCGCCATCAAAGTGTGCGTTACGGGGATTTCGGCCTTTTTCATAAGCTCTCTCAGGGGAACGCAGGCCTTGCTTCCCCCCACGCCGCCGCCGAAATATATTACGGGGCGTTTGGAGCCGTTTATTATTTCCGCCGCTTTTTTGAGCTTTTCTTCGTCTATAACCGTATGATACGCCGTATCCTCCGGCTCCTTGCGTGTAAATTCGCACTTCGCCGCCGTTACATCCTTTGGAATATCCACAAGCACGGGGCCTTTTCTGCCCGAATTGGCGATTTTGAACGCGCTTCTCAGAATATCCGCCAAATCCTCGACACGGCGAACAACATAGTTATGCTTGGTTATTGGCATTGTTATGCCGGCAATGTAAACCTCCTGAAAGCTGTCCCGCCCTATAAGGTCGGTACCCACGTTGCCCGTAATGGCAACCATGGGAACACTGTCCATGTATGCCGTAGCAATGCCCGTCACAAGATTTGTGGCCCCGGGGCCGCTTGTCGCCAAAACAACGCCCACCTTGCCCGTGGCGCGGGCATAGCCGTCCGCCGCGTGGGAAGCCCCCTGCTCGTGAGCCGTAATTATCTGCTTGATTTTGTCGCGGTAGTCGTAAAGAGCGTCGCATATGTTGAGTATGCTTCCTCCGGGATAGCCGAAAAGGGTGTCAACGCCCTGTTCCAACAAAACCTCCGCCAAAATCTGACTTCCGTTAAGTATCATCAATTTGCCTCCTTGCAAAACATTTAAATCGGAGCAACGCTCCGTTAGCTTGCTTGAAACGGAGCTTGCGATAGATTGCAACCTGCGCGGGGGACATCCGCGCGTAGGTTATAAAACCATTACATATTAGTTTACAAAATATTTGCCCGTTAGTCAAGAGTATTTTTTCATAAAAGCAGTTTTTCTTAAAAATAAACCGTCTTTTGATAAAATTCGTGCAGTGATTAATTCACAGTATAACCTTTATGAGCCGAGGCTTGTAGCCGTTTTTGTTAAGAGCGTTTATGATTTTTTCCTTATGCTCGGCGCCGTAGGCTTCAAGAGTAATTTTAAGCTCAACGGCGGCATTTCGGTTCGTGGCGACAAACTGGTTATGCTCCAGCTTTATAACATTGCCGTTTTCCTTTGCGATAACGTCCGCCACGCGGGAAAGCTCTCCGGGCTTATCCGGCAGAAGCACAGAAACCGTAAAAATTCTGTCGCGCATAATAAGTCCGTGCTGCACCATGCTGCTCATGGTTATAACATCCATATTTCCGCCGCTGAGTATTGCCACGGCCTTTTTGCCCTTAAGGTCAATCTGCTTAAGAGCCGCCACGGAAAGAAGGCCGCTGTTTTCCACAACCATTTTGTGGTTTTCCATAATATCAAGGAAGGAAACTATAAGCTCCTCGTCCGTTACGGTGACGATTTGATCAACGTTTTTCCGAATGTAGGGGAACACGTTTTCCCCCGGAGTTTTCACCGCCGTACCGTCCGCGATGGTGTTTACGTTAGGCAGCGTCGCGACTTTGCCCTGCTCCAGAGAAGCTTTCATACACGCGGCTCCGGCAGGCTCCACGCCTATCACCTTTACATTGGGGTGCAGCAGCTTCGCGAGGGTGCTGACTCCGGCGGCAAGCCCGCCGCCTCCGATGGGAACGAAGATATAGTCCACAAGGGGAAGCTCCTTGAAAATTTCCATGGCAATGCTTCCCTGACCGGTAGCCACAGCCGGGTCGTCAAAGGGGTGGATAAATGTGTATCCCTTCTCCTCCGCCAGCTCAAGAGCGTAGGCGCAGGCCTCGTCGTACACATCCCCGTAAAGGATTACCTCCGCGCCGTAGCTTTTTGTACGGTTTACCTTCATAAGCGGCGTTGAGGTAGGCATAACTATAACCGCCTTTGCTCCGTAGCGCCTTGCGGCGTATGCCACGCCCTGAGCGTGGTTTCCGGCGGAAGCCGTAATAAGCCCCCGAGAGCGTTCCTCCTCGGTAAGGATGCTTATTTTGTAGTAAGCCCCGCGAACCTTATAGGCTCCGGTAAACTGCATATTTTCGGGCTTAAGGTAAACCTTGCCCCCGGTTTGTTCGCTTAAATATTCACTGTATACGAGCTTGGTTTCCAAGGTTACCTCTTTAACCTTTTCAGCCGCCTCTTCAAATTTGTCCAACGTAAGCATTTCCGACATTTTCATCACCTTGATTTAATCATTTTAACTTTTATTATACACAAACATCATGAAAAATCAAGAGTAATTTCTTCACAAGATTATAAACAATAAATGGCTTTATTTGTTATAATTATTTTCGGGAAAATTATTTTCGGAAATAATTTTTCCCTAAAATTTTATTTGACATATTTATCTTGCTATAGTATAATGTAATTACAATTTTATAAAAAAGGAGAGGTATACATGAAAAAAATCACATTTTCGCTTCTGTGCTTCGCGCTGTGCTTTTCAATGTGCTTTGGGGTGTTTGCCGAGGGCATTAAAATCACTGTTGACGGCGTTGAAGTAAAGCAAGTCAACGCAGAGGGAAATCCCGTGCCGGAAATCGAGCAGGAGGACGCGCAAAACCCAATGGTTCCCATCCGCGCGGTGCTAAAGGCTATGGGATATTATGTGGACTACGTTGACGGAGCTGTCGTCGGCGGCGTAAAGGCGGAGCCGGAAATTAAGCTGACCGCCGGCGAGGACTGTGTTCTTACCGAAGGAACAGCCTTCGTCCCCTATGGTATGCTGGGGCGGGAAAACGGCATTAACTACACCGCCGAATACAAGGACGCCACGGTAGCCTATACCAATATTTATGCCGACATTCAGGAAGGCTGGTACAATATAACCTGCGGCGACAAGTACCTTACGGGCGAGGTTCTCCCCGAAGGGGACAAGGTTGAAGCCGTAACAAACGAGGACGGCACAACCGAGGAAAAAACCGTTACCCCTCAGGAGCAGATAAGAGGGCGCAATGTCGCTCTTGCCGACAAGAACGACAGCACCGCTCAGCTATGGCTTGTGAAAAGGCTGAACGGCAAAACATACGTTATCATAAACAAGAATAACGGTCTTGCCCTTGACGTAAATTCATGGTCCACGGAAATCGGCGCGGCTATACTCCAGTATACCTATGCCGGAGGCGCCAATCAGCAGTGGAATTTTGTAAAGAACGGCGAAAATTACTCCCTTTTTTCCGTAAACAGCAAGCTCCCCGTTTCCTATGACAGCGAAAGCGACGCCGTTGTACAGGTTTCCGGCAGCGAGCCGGGGCAGTGGGGGCTGAATTTTGTCAAAGCATATACAAATCCCGTCGAGCTGGCTCTTGAAACCGAAGCCTATAACGAACTGGACAGCACATATCAGGAACGCTTTAAGACATACTTCTTTACGGACGTTGATTTCAGCCAAAGCGCCAAGGACAAGGCGGAAACCTTCCTTAGGGAAAGCGGCTTTGAGGAGGCGGACAAGGAAACTCAGAAGTCCCTTATAATCCAATGCCTTGACATTACCTACAGCGACCTTCTTGGGGGCTGGATGCGCGAAAAGCTCACCGCCGACTTTAAAATTACGGGCGTAGAGGAAAAAACCGTAAAGGAATGGAGAGACGACGCCGAGGTAGACGTGCTTTACTACGTCCACACCGTAGAGATGGACTGCGGCGGCGAAACGCATACTTTCACCGTTGAAACCGTGGACAAGGACGACGACGAGCATGTAGAGAAGGTCTGCGAGGCGGTGGCGTGCTTCGAACCGCCCATCCGCAAAACACTCCGCCACTTCTACTACACCGGCCAGAAGCTGGGTACGTGGAACGCATGGGACGGAGAGGTCTGGAACAACACCGGCAGCAAGTTTGACGTTGACGGAATGCTTACCATGTTTGCCCATGAGCTTGGGCACGTAATCGACAGCTATTTTAAGGTTGGCGACGATGTTTGGAGACGCGCTGTCGTCAACGATATAATTCCCACCTCCGGCTACGGCAAAACAAACCGCTGGGAGGACTTTGGCGAATTCAGCCGCCTTTACCTTATGTCCAGAGGCGACGAGGAGCGCATGGCGGCTATTGAAAGCATTTATCCCAACAGAACGAAAACCTACCGTGCGGCTCTTTACAACGCCGACAACGAGTACTACAAGGAATATAAGGAGTGCTACGACGAGGTTACCGCTCCCATAGGGAACACCGAAGAGCTTGACCGGACTCAGTACTACTTCATCTCCGACGAACTCGATACCTTCGGTCCGTCTGAGAAATCGGCGCTTACAAACAAGGACGGCGCACTTGTATTCGAAAAATACACCGGCGCGGCAAATCAGCTTTGGCAGATTGTCGCCGAAGACGAACAGCTTGTTAAAATTTACAGCAAGGCCGACGGGACCTCCGTCACAGTGCCTTCACAGAAGCTTAATGAAACCCTTTCCTGCGACACGAACAACGCTACGGCTCTGGGAGCAAAGCTTACAAAGCATGAGGAATTAAATTATTACGACGCTGAGTTTACAGTCAGCGAATCCGGCTTCGGCATCGGAGCTTACCTTGACGAAAGCGATGAGAACGTAGTTCTTAAGACAAGCAAGGGAGCGATGACGGATTTCTATATAGCTCCTGTTGAGAAAATCGAAGGCTTGGGCAGCTTCACTATAAAATCAGGCGATAAATACCTTGTTCCTTCGGGAGAGGACAATGGCGCGCAGCTTATTCTTTCCGAGGAAAAGGGCGATATGTCCGTATGGAACATAAACAAGCTCCCCAACGGAGAGGGTTATATCACAAACGCAAAAACGGAATTTGCCATTGATATAAGCGGCGCAAGCGAGGAAGAAGGGGCTTCGGCTCTGGCCTATACACTTTCCCGCAACGCGAATCAGATGTGGCTTATAGAGGAAAACGCCAACGGCACAGTATCCTTTAAGGCCCGGCACAGCGGTCTTTACCTTGCCGCGGACGCCGAAGGCAAGGCCGTACAGTCCGCCGAAAGGTACGAGTGGACAATGGAAGAAAGCAAGTAAATTACAAGTAAATTACTCAAAGGGAACGGCGCAAAACCGTTCCCTTATTTTATATTATTTACAAATCCATAGCAACCCGCGGGGAAGCTAAAAGGAGCTGCGCCCATACAAAAAAGCGCTGTAAAACGACTCAAACAATCATTTTACAGCGCCTTTCGGCTTTGCTTTACAGCACGTAAACTCTGCACTTTCTTCTGCCGAACTCGTTACATTCGCTCTTTGTCATAAAGAGAAGGTCAACACGGTTGCCCTTAATGGCTCCGCCTGTGTCGCCCGCTACAGCGTAGCCGTAGCTCCAGCTTCCGTCAATAGCCTCGACATAAACTCTTGAGCCGAGGGGAATAACCTTGGGGTCAACGGCTATAACGCCCTTCTGAAGGGGAATGCCCGTTGCGCTCTGACCCGCGTAGCCGCCGTTTTCTTCGGGGGAAGGATCATAAGCGGTGGCAAGACATTCGATAACATACTTGTACTCAAAATCGGTTCCGTCGGCTGTATCATACGTGTCATCGTAGGATACGGGTTCTTCGGCTGTGCCGTACTCGATTACCTTGTCGAGAGGGTTAATTACCACAGCGCTGGAAAGCTCGGTTCTGTCAACCTCAACGCCGTTTTCGTAGAGTACGTTATACTCAACCTCTTTGATTCCGTCAAAGCCTTCTTGAAGGGTAACGGTTTCACCCTTTAACATATCGTCGTTTGCGCGGCGGATTATGTTCTGGGGAATGGTTTCCATTTCGGTAACGGTGGAAGCGTACTTGAGTTCGTTAACGGTAAATTCCATGGTTTTGTCAACGGCCAGCGCGGTGGTACCGCTCATTATAGCGGCGGCGGTGACGACCGATACGGCAGTCTTGCCGACAAAAGCCTTCTTAAACGCATTTTTTAAATTCATGTCCATCAGTCCTTTCGCATTCATAAAACTTTTTTGAGCTTCAGAGTATTAAGCTCAGATGGTTTTCTTATTGCTGTTGCCTATTATATACGACTTTATTACATTTGTCAATACTTTTCGGCAAATTTGTTACACTTTTGTAATAAATGTTTAATTTTTTCAAGCCGCGATTGTCTATTTTATATAATTTTTTTGAGGAAAAATACATTTTTTTGGGCTTTTTGTACGTTATAAGCCCTTTTACAGCTTATGATTATTTGGAAAATTTATTACATTTGACGAAATTATTTTTAACATTTTTTGACCGTTTAAAACTTCCTTATGAAATATTTTTTGAAATGTTTTTGGAATTTTTTTCATGGATAGCCGACATTAGAAAAGGATTCGCAAGAGAGAGTCGTCGCCGCCCACGAATCAAAAACATTTTTTAACCTATGCGCAGATGTCCCCCGCCTCTAAGGCGGCGGGTTCCATTTCAGAATTTCGGTGGGAGTTATAATCTCCCACCGAAACCCTGAGGAGCTTACGCTCCCTGCGCAGGTTGCAATCGTTCGCAGGCTCCATTTCAAGCAAGCTTGATGGAGCGTTGCTCCGATTTAAACAAAAAAAGACCGGTACAAAATGACCTTATCGGTCATCTCATACCGGCCTATGGAAAAGACTGTTAAATTTTACTCTGCCGGAGTCTCCTCGGAGGTATCCGAGCTGACATCGGCGCTTATATCGGCGTCAACGACGTCATTGGCTTCGTCCTGCTCGTCGGCAGCCGCTTCAGCCTCCTGCTTAGCCTTCTTGTCGGCCTTTTGAGCCTCAAGAGCCTTGTCTATATCCTCGTCGTTAACGGTTGCCTTCGCCTCGTCCGTCCACGTTTCGAGAAGCTCCATAAACTTTTCCTGAGCCTTGGATTCTTTAAGCTCTTGGAACTTGTCGTCATTTTTGTCAAGCTCGTAACGATAGATTACGTGATAGCCGTAGGAGCTTTTAACCGGCTCTTTTGTATACGCGCCCTTTTCGAGAGCCTTTGAGGCCTGATAGAACTCATCTACCATTTCGCCCTCGCCGAACACGTAATAGTCCTGCTGTTCCATGCCGGGATCGTCGTTGTATTCCTCGATAAGCTTATCCATATCCTCTCCGGCGTCAAGCTTGGCGATTACCTCATTGGCCTTGGCAAGGGCTTCCTCGTCGGTAAGGGTATTGCCGTCGTCATCGGCCTGAGTGGAAATAAGCACATGCTTAACCTTCAGATAGTTATCGTCGTTGTAATCCAGCTCATCGTCCTTTACTTCACATTCGCCGCCCTTTTCGGACAACTTTTCGAGGAGACTGTTTATTATGGAAGCGCGGGTAAGGTATCTTTCTATTGCCGCGTCGCTTGTGTAGTAAGAAGCGAGATACTCGTTATAGCCGTCTTCACCGCCGAAATTATTTTCAATAACGCTGTTTTTCTGGGTGGTTACCTCTTCGGCAAGCGCCTTGTCGGCCTTTATTCCATACTCCTTTGCCTTCTGCTGGGCAACAATAAGCTGCTTAAGCTCGGTCACGGCGTTTTCACGGACATATTCGCCGCAGGTCTGATCCTCCCCGTCAAGGGTTTCGTTCTCCCAGTCCTCGACGCCCATGTACATTGCGTAGTACTGCTCGAACTGAGCCGCGTTGGAATAGTAAACAAAGTTGAAATCTGAAAGCTTTGCTTCCTCTCCGTTTACGGTTGCGACAACCGTCTTGTCGTAGTCGTTGGTTTCCCCGGATTCACTTTTTGTTCCGCACCCGGAAAACACCATAACGCCGCTAATAAGAAGCGCCGCAGCGGACATAAATTTCTTGTTCATTGGTTTTCCTCCTAATTAATTATTAAAACACTTAAAACACTGCAATTATTATACACTAATTTAATTTGATTTGCAAGGCATTTAACACATTATTAATATTTTTTATTATATTTTTTTCGGTTTTGTCCTTGTCGCGGTACAAAATATACGGCCTTTCCCCTGCTCCGTAGAGAACCTTACCTCGATTATTGGCGGCGAGAGTCATTATATTTTCAATGGGCGGCGGATTTTTAAGGCTCAGCCTGAACACCGTGCCGGCGTCAACGCCGGTTATTTCGATAATTCCCAGCTCATTGGCTCTTGCCTTGATAATCGCCACGTCTAAAAGAAGCGCAAGCGGCGGGGGAATTTCCCCGTAGCGATCCTCAAATTCTTCCTCGGCACGTTCACGGTCGTATTTGCTGCTTACGGCGGCAATGCGCTTATAAGCCTCTATCCTAAGCTCGGAGGAGGATATATATTCCTCGGGGATATATGCGCTGACGGCAATGTCCACCGTGGTTTCCTCTTTCTTTTCCTCGGCAGGCTTGCCGAGAGCCTCGTTGACCGCTTCCGAAAGAAGTGTACAGTACATATCATAGCCCACCGACGCCATGAAGCCGTGCTGCTCCGGACCGAGAACGTTTCCGGCGCCTCTGATTTCCAAATCGCGCATAGCTATCTTAAAGCCGCTTCCGAATTCGGTAAAATCCTTTATGGCCCTGAGCCGCTTTTCCGCCACCTCATCCAAAATTTTGTCGCGGCGGTATGTGAGATACGCATAGGCAAGGCGGCTGCTTCGTCCAACGCGCCCCCGAAGCTGGTAAAGCTGGCTAAGACCCATACAGTCGGCGTTTTCAATAATAATCGTGTTTACATTGGGAATATCAAGGCCTGTTTCTATTATTGTGGTGCAGATAAGAATGTTTACCTCCCCTTCCATAACCCGCACCATTGTTTCCTCAAGCTCTGTCTCCCTCATTTGCCCGTGAGCTATGGCAATTTCCGCGTCGGGAGCCATCCGCCTTATCCTTTGCTCGATTTTATCCAGAGCCGCGATGCGGTTGCAGAGGTAGTAAACCTGGCCTCCTCTGGCAAGCTCCCTGTGTATCGCATTTGAAATTACCGCCGTGTTATACTCCATAACGTAGGTCTGAACCGGATAGCGGTCGTTGGGAGGCTGAGTCAGCACAGACATATCTCTTATGCCTATCATTGACATATGAAGCGTTCGCGGAATCGGCGTTGCGCTGAGGGTGAGTACGTCCACATTAGCCTTCATCGCTTTAATTTTTTCCTTGTGAGCCACGCCAAAGCGCTGTTCCTCGTCAACAATAAGGAGGCCCAAATCTTTAAATTTTACGTTTTTTTGCAAAAGACGGTGGGTGCCGATAACTATGTCGCACTCCCCTGTTTCCAACATACGAAGGGTTTCCTTGGCCTGCTTCGGCTTGCAGAAGCGGCTGAGCATACGCACGGTTATAGGATATCCGCTCATTCGCTGGGCAAAATTGTTAAAGTGCTGACCGGCAAGAATTGTGGTGGGAACAAGATAAGCCACCTGCTTTCCGTCCATGACAGCCTTGAAGGCTCCCCGTATGGCAACCTCTGTTTTTCCGAAGCCCACATCGCCGCACAAAAGTCTGTCCATAGGCCGGGGAAGCTCCATATCATGCTTCATTTCCTCTATGCTGCGAAGCTGATCCTCGGTTTCCTCATATATAAATTCCGACTCAAATTGATGCTGCCAGGGGGTGTCGGGCGAAAAGGCAAAGCCCTTGCTCTGTTCTCTTTCGGCGTAAAGCTTTATAAGCTTGTCGGCCAAATCGCGGACGGATTGCTTTACCTTCCGTTTTTCGTTGGCCCATTCATTGCTTCCCAGACGGTTCAGGCGTATGGCTTTGTCTTCGCCGCCGCCAACGTATTTGCTGATATTATCAAGCTGGTTTACGGGAATAAAAAGATTGTCCTCTCCCCTATATTGGAGCTTAATATAATCTCGGACGACCTTGTTTACGTTCATGCGCACTATGCCCATGTACCGCCCGATGCCGTGTGTCTTGTGGACGATATAGTCGCCCACCTCCAGCTTATCTATATTTTTGATTTTTTCTTCGTTTTCGCTTCGCCTATAGGCGCGTTTCTTTTTTTCGTCGGCGAAGATTTCCCTATCGCTGACCACCACGGTATTTATAAGCGGGTATTCAAAGCCCTTTGTAATGCTGCCGCGCATTACGCATATCGCGCCGTCCTTGAGCTCGCCGGTTTTTTCGGCGTAATCCACGCTGAAGCCCTTTTCGGTCAGAGTGTCCGCCAGACGGCGGCTTCGGGCGGCGCTTCCGCCCAGAATCACCATTCTGTAACGCTCCTTGTGCCAGCGCGTAATATCCTCCATAAGGAAGTCAATATTTCCTCCGTAGCTGCCCATACTCTTTGTTGTCATGTCAAAGGCAGCCTTTGCGCGTATATCTCCGCTTTTGCGGCTGAGAGCGTTGAGACACACCGTTTTCCGGCGGTTAAGAGTCCTCGCTACCGACGTGTATTCATTTATATATTTCCCGCGGTCTTTGTCTATATTTTCCCCCGACGCAACGAGAGCCTCAATGTTTTCCCCAAGCTCAAACTCCACAACCTTTGCGGCTTCGGCAACCCTTTGCGGCTCGTCAAGAAAAATATAATCGTCCGCGCCGAAATAATCCAGAAGGCTCCCCCTTTCATCGGGAGTGTGAAGGGGCATTATTTCGGCGGAGGGAGCATGGTCAACGGAAAGCTGGGAAACAACGTCGAAGTAGCGGAGCAAATCTATTTCGTCCCCAAAAAGCTCCATTCGAACCGGATTTGTCATATTGGGAGAATATATGTCCACAATTCCGCCCCTTACGGCAAACTGTCCCTTGCCGTCCACGGTGTCCATGCGGGTGTAGCCCATAGCCGTAAGCCTTTCGGAAAACTCGTCAATGTTTAAAACGTTCCCCACCTTTAAGGAAACGGACAATCTTTTCAGGTCGGAAAGCTCCGGCACAAACTGCATCAGGCTTTCTATTGAAAGCACGCCGAAAGCGCCCTCGGTGATTTCTCTGAGGGCGGATGTGCGCTTGTTTTCCATATCGTGATTCGAGGCCTCAGCCTTGTGGAGCATTATGGGGCGGGGCGGAATGTAAACCGCGTTGCCTTTAAGAAAGAAGCACAAATCATCGTATAGTCTTTTGGCGGAGGTTTCATTGTGGGAAATAACCAAAGCCCTGTTGCTTCGGCAGAGAGAGCTTATCATATGCGCCTTCTGAGCGTCCACGCTTCCGCAGATGCTCATAGGGAAGCTGTTGTTTTCCGCCGCCGAACGTATTTCCGTAAACTCCGCGGAGGAAGAAAGTATTTCGTTTATGTTCATATCAGCCTTGAAGCCCCTGTGCCTGACGCTCCATATTTTCCACCACAACGTCGTAAATTTCACCTAAGGACGCGCCGTACTCCAAAACCTTCCACGGCGTGTTGGTATGGTAGTGGATTTTTATCAGCTCCTCATCACCTACGGCGAGAAGGCTGTCGCCCTCTATATTTTTTCTTATATAGGCGTTTATCTCGTCCTCGTCCAAATTTTGCCCTTCAATAAGAAGCTGTGTGTCAAATTTAAATTCAAGCATTTCTGCCCCTCCTATTTTTTATTGAATTTATTCATGGCGGCCTGAACGCCTTCCTCGATAATTGTGGGAATTATTTCCTCCACCTGTTTTATTGCCGCCGTAACGGCAACGCCGTCCTCCTGAGAAAATTTCCCCAAAACGTGGTTTATCATGTCATGCTCGGGAGAGCCTACTCCGAAGCGCACTCTGGGGAACCGGTCGGTATTGAGCAGGTATATAATGCTTTTCATGCCGTTGTGTCCTCCGGCGCTTCCGCCCGGACGGATACGCACCGCCCCCACGTTAAGGGCAACATCATCGTACATAACTATTATATTCTCCGGCGGTATCTTATAGAATTCGGCGCAGTCACGGACGCTTTCGCCGCTTAAATTCATAAAGGTGTGGGGCTTTAGAATTATGCACTTTTCCCCGCCTATTCTGCCTTCGCCCAAGGCTCCCTTGAACTTTAAGCGGTCAATGTGAATATTATAACACCGCGCCAGATAATCCGCCGCCAAAAAGCCCACGTTATGCCTTGTCTGAGCATATTCCCGACCGGGATTGCCCAGCCCTGCTATAAGATACATAGAAACTCCTCTCTCCTCGCGGGGCAGCCCCACGGTTCCCTTCCAACGTTTGCCTCGGTTCATCGGGCACTTACGCTTACGGAAAATAATTTTTATCGGGATATTTTTTGTGTAATAAAAATTATTTCCCTACCCCGATTAAGGCATAAAATTTCAGGTACACGCCCTGAAATTTTATGCTTTTTATTATTTGAAAGGGGGGTTCTTTCGAGCTTTCCCAATTGATGCCGCAGCGCCAAGTAAACTGATTTAGGCGGATTTTCATCCGCCTAATGTCAACTGATAAAATTTTACAGGAACAGTGTGCTTATGGAAACTTCCTCATAGATTCTCTCGATTGCCTCCGCAAATACAGGCGCAACGCTGAGAACCTTTATCTTGCTCAGCTTCTTTTCTTCCGGAAGAGCTATTGTATCAAGGACAACCAGCTCCTCTATGGGGCTGTCGTCGATTCTTTCCATGGCCGACCCGCTGAGTACCGGATGTGTGCAGCAGGCGAATATTTCCTTTGCGCCTCTTTCCCTAAGAGCCCTTGCGCCATGAGTAATCGTTCCCGCCGTATCTATCATGTCGTCTACGAGAATAACTCTTTTATCCTTTATATCGCCGATTATATTCATAACCTCACTTACGTTAGGCTTGGGGCGGCGTTTATCTATTATTGCGATGGGAACGTCCAGACGGCGGGCAACGTTGCGGGCTCTTGTTACGCTGCCGAAATCCGGCGAAACAACCACCACATCATCAAGGTCATCCTTAAATTTTTCCGCGTAGTAAGGGGTAAGAATGGGAACGCCGAGAAGGTGATCCACGGGAATATCAAAAAAGCCCTGTATCTGAGCGCAGTGCAAATCCATTGTAAGAACTCTGTCGGCGCCGGCTTTTGTAATTATATCGGCCACAAGCTTTGCGCTGATAGGATCTCTCGCCTTGGCCTTTCTGTCTTGCCTGGCATAGCCGAAATACGGCATTACAGCCGTTATGCGTCCGGCGCTGGCACGCTTAAGGGCGTCTATCATAATAAGCAGCTCCATAAGATTGTCGTTAACCGGATTGTTTGTGGACTGAACTATAAAAACATCGCTGCCTCGCACGGTTTCGTCAATGTTCACGTAAACCTCGCCGTCGGAAAATTTTCCTACGGTGGATTTGCATATGGGCAGATTAAGCTTGTCCGCAATGGCCTTTGCCAAAGTCGGATTGGAATTTGCCGTAAAAATCTTGATGTTCTTTCCGTGGGATATCATTGTCTGTCTCCTCTCGTTTGTTTAATGCCGCCGGGGCGAGCCGCCCCGCAGACAATTACCGTTTTCTCCTGTCAACCCAATCGGTTTTGGTTACCTGCCTTGCGCGGGCAATGGCCAAAGCGTTTTCGGGAACTTCATCTGTAATTGTGCTGCCTGCAGCTATATATGCCCCGTCGTTTACCGTCACGGGAGATACCAGATTTGAATTGCAGCCGATAAAGGCATTGTCGCCTATTACCGTCTTATATTTCTTCTTACCGTCGTAATTTACCACAACGGTTCCGCAGCCAAAGTTGCAGTTTTTGCCAACCTCGGCGTCGCCTACGTACGTCAGATGGCTCAGCTTTGTGCCGTCTCCGATATGAGCCTTTTTAAGCTCCACAAAGTCGCCCACCTTGCAGTTTTTACCGACAACGCTTTCCGGACGGATGTAGGCGTATGGCCCCACGTGAGTTCCTTCATCCACAAAGCTGTCGATAATTGTTGATGACTGTATTTCAACCCCGTCCGCTATTTCGGCGTCAACAAGGCGGCAGCCCGCGCCGACCGTAACGTTTCTGCCGATTTTTGTTTTTCCTTCCAATATTGACCCGGGGTAGATGACCGTATCCGCTCCAACGCATACGTCCGCGTCAATATAGGTGTTTTTCGGATCTGTTATCGTTACGCCGGCAAGCATATGACGAAGGTTTATTCGCTTTCTCATTACAGCTTCCGCCCGGGCGAGCTGGACCCTGTCGTTTACTCCCATGACCTCGCTGCTGTCATGGACAACATATGCTCCGACCTTGAGCCCCATTCCCTTAAGAATGGCCAGAGTATCGGTTAAATAATACTCTTTCTGGGCGTTTCCCGCCGTAAGAAATTTCAGCGCTTCTAACAAATCCGCGCTTTTAAAGCAGTAAAAGCCGCTGTTTACCTCTTTAATTTCCAACTCACGGCTGTCGGCGTCCTTATGCTCAACAATCTTTTCGATACAGCCGTCCGACGAACGAACTATACGCCCGTAGCCCGTAGCGTTTTCCAAAACAGTAGTGAGTACGGTTGCCGAGTTGCCGTTTGCAAGGTGTTCTTCCATTGCCGCCTTAAGGGTATCGGCGGTTATGAGCGGTGTGTCGCCGGCAACTATAACCACATTTTCACTTTTGGCAATCTGCTCCGCCGCCTGCATAACGGCATGCCCCGTTCCGAGCCGCTCCTTTTGCTCCGCGAAATGAGCTTCTCCGCCCACGGCGGCCATAACTTGCTCCTTGCGGTAGCCCACCACCACGGTAACGGCTTTACAGCCCGCGTCCTTTGCGGCGCTGAGTACGCAGTTTACCATTTCCTTTCCACATACCTTGTGGATCACCTTGCTGTTTTCCGACATCATTCGTTTTCCTTGTCCCGCTGCCAGGACAACAAGCGAAAATTCGTCCATATAAACAGCCTTCCTTTCCATATTTCTTTTTGATGTACGCCCGAAGGGGCAGACAAGAAGCCCGCCCCTTCAAGGGAAGGTCATTCTTGAGTGCCTGTTGCCGCGTCTTGTTTTAAGAACTCTTCGTACTTCGCGAGAATAGCGTTCTGCAGTGTTTCACGCATAGTACCCGTAATAGGATGAGCAATGTCCTTAAACTCACCCTCTGCTGTCCTTCTACTTGGCATAGCTATAAATAGCTTGTCACGGCCTTCAATTATCTTGATGTCGTGAACTACCAGTTCGTCGTCGAACGTGACAGAAACAACTGCTTTCATTTTGCCATCCACGCTTACCTTCCTGATTCGGATATCGGTAATACGCATCGTTGTTTCCTCCCGGTTAAAATTTTTCAATTTTTTTTGATTTTGCACTTGACATTTCTACCCTTTTTATATAATATCAAATTATGCGAAAATTTTCAACACATATTTTAAAAAATTTTAAAAAAATTTTAAATTTTTTTGGGAGCTGAGT
The DNA here is from genome assembly GCA_964551215.1 of uncultured Oscillospiraceae bacterium. GTDB lineage: Bacteria > Bacillota > Clostridia > UMGS1883 > UMGS1883 > JAFLUQ01. The sequence continues at coordinate 4,514 of CAZKBV010000006.1, read as the reverse complement.
TTAATTGAACATTAATTCCTTGAAAAACATGAAAAAAATACATTTAATCGGTGTGGGCGGCGTAAGCATGAGCGGCATTGCCGAGCTTCTGCTTGAAGTCGGTTACGCCGTGACCGGCTCCGACCGTCAGGCCTCCCCTCTTACCGAACGCCTGTCCCGCCACGGAGCGAAAATTTATATCGGCCACAGCAGTGAAAATGTGTCCGATCAGGAGCTTGTTGTCTACTCCGCCGCCATACATGAGGACAATCCCGAAAGGATAAAGGCGAAGGAGTTGGGAATACCTCAGATAGAAAGAGCCGAAATGCTTGGGTATATTATGAAGGGCTACTCCTCCCCCATTTGCGTAAGCGGCACCCACGGCAAAACCACTACCACCGGCATGCTGGCTCAGGAATTTATCGCCTGCGGCAAAAATCCCACCGTGACCGTCGGCGGTAATCTTGACCTTATAGGCGGCAACCTCCGGATGGGCGGCAAGGAATATTTCATTGCGGAAAGCTGTGAATACCATCGGAGCTTTCTCAGCTTTTTTCCGAAGGTAAGCGTAATTCTCAACATCGAGGCCGACCATTTGGATTACTATAAGGACATAGATGATATTATCGACGCCTTCCACAGTCTTTGCCTGCTCACCCCTGAGGACGGCTGCGTAGTGGCAAATTTTGACGACAAAAACATTCATAAGGCTCTGGAAGGAACAAGCTGCGGGGTTATTTCCTTCGGAATTGATACCCCCGCCGATTACACCGCCGTAAATATAGTTCACGACGGAGAAGATTTATATTCCTACGATTTGTGCGTCAAGGGAGAAAACCGAGGCAGAATCTCTTTAAACGTTCCGGGAAAATACAATGTTAAAAATTCTCTCGCCGCAATCGCCGTCGGAGACTTTTTCGGTCTTAAAATAAGCGATATGGCCTCCGCTCTCGGGAATTATCTCGGAACTCATCGCCGCTTCGAAAAAAAGGGCGAATACAACGGAGCCGTAATAGTTGACGATTACGCCCATCATCCCACGGAAATAAACGCCACCCTGACGGCCGCCGCGGAAATGGACTACGAAAATATCTATGTGGCGTTTCAGCCCCACACCTACACACGTACGTACACCCTGTATAACGACTTTGTAAGAGTGCTTTCCAAAAAGGGTATAAAGGTTATTTTGACGGACATTTACGCCGCCAGAGAAAAGGACACGGGGCTTGTAAGCTCAAAGCAGCTTGCGGCGGATATCGAAGGGGCGCTTTACTTCCCGAGCTTCGCCGAAGCGGAGGAATATTTAAGGGAAAAGGCTCGCCCGGGAACGCTGATTATTACAATGGGAGCCGGCGATATTTACAAAATCGGTGAAAATATGCTTAAAAAACAGTAATGGCAGCCCCGCTATTTTAGCAAAATCAATTATTGACACAGACAGTGGTTTTGGGATAAGATATACTCATATAGTTGCGATTTCTCACATGACAACATTTTGGGAGGTATATTGATGAAAGCATACACGGATATGTCCCGCGGTGAGCTTGAAGCTCTTAAGGGTCAGCTTGAAAAGGAATATGAGGGTCACAGGGCAAAAAACCTGTCTCTCGATATGTCCAGAGGCAAGCCCGGCGCAGAGCAACTTGAAATCTCCATGGGAATGATGGATGTGCTTAACAGCTCCTCCGACCTTAAGGGCGAGGAAGGTGTTGACTGCCGAAACTACGGTATTCTTACAGGCATAAAGGAAGCCAAGGAGCTTCTTGCGGACATGATGGAGGTTTCTCCCAATGAAATTATAATTTACGGTAACTCCAGCCTTAACGTAATGTTCGACACTGTCGCCCGATGTTATATTCACGGCGTTATGGGCAACATTCCTTGGTGCAAGCTGGATAAGGTCAAATTCCTCTGCCCCGTTCCGGGCTACGATCGCCACTTTGCCATTACAGAAGCCTTCGGCATTGAAATGATAAACATACCCATGACGCAAACAGGCCCCGATATGGACATGGTTGAAAATTATGTAAACAATGACCCGGCGGTAAAGGGTATCTGGTGCGTTCCCAAGTATTCCAATCCTCAGGGCATAACCTACAGCGACGAAACCGTTCGCCGCTTCGCAAGGCTTAAGCCCGCCGCTTCGGATTTCAGAATTTTCTGGGACAACGCCTACTGTGTGCACCACCTTTACCCCGATAATCAGGATTTTCTTGTTGAAATTCTGGAGGAATGTAAAAAGGCCGGCAATCCCGACATGGTTTATAAGTTCAGCTCCACTTCTAAGATAAGCTTCCCCGGCAGCGGTATCGCCGCCATTGCCGCCTCCGAAGCCAACATCAAGGAAATTGCGGCTCTGCTTTCCGTCCAGACTATCGGCCACGACAAGCTAAATCAGCTCCGTCACGTGCGTTTCTTCAAAAACCTTGACGGCATCCACGCGCATATGATGAAGCACGCCGAAATCATCCGCCCTAAGTTCAAGATTGTCCTTAGCTGTCTCGAAAAGGAGCTGAGCGGTCTTAATATCGGAAGCTGGTACAACCCCAAGGGCGGCTATTTTATCAGCTTTGACTCTATGGACGGCTGCGCGAAGCGCATTGTGGAGCTGTGCGCCCGCAGCGGAGTTAAAATGACCGATGCCGGAGCCACCTATCCCTACGGCAAGGACCCTCACGACAGCAACATTCGTATCGCTCCCACCTTCCCTTCCGAAGAGGAGCTTAAAACCGCAATCGAGGTGTTTGTCACCTGCGTAAAGCTTGCGGCGGTTGAGAAGCTGCTTGAAACGAAATAAACGATAACACACAGGGGAGGCCGTACAAACAGAGTGCGGCCTCCCGCAGAGTATAAATCGCCAAAGGAGGAAAACCGATGGAAAAAATAGCGCAATTTCATAAGGTTTCATTTGAAGAATTTGAAAAAAGCTTCAGGGATTGCTTCCCAAGCGAGGAAAATATTAAGGAAATTTACGATAGCCTTTCCCTTCCCCGCCGTGCCACGGCGGGAAGCGCGGGCTACGACTTTTTCTCTACGGCGGATTTTACCCTTGCTCCCTCGGAAAGCGTAAAAATCCCCACAGGAATAAAGGCCGAAATCGCCGAGGGCTGGATGCTGGGAATATACCCCCGAAGCGGACTGGGCTTTAAGTACCGCCTTCAGCTTAACAATACCGTGGGCATAATCGACAGCGACTACTATAACAACGCTGACAACGAGGGCCACATATTTATTAAAATCACCAACGACAGCCGGGAAGGAAAATCCGTAAGCCTTAAAAAGGGCGGCGCTTTCGCTCAGGGAATTTTCACTCGGTACGGAATAACAGTGGACGACGACGCGAAGGGCGTCCGTGAAAGCGGCCTTGGAAGCACCTCGAAAAAGTGATGAAAAAGGTAAGCGTTTCCTCGGAGCTTGTGTACATAGCCGCCATATTGATTCTCTCCTTCGCCGTGGCAATGATAACCGCCGCCGGCTTCGGCGTTTCAATGATAGTGGCTCCGGCATACATTGTGAGCCAAAGGCTGAGCTTTCTTTCCTTTGGACAAAGCGAATACCTTGTTCAGGGGGTGTTGTTTGTGCTTTTGTGCGTAATTCTAAGAGGCTTCCGCCCTGTGTATCTTACCTCGTTCCTTACGGGAATAATATACGGAGCCGTGCTGGATTTGTGGCGTAAAATAATTCCTTGGTTTAATCCCGAAATATTCCCCTCCGGCTCAATGAACATTAAAATACGGATTTTGTTTTTTGCCTTTGGGATGCTGCTTACGGCTCTTGCCGTAGCTTTGTTTTTCAGAACATATTTTTACCCTCAGGTTTATGATTTCTTCGTCAAGATTGTAAGCGCGAAATACGCCATAAACCGCACTGTTTTTAAAACCGCCTTTGACGGGTGCTGCCTGTTCATGGCGTGCGTATTGACTCTTGTTTTTTTCCGCCGCTTCGTGGGCGTGGGAATCGGAACAATTGTCATGACCTGCTTCAACGGCACAATAATCGGGTTTTTCGGAAAACAGCTCGACCGTTTCTTCGACTTTAAACCTCGGTTCCCGCGTTTCGCGGAAAAATTTAAAATATGAAAAGCCCCTTAAATTTTCGTTCCGAAACAAAGCCCGAGCGCGTCGGGAAAACAGGTTTTAAAAATAACCTATGCGCAGATGTCCCCCGCCTCTAAGGCGGCGGGTTCCATTTCAGAATTTCGGTGGGAGTTATAATCTCCCACCGAAACCCTGAGGAGCTTACGCTCCCTGCGCAGGTTGCAATCGTTCGCAGGCTCCATTTCAAGCAAGCTTGATGGAGCGTTGCTCCGATTTAAATAGGTTTTAACTGACGAAACGAACCTTCGCCGCCCAAAAAATTCGGCGGCAAAGGTTCGTTTCCGATTTACTTTTCCAATTTACTTTTCCAATTTACTTTAGAATTACCTTAATAAAAATTTTGATAAAACGCTCGCAATTACGGAGCGCTTTTTATTTTTTGTCATTACTCCTTAGCCTTGTTTATCATAAATATGCCTACGGATACCAGCACAAGGG
>CAZKBV010000005.1:0-41142 GCA_964551215.1 uncultured Oscillospiraceae bacterium | reverse complement strand
GCAATCTATCGCAAGCTCCGTTTCAAGCAAACTTGATGGAGCGTTGCTCCGATTAAAAAAAGAGCAGGCTTGTGACCTGCTCATTTTTGCCTCGGAGGCTTCTGCCCCGGAGGTGAATCCCGTAGTTTTGTTTAAGGACAGGATGGTCACGAACTGTCCGTTATTTAATTTTAAAAAGCCTTGCGAAAAAGCGTACGGCGCGCCGTAAGAGAAGAAATTGCTTTACAAAATATGTTCAAGGAGTATTTTAACACCTATAAGGCAAAGGATAATTCCGCCGACAATCTCCGCCTTGTTTTTGAAAAAACCGCCGATTTTCCTGCCCATTAAGGCTCCGAAAAAGCTGAACAAAAAGGCAACCGCGCCGATTATGCCGCATACGAGCCACATATTTATGTCCGACATAAGGGAAAAGCTGACTCCAACCGCCAAGGCGTCTATGCTGGTGGCGACGGCCTGCACTGAGAGCACTTTAAAATTCAGAGCTTCGGCGGCGGATTTTTTGCCGCTTTGTTCTTTCTCTGCGAAAATACCTTCTCTTATCATGTTTCCGCCGATAAGTATAAGAAGTCCGAAGGCTATCCAATGGTCAAAGGCTTCAATATAACGCTTGAAGCCGCTGCCCAAAGCGTAGCCTATAATCGGCATAACAAACTGGAATACTCCGAAATAGACTCCCATTTTTACGGCGTGGCGCTTTTTGAAATCCGAAACGATTACGCCGTTTGTTATAGACACGGCGAAAGCGTCCATGGCGAGAGATACCGCAGTGAGAAAAATAACCGCCATACTCATAAAATCACCCTGATCTTACTTTAAAATAATTTTAATGAACGATTTTTTACCTTTTTTCACCGTAAGACTTCCGCCCTTGAAATCGGCGGGAACGACAACGGAGGATATATCCGTCACCTTTTCTCCGGCAACCGTAAGGCCGCCCTGCTGAATAAGCCGACGTCCCTCGCCTTTGGAAGGGATAAACTTCACAGCCGTAAGAAGGTCGAGGACGTTCATTCCCTCGCCCAGCTCGCCTGCGGAAATTTCAGCCGCGGGCATATTTGCGTCGTCTCCCCCGCCGCCGAAAACAGCCTTCGCGGCGGACATAGCCTTTTCGGCTTCTTCCTTGCCGTGTACCAAAGCGGTGACCTCGTAGGCAAGCTTCTCCTTTACCGCGTTAAGGGCGCTGCCCTCCAGCTTTTCGTATTCTCTTATTTCGTCCATAGGCACAAAAGTGAGCAGCTTCATGCACTTGCATACGTCCGCGTCGTCCACATTTCTCCAGTACTGGTAAAAATCGTAGGGAGAGGTTTTCTCCGGATCCAGCCAGACGGCTCCGTCGGCGGTTTTACCCATCTTTTTGCCCTCGCTGTTCGTCAGAAGGGTAAACGTCATGCCGTAAACCTGCCGCCTGTCCTTGCGGCGGTTCAGGTCTATGCCGCCCAAAATATTGCTCCACTGGTCGTCGCCGCCCAGTTCCATTTTGCAGTCGTACTTTCGGGCAAGCATAAGGAAGTCGTAGCTTTGCATAAGCATATAATTAAATTCAAGAAAGCTCAGTCCCTTTTCCAGACGCTGCTTGAAACATTCCGCCGTAAGCATCTGATTGACGGAGAAGCATGAGCCGATGTCGCGGATAAATTCAACGTAATTCAGGCTTAGAAGCCAGTCGGCGTTGTTTACCATTATGGCCTTGCCGTCGCTGAAATCCACAACCTTGCCAAGCTGCTTTTTAAAACACTCGCAATTGTGGTTTATAACCTCGGTGGTCATCATTTTACGCATATCGGTTCTGCCCGAAGGGTCGCCGATATGCCCTGTGCCGCCGCCTACAAGAGCGATGGGGCGGTGACCGTAATTCTGCATATGACGCATTACAACCATCTGCAAAAAGTGGCCAACATGGAGACTGTCCGCAGTGGGGTCGAAGCCTATATAAAATGATACCTTCTCCTTTCCCAGAAGCTCACGTATTTCTTCTTCGTGAGTTGTCTGCGCAATGAGTCCACGTTCCTTAAGAACGTCAAAAACGTTTTCATTTACGTTTTCCATTTTAAACAATCCTTTCTTAAGTATTTTGCAGTATGCCGCGTAAGTAGTATTTTACCACATTAATCCCCGTTTGTCAACTTTTATTTTCCCGTCGGCGGTTTTCTTTTGCGCCGCGTTATACGGCTGTAGGCGCGAATTAATCGTAATCCGCTTAACCTTTGCCCCGCAATGGCATATTATGAAGCGGAGGAGTGATAAAAATGAGTATAACTCTTGCGCTGGCGGGTAATCCCAATGTTGGAAAATCCACCGTATTCAACGCCCTGACAGGCGCCAGACAGCACACCGGCAACTGGGCCGGAAAAACCGTGGATTTGGCCGAAGGGAGCTTCATAAGCGGCGATGAACGGATACGTCTCGTTGACCTTCCCGGTACATACAGTCTTCTCGCGGAGTCCGCAGACGAAAAAACGGCTCGCGACTATATATGCTTCGGCGGCAGCGACGGCATAATCCTTGTGTGCGACGCGACCTGTCTGGAAAGGAATCTTATCCTTGCCTTGCAGACTCTGGAAATAACCGGAAGAGTGATTTTGTGCGTAAACCTTATGGACGAGGCGGCAAAAAAGAAAATATCGGTTGACTGCGCCGCCCTTTCCGCCGCATTGGGCATAAAAGTCATACCTATGGCCGCACGAAGCGGGAAAGGGATTCGGGAGCTTAAAGCCGCCGCCCTAACCTTGGCGGACTCTCCGCCCATATCCATAGACTACGGAGCGGAAATGGAATTTGCCATCAGCCTTGTCCGTGACGCCATAAGCGAAAAGCCGTGCCGAGAACTCAATCCCCGATGGATTGCCATACGTCTTTTGGAAGGGGACGGCGGCCTTATTGAAAGCCTTACGGAATACTTGGGCTATAACATCACCGCCTTCGACGACGTAGCTCTTTCCCTGAAAAACGCCCGCGACTTCCTGCGAAAAAATTCCATTACAGCCGAAAGCTTCCGCGGCGGCTTGGTTAAAGGCGTAATAGACAAAGCCGACGCCGTTAAGTCGGAGGTAATCAAAAATAAAGGCCGGTTTGATTTTGACAGACGGCTGGACTCAATATTCACCGGAAAAATTTTCGCCGTACCCGTAATGCTGGCTATGCTTCTCGGCATAATGTACCTTACCGCCACGGGAGCCAACTACCCCTCCTCGGCTCTCGGCGCGCTGTTTTCGCGTCTCGAAAACGCCGCCTATTCCCTGCTTGGCGCAATGGGTGCGCCGACATTTTTAAACGATATGCTTGTTAGGGGGATGCTTCGTGTTCTCGGATGGGTAATTGCCGTAATGCTGCCGCCCATGGCAATATTTTTCCCCTTGTTTACGCTTCTGGAGGATTTCGGCTATCTCCCCCGCATCGCCTTTAATCTGGACTGCGCCTTCCGCAAATGCGGAGCCTGCGGCAAACAGGCCCTAACCACCTGCATGGGCTTCGGCTGCAACGCCGTTGGCGTTACGGGATGCAGAATAATCGATTCACCCAGAGAAAAAATAATGGCAATGCTGACAAACTGCTTCGTCCCCTGCAACGGACGGCTTCCCGCCCTGATTGCGGTAATATCCGTGTTCTTTGCCGACAAAGGGTGGCTGAAGGCGCTGCTGATGACGGGAGCCATAGTTTTTGGCGTAGCCGTAACCTTCGGCGTATGCGCCCTGCTTAACAAAACTCTCCTTAAGGGGCTGATCTCCTCCTTTGCGTTGGAGCTTCCCCCCTACCGCCGTCCCCGGATAGGGAAGGTCATCGTCCGCTCTGTGCTGGACAGAACCGTACACGTGCTGGGACGGGCGGCGGCGGTGGCGGCTCCGGCGGGGCTGGTAATATGGCTGCTGGCAAACATCAGTTCGGGAGGGGAGCCTCTCTTAGGGCGGATTTCAGCCCTTTTGGACCCTCCGGCGCGGATAATGGGGCTGGACGGAGTTATACTTTTGGGCTTTATTTTGGGTTTTCCGGCAAATGAAATTGTAATCCCCCTTGTTCTCATGGGCTACACCTACGGAGGAACGCTGACGGAGTACGAAAGCCTCGCCTCATTGAAAGCCGTGCTTACGGCCAACGGCTGGACGTGGGTCACGGCGGTGTGCTTTATGATATTTACCCTGTGTCATTTTCCCTGCTCCACTACGGTTATAACCTTATACAAGGAAAGCAGAAGCGTAAAATGGACCTTATGGAGCGTGGTTCTGCCTACGGCGGTGGGAATTATATTATGCTCGGCCTTTAATTTGCTGGCGGGAATTTTGTCATAGGTATTGAATTTAAGGCGTTAATGTGATATAATAATATGTGAGTAACCCGAACGTTTCCCCTTCTTATTGGGGACCGCTTACATCCTAACCGCGATAATTAAGTTTTTAACGGAGATGACTAAAATGGACGTACAAAGCCTTTCCGACAAGGAGCTTGCCGAAATAATAGGCACGGATAAATACGATCGAGAGCTTGCCGCCCAAGCCGACAAAGTACGCCGACGGGTGTACGGCACAGACGTATACATACGGGGGCTTATTGAAATAAGCAATATATGTAAAAACGACTGTCTATACTGCGGCATACGAAGAAGCAATTGTAACGTACAGCGTTACCGACTGAGCCGCGAGGATATTTTAAGCTGCTGCCGGCAGGGCTACGCCTTGGGCTTTCGCACCTTTGTAATGCAGGGCGGCGAGGATCCGTACTTTACCGACGAAATTATATGCGATATTGTTTCGGAAATAAAAAGCCGCTATCCGGAGTGCGCGGTAACTCTTTCCTTGGGCGAAAAGGAGTACGAAAGCTGCGCCGCGTACAAAAAAGCCGGAGCCGACCGCTATCTTCTCCGGCACGAAACCGCCGACGAAGGTCATTACAGCCGTCTGCACCCCGAGAACATGAGCCTTGCCCACCGAAAAAACTGTCTTTTTGATTTGAAAAAGCTGGGCTATCAGGTGGGAAGCGGCTTTATGGTAGGCTCTCCTTACCAGACGGCGGAAAATCTTGTCAGCGATTTAAGGTTTTTGCAGGAGCTTCATCCGGCAATGATAGGAATCGGCCCCTTTATTCCCCACAAGGATACGCCCTTCGGAAATTTCCCCGGCGGGAGCCTTGAACTGACATTAAGAATGGTGTCTCTGCTTAGGCTCATGTTCCCCTATGCCCTTATTCCCTCCACCACAGCCCTTGGAACTATCCATCCCAGGGGGCGCGAGCTGGGGCTTCAGGCCGGAGCAAATGTTGTCATGCCAAACCTTTCCCCCGTAAAGGTACGCAGGCTGTACAGTCTTTACGACAACAAGATATGCACGGGAGAGGAAGCCGCCGAATGTCGGGGGTGCCTTGAAAGAAGGGTGGAAAGCGCCGGATATAAAATCGTAGTGGCGCGGGGCGACGTTAAGGAAATTTGTTAAGGAGTAATTTAATTAAGGCCGCAAAGACGACGCGGAACCTTCCGCGCCGTTTTTGCGGCCTTGTTTTTTCCTTCTACAAAAGGCAGAGGCCCATATCCCAAGGCTGATTTGCGTGGCGCAAAAATATTTTTTAAGTTTTTTTCTAAGTTTTTTCTTATACCTATTGACAAGAGTATATTTATATGCTAATATAATCATATGAGCAAATGCTCATGTGATTATACGTTGTAAAAATATAATCTACGCGCGGATGTCCCCCGCGCAGGCCGCAATCTATCGCAAGCTCCGCTCCTTGCAAGCAAAGCGGAGCGTTGCCTCGATTTAAAAGAAGGGAGCGTATGAAATGAACGAATCCGGCAAAACAAACGAATCCGTCAGCGAGACGGCGCGATCCGACAAGGTTGCGCGGGCAAAAAAGCTGCTGCCCGACGATGAAATGCTGTTCGAGTTAAGCGAATTTTTTAAGCTCTTCGGCGACAGCACCAGAATCAAAATCCTCGAAGCTCTCAGCGGAAACGAGCTTTGCGTAAGCGAAATCTCCGCCGTTGTCGGCGTAAGCCAGTCCGGCGTGAGCCATCAGCTAAGGCTTCTTAGACAGCACAGGCTTGTAAAGACCTCGAAGTCCGGCAAGGAAACCTACTATACCCTTGATGATGACCACATCGGTGACATAATAAAAATCGGCATGAACCACATAAATGAACGGAGGGGTATTTATGAATAACTGCGGATGCTGTCAAGGCTGTGAATCCGGTCGCTGCCATGAGCATGAACACGAGGACGGTCTGATGGAGAGGCTTCTCCCTCTTCGTCTGTGCGTCGCCGGAGCTGTCCTCATTGTCGCGGTGCTTTCCGAATATATTCCGCTTTACTTTATCGCTTACGTGATTGCGGGAATCGACGTTGTTATAAGCGCGGTAAAAGGGCTGTTTAAAGGCAGGGTGTTTAACGAAATGTTCCTTATGACTTTGGCCACCGTCGGCGCCTTTGCCATAAAAAGCTATTCCGAGGCCGTTGCCGTTATGATTTTTTACGGCTTGGGCGAATACATACAGGATAAGGCTGTGGACAAAAGCAGCGATTCCATCAACGCGCTTATCCGTCTGCGGCCTGACCATGCGTGGATTTTAAAGGACGGACAAAAAACCTCCGCATCTCCTTCCGAGGTAAAAATCGGCGATGTTATTGCCGTCCTGCCGGGAGAACGTATTCCCCTTGACGGAGAGCTGCTCTCCGACAAGGCTGTTATTGACACCTCGGCAATTACCGGTGAAAGCGTTCCTCGGGACTACCGCGCCGGAAACGAAATCCTTTCCGGCACCATAAATCTCAAATCGGAAATTACTTTGAAGGTGACTCACGCTCTGGAGGATTCCTCCACCGAGCGCATATTCCGCGCCGTAACGGAAGCGAGAGAAAACAAAAGCCGCAGCGAGGAATTTATCTCCCGTTTTGCGGCGGTGTACACTCCGGCTGTGGTGATATGCGCTTTGATTCTCGCCTTTGTTCCGCCGATTTTTTTGGGAAATCTCAGCGGTTGGGTACATCGCGGGCTTATATTCCTTGTGGCGTCCTGCCCATGCGCCTTGGTTCTCAGCGTACCTCTCACATACTTTGCCGGAATAGGCCTTGCCTCCCGCAACGGAATTCTTTTCAAAGGCTCCGTCTATTTGGAGCAGCTCGCAAAGCTTAACACCGCCGCCTTTGACAAAACGGGGACGCTGACAAAGGGCGAGCTTGAGGTAACAAGCATTGTACCCGCCGAAGGAGTCTCCGAAAAGGAGCTTATCAATGCCGCCGCCGGAGCCGAGAAAAATTCCGAGCATCCAATCGGAGCGGCAATTGCCGCCTTGGGCGGAGCCGAAGCCGAGGTAAAGGATTTTTGCGAGCTGACCGGCGGCGTAAGCGCCGTTGTGGACGGTAAAAAGATAACCGCCGGAAACACTGCCCTTACGGGAATTGAAAGCTCCTTGCCGGGAACGGCGGTGCATATTCTCGCGGACGGAAAAGCTTTGGGTTCAATATACCTTTCCGACGCCCTCCGCGCCGACGCCCCCGCCGCAGTGGACGCCCTTAAGAAAATGAACGTGGAATGTGTCATGATAACCGGCGACAGCGATTCCGCCGCAAGATCGACGGCTGAAATTCTCGGTGTTGACAAGGTTTACTCTCAGGTGCTTCCGACACAAAAGCTGGATATTGTAAAATCCCTCGAAGGAGTTACCGCCTTTGTGGGCGACGGCATCAACGACAGTCCGGCTCTCAGCGGAGCGGATATTGGCATAGCTATGGGCGGCATGGGGCGCGAAGCGGCAATGGAAGCCGCCGACGCCGTGATTATGGACGATTCCCCCTCGAAGGTGGCCCTCGCCGTCAGAATAGCGAAAAAGGTTTATAACACCGCTGTTTTCAACATAGCCTTCGCGCTTTTGATTAAATTTGCCGTACTCGTCTCCGGAGCCTTAGGCATCGCCAATATGTGGCTTGCGGTTTTCGCGGATGTTGGCGTAGCCCTTATCGCCGTGGCAATAGCCGTTGTCAGGTGCAGGAAAATTTAAAATAACGAAAAAATTAAGCCGGTGCAGTCCGTTTTGCAATATATTAAGCCTTGGAATTTCCCTCGGCAGATGGACTGTACCGCTTTTTGGCTTGATGTATAAAAAATCGGCTCCGGCGCTGAGGGTACGCCGAAGCCTTTATTGTAAACGGGAATTTTACCCGATTACTTTTATTGTTAGCACAATCTATGCCGCTTGCTGATTCTATTATACAACAGCGAAAAAAGCAATGTAAATGATGTTTTGTACAAATTTTTTGCATTTTTGTACGGGGAAATCCTTCCGTTGGAAGGAAAAATAATTTCGGTATTGCTTTTTCTCCGCCCCTGTGGTAATATTAAATTAAAGCTCTTACTTATCGGAAACGGAGGAATCAAAATGAAAACAGACGAAAATTTCAGCCGTGAGCTTGAGGAGATACTTAATGTCGCCTACAGAAAAAGCCTTTCGGTTATGTATTCCGGCGACAAGGAAAATTCCAACTACGACTCCGCCCTTATATCCACCCGCCGCTCTCTCGTTTATAATCAGGTGAACAGGGAGCTTTACAAAAGACACTTTCTCACCGACAGCGAACGTGAAGCCGTAAACGACGGATACATTTATGTTCACGATATGTCCGCCCGAAGGGATAGTGTGAACTGCTGTCTTTTCGACATAGGGGAAGTCCTTAAAGGGGGCTTCGAAATGGGAAATGTCCGCTACAACGAGCCGAAATCCTTAGACACGGCCTTTGACGTAATGGGCGACATAATTCTTTCCGCCGCAAGCCAGCAGTACGGCGGCTTTACCGTTCCGGAGGCGGACAAGCTCCTTGCCGGATATGCCGAAATGACATACGAAAAGCGGCTGAAAAAATATGTCTCTCTGGGAATTTCCGAGGAAAAAGCGAAATCCGAAGCCGAAAGGGACGTTGAGCGGGAATTTGAGCAGGGCTTTCAGGGCTGGGAATATAAGTTCAACACTGTGGCTTCCTCTCGGGGGGATTACCCCTTTATAACCGTAACCATCGGTCTTGGAAGAAGCCGTTTTGCCCGCCTCGCGAGTAAGGTAATGCTTCGGGTGCATATGGAAGGTCAGGGAGCCCCGGGCCGCAAAAAGCCCGTACTGTTTCCGAAGATAGTTTTTCTTTACGACAAAAACCTTCACGGCGCGGGCTGCGAGCTGGAGGACATTTTCAACGCCGGTGTCGAATGTAGCAAAAAAACCATGTACCCCGACTGGCTCAGCCTTACCGGTGAGGGTTACGTGCCGGAAATGTACAAAAAATACGGCCGTGTGGTTTCGCCCATGGGCTGCCGCGCTTTTCTTTCCCCATGGTTTGAAAGGGGCGGCATGACTCCCGCCGACGAAAACGATAAGCCCGTATTTACCGGCCGCTTCAACATAGGCGCGGCAAGCCTTAACCTGCCGATGATATACGCCAAAGCAAAGGCGGAGAGCCGCGGCTTTTACGAGGTTTTGGATTTCTACCTTGAAATGATACGCCGGATACACCAGCGGACGTACGAATACTTGGGAGAAATGAAGGCCTCCACCAATCCCCTTGCCTTCTGCGAGGGCGGTTTTCTGGGAGGGCATTTGGGCTTTCACGACAAAATAAAGCCCCTGCTCAAATCCGCCACGGCTTCCTTCGGAATTACGGCTCTTAACGAGCTTCAAAGGCTCCACAACCAAAAAAGCATTGCCGAGGACGGAGCCTTCGCCCTTGAAGCTATGGAGTACATCAACAAAAAAATTGCCGCCTTTAAAGAGGAGGACGGGAATCTTTACGCTGTGTACGCCACTCCCGCCGAAAATCTCTGCGGCCTTCAGGTGAAGCAATTCAGGGAAAAATACGGAATAGTGAAAAACGTATCCGACAGGGAGTATGTTTCCAACTCCTTCCACTGCCATGTCAGCGAGGACATAACCCCCATCGAAAAGCAGGACAGAGAGAGGCGGTTTTGGGATCTGTTCAACGGCGGCAAAATCCAGTACGTAAAATACCCTATAAGCTACAATACCGAAGCGGTTAAAACTCTTATCCGCCGCGCGATGGACATGGGCTTTTACGAGGGCGTGAACCTTTCTCTCTCCTACTGCGACAACTGCGGGCATGAGGAGCTTTCAATGGACGTTTGCCCCAAATGCGGAAGCCGGAGCCTTACGAAAATCGATCGCATGAACGGCTACCTTTCCTATTCAAGAGTCAAGGGAGACACCCGTCTCAACGATGCGAAAATGGCGGAAATCCGTGACAGGAGAAGTATGTAAAAATGCGCTACCACAACATTACAAAGGACGATATGCTTAACGGCGACGGGCTGAGAGTCGTTTTGTGGACGGCGGGCTGCGCCCACCGATGCGAGGGCTGTCAAAATCCCGTAACATGGGACACGCGGGGCGGGCTTCCCTTTGACGAAGCCGCCGAAACGGAGCTTTTCGGTCTTTTGCGAAGGCCGTATATTTCCGGCGTGACCTTCAGCGGCGGCGACCCTTTGCACCCTTTAAACAGAAGCGAGATAACACGCCTCGCGAAAAAGCTGCGCCGTATTCTCCCCGACAAAACCGTATGGCTTTACAGCGGTTACCTTTGGGAGGAGGTTAAGACGCTTGAAATTATGAAATATACCGACGTGTTTGTGGACGGAAAATACGTACAGGCACTGAGAGACACCCGACTTTTCTGGCGCGGGAGCCGCAACCAAAGAGTTATTGATGTTCAAAAGTCATTGTCTTGCGGAAAAGTCGTGCCGCACTGTAAATAAATACGCAAAAAAATTATTTTAAAAGCATTAAAAGCAGGTTTCAGCCTAAGGTGAAATTTCAGCCTAAGGTGAAACCTGCTTTTCAAATAAATTTTTTTATGATTTGCGCCGCCGCTAATTGAAATAAAGCCTTTTTAATTTGCCGCCGAACTAAAATCGGTAAATTTAATCGTAAATTTATAGGTTGGCAATTTTACAGCCCCTCAATTTAGCTTAACACTCGTACTTGGGACGCGCAATATAATGAGTATGGAGAAGCTCGTGAGCCTTATGACCGCCCGGCTCGCCCAGATATTCGCTGTAAAGAGTCTGAATATAGGGATTTTCATGGCTCTTACGGACGAGGAGACTTTCGTCCTCCTTGTAAATAGCCTTTGCTCTCATTTCGGAAACATTTACGTCCATCTTGACTCTGGAGGAAACAATGGGCTGTCCGCCGCCGGTTACGCAGCCGCCGGGGCAGGCCATTATCTCAATAAAGTCAACCTCTGTTTCTCCGGCCTTGATGCTGTCAAGAAGCTTCCTTGCGTTGCCCAGACCGTGAGCTATGGCCGCGCGGATAACCTTGTCGCCGGCCGGAACAGAGGCAAACTTAACCCCGTCAAGCCCGCGGACAGCCTCAAACTCAACCTTTTCCAAGGGCTTGCCGCTGATTTTTTCCGCGACGGTACGCAATGCCGCTTCCATAACACCGCCGGTTACGCCGAAAATTACTCCCGCGCCGGAAGCCTCGTCACCGAAGGGAGAGTCGAACACCTCGTCGGGAAGCTTGTCATACTGAATACCGCTCTGCTTTATCATCTTGGCAAGCTCGCGGGTGGTAATAACAGCGTCAACATCCTGATATCCGGAAGCCGCAAGCTCCTCTCTGCCGGCCTCGAACTTCTTAGCAGTGCAAGGCATAACGGAAACTACGAAAATATCCTTGGGATTAATGCCTTCCTTCTTGGCGTAATAGCTCTTTATAACCGCGCCGAACATTTCGTGGGGAGATTTGCAGGAGCTGAGGTTGGGAAGAAATTCGGGATAGTTATGCTCGCAGAATTTTACCCAGCCGGGGCTGCACGAGGTTATCATGGGAAGAACTCCGCCGTTTTGTATTCTGTGAAGAAGCTCTGTGCCTTCCTCCATGATTGTAAGGTCAGCGCCGAAGTCTGTGTCGAACACCTTATCAAAGCCCATACGGCGCAAAGCGGCCGCCATCTTGCCGGTGGTGCACTCGCCTACAATGCCGAATTCCTCGCCGAGCGCCGCGCGTACCGCGGGAGCGGTTTGAACAACAACGTGCTTATCGGAAGCGATAGCGTCCCATACAGCCTTTGTTGAATCCTTTTCCCGAAGAGCGCCTACGGGACAAACGGCTATACACTGGCCGCAGTTTACGCAGTCCACCTCTCCGAGGCTTACCTCAAACGCGCAGGCCACCTTGGTGTTAAAGCCTCTGTCCATAGTGTCAATAACGCCAACGGTCTGAACATTTTTGCAAACATTTACGCATCGGCGGCAAAGCACGCACTTATTGTTGTCGCGGACAATAGAGGGAGAAATATCATCTATGGAATATTCGCTGCGGACGCCCTCGTAGGGAATATCCGTAACGCCCAGTTCTTCGGAAAGAGCCTGAAGCTCACAGTTGCGGTTGCGGGGACAGGTAAGGCACTTGCGGTCGTGATTGCTGAGCATCAGCTCAAGAACCGCCTTTCTTGTTTCGCGAACCATAGGCGTGTTTGTGTTTACCTCTATGCCCTCGGCAACGGGATACACACAGGCTGCCTGGAGAGCGCGGCCGCCCTTGATTTCAACAAGGCACATTCTGCACGAGCCTGTCTTGCTCACATCCTTAAGGTAACAGAGCGTGGGAATTTCTATACCGGCTGTTCTCGCGGCCTCAAGAACGGTTGTTCCGGCGGGAACGGTCACATCCTGACCGTTGATTTTAAGATTAACCATATCCATTTCAAGCAGCTCCTTTCTTATTTTTTAACAATTGCGCCGAACTTACAGGTTTCCATACATGCGCCGCACTTGATACATTTTTCCGTGTCGATAACGTGAGCCTTTTTAACCTCGCCGTGGATAGCTTCGGCCGGACACTTTCTTGCGCACGCCGTACAGCCTCGACACTTATCGGGGTCGATGGCGTATCTCATAAGAGCCTTACATACCCCGGCCGGACACCTCTTGTCCACAACGTGAGCGACATACTCGTCACGGAAATAACGCAGCGTGGAAAGCACAGGGTTGGGAGCCGTCTGCCCAAGACCGCAGAGAGACGCGTTCTTGATATAGTAGCAAAGGGATTCCATACGGTCAATATCCTCAAGAGTACCGTTGCCCTTTGTAATCTTTGTGAGAATTTCGAGAAGCCGCTTTGTACCTATACGGCATGGGGTGCATTTGCCGCAGGACTCGTCAACGGTGAATTCAAGGAAGAACTTGGCAATGTCAACCATGCAGTTGTCCTCGTCCATTACGATAAGTCCGCCGCTGCCCATCATTGAACCGATGGAAATAAGGGAGTCGTAGTCGATGGGCGTATCTATAAGCTGAGCGGGAATACATCCGCCGCTGGGGCCGCCTGTCTGAGCCGCCTTAAACTTCTTGCCGTTGGGAACGCCGCCGCCGATTTCCTCAACGATTTCACGCAGCGTTGTACCCATAGGAATTTCCACAAGGCCGGTATTGTTAATTTTTCCGCCCAGAGCGAACACCTTTGTACCCTTGCTCTTTTCCGTTCCGATGGAAGCGAACCAATCGGCGCCCTTGTTGAAAATAACGGGAATATTCGCATAGGTTTCAACGTTGTTAAGGATAGTGGGCTTTTCCCAAAGTCCCTTAACCGCCGGAAACGGAGGACGGGGACGAGGCTCGCCGCGATGGCTCTCAATACTTGTCATAAGCGCGGTTTCCTCGCCGCATACGAACGCGCCGGCGCCCAGACGTATCTCAACATCGAAATCAAAGCCCGTGCCGAATATATCCTTACCCAAAAGACCGTACTCCTTGGCCTGATCAATAGCTATCTGAAGGCGCTTAACGGCAATGGGATACTCCGCGCGGATGTAGATGTAGCCCTGATTTGCGCCGATTGCGTAGCCGGCAATGGCCATAGCCTCAAGGACGCTGTGAGGGTCGCCTTCAAGGACGCTTCTGTCCATGAAAGCGCCGGGGTCGCCCTCGTCGGCGTTACAGCAGACATACTTTTGCTCGTTTACGCTCTTGGCCGCGAAATCCCATTTGACGCCCGTGGGGAATCCGGCGCCGCCGCGGCCTCTAAGACCGGACTTCTTAACTGTGTCGATAACCTCGGCGGGAGTCATTTCGGTAAGCACCTTGCCCAAAGCCTGATAGCCGTCCACAGCTATGTATTCCTCAATATTTTCGGGATTTATAACGCCGCAGTTGCGCAAAGCGACTCTCTGCTGCTTCTTATAGAAATTAACATCGTTAAGAGACTTTATGCCGTCGTCCTGAACAGTTTCATCATAGACGAGCCTTTTTACGATTCTGCCCTTAAGCAGATGCTCCTTAACAATTTCTTCAACGTCTTCCTTTTGGACGCGGCTGTAAAAAGCGCCCTCGGGGTAAACAACCACAATCGGGCCCAAAGCGCACAGACCGAAGCAGCCCGTCTTTATTATCTTGACCTCTTTGGAAAGCCCGTTTTCCTCCAGCTTAGCTTCAAACTCATTTCTGAGAGCTTCGCTGCCGGACGATGTACAGCCCGTACCTCCGCATATAAGCACATGAGATCTAACCAGCTCCATTTAACAGCCCTCCCTTACATTCCTGCCGAACCGATGGTGTATTCGGACACAGGCTGTCCGTTCACCACATGCTCGGAAACAACTCTTGCAACCTTTTCGGGGGTCATCTTTATATATGTTACCTTATCCTGCCCGGGAGTAAAAACCTCCACAATGGGTTCAAGGCGGCAAAGACCTATACAGCCCGTCTGTTCAACAACAACATTGTTGAGATTTCTCTTCGCGATTTCTTCAAGGAAAGCCGTCATAACGGGACGGGCGCCGGCAGCTATGCCGCAGGTTGCCATTCCCACAACGATTCTTACGCCGTCTTCTCTTTCCTTTCTGAGATTAACGTTTTCGATAGCCTTCTGCTTCAATGCCTGAAGCTCCGCTAAACTTTTCATTTATTCAGCACCTCCGTAAATATTTGAAATTCCTTCACCGATATATTCTCTCAGCCATGCCGCGATTATGGGATCGCTCAGCGGCGCCTCGCCGAGAATTGCCTTTACCTCCCGTGTATTCAGCTCAAAGCTTTTCGCCTCAAAGCTGTGGGTATAAGTAAAATCTATGGTTTCGTTCATGGTTATCAGGGCGGTCATAGTGTCCGCCATATCCCCCAAGGGCTGGCGGTCAATGTGTCCGTAGGAAAAAACGGCCTTTATAAACGTACCCTTCCCGACCTCGCTTGCAAGCTCCACGTCTCCGCCGGCGGCCTGAGCCGCGCTTCTTAAAAGCGATATCCCCATTCCCACCTTTCTGGTGGTGCGGGTGGTGACGAAGGGATCCATAACCCTTTCAACCATATCCTTGTCCATTCCGCAGCCGTCGTCTTTAACCGAAAACCACAAAACATCCTCCGCCGGACTTTCATAAACCGTCACGTCAATGTTTTTCGCCCCGGCACGAACCGAATTTTGAACTATGTCCAATATATTTAGGCTTATTTCCTGCATATTAATACTTTGCCAAAATACCGGCAACATCGTCAACAACGAGACGACCGTATACATCGTCGTTCACGGTCATAACGGGAGCAAGGCCGCAGGCGCCTATGCAGCGCGTCGCCGAAAGGGAATACTTTCCGTCGGGAGTACAGTTGTCAACATTAATGCCGAGAATTTCCTGCACCTTATTGATGATGTCGCCGCTGCCCTTAACATAGCACGCGGTTCCGAGACATACGGAAATTTTGTATTCGCCCTTGGGATTGAGAGAAAACTGCGTGTAAAAGGTTACAACGCCGTAAACCTCGGCAAGAGTGAGCTTCAGCTCTTTTGCGATAATGGACTGAACCTCGATAGGCAGATATCCGTAAATATCCTGAGCCTCGTGCAGCACCGAAATAAGTGCGCCTTTGGTGTCCCTATGCTTTTTGATGACTTCCATGAGCTGAGCTTCCTGCTCGGGAGTACCCTTAAACGGTACCGTGGATTTTGTGCTCATTTTATTACCTCCTTATTTTAAATAAAAGCAAAAATATATTACCCGCAGCCAGAAACCGCAGAAATACAGCGAAAATTAAAAATCGCGACAACTCAACATACCAATTATAACAGATTTTATTGAGTTTGTCTATACTAACATTTTAAATTATTGCAAAAAACGCCATAAAAAACGCCGTAAGATGAATTTTATCGGCTTTAAATTCCCTTCAGCAGAGCCTTTATCACGGCCTTCGGGGTTTTTTCATTCAGATTCAGCTTCCACACGGCCTCTGAAATATCCGTAAGGTAGTGAGCGTCGCTGTTATGTATGACCTTATAGCCCTCCGCCTCCTTCATTTCCACGGGAGCCCGCTTCGAAAGCTCGACCGCGGAAAAATTCAGCTCCTTGGGGATAAAGCCCAAATTTGAAAGAATACTGTTGCTGGCCCGGTCGATATGAGCCGGAATACAGACTCCTCCCCGCTCCAGTGTCAGCTCCTTTATTTTTTCAATGGGAAGGTCGGTGGCGTTGATAAGCAGCTTTTCTATGGAGCCGATTCGGTTATCACGGCTGTCCATTATAATCTGCTCCCCGAAAATTTCGGGGCGGTTATTTATGGGCGGAAGATGGGCTTCCAATATCTCCCCCATGCTCAACGCCGCCTCCGCGTCGGGAAAAAGACACAGCAAATGCACCTCCTCCGCGCTTTCCGCCTCAACGCCCGGAACTACCGTAAGGTTCCACTCCTTGGCGGCCTCTATCACCGCCGGAACATTGCGAGCCGTGTTGTGATCCGAAAGAGCTATAATGTCCAAGCCGTTCAGCATAGCCATCGCGGCGATGCTGTGAGGGGTCATATCCTCATCACCGCAGGGAGAAAGGCAGGAATGCATATGCAAATCATAGGAAAACCTGCCCATATCACACCATATCCTTAAGCGCGCACACTATTTCAAAGGAGGTACTCTCGCTGCTGTAAATGGGAATCCCCTCCATATCGGCCCTTTTGGCGGTGTTCGCGTCGGGGGAAAGCCCCTCGGCGAGTATAATCATAGCCGCGTCCGTAAGACTTGCCACGGCGACAATATTTATGTTGGTCTGAATCGTAACCCAGACGTTTCCGCTTTTGGCCTTTCCCATTACAAGGCTTAGCAAATCCCCGGTGTATCCGCCGCTGACCTCTCGATCCGTTCCTTCCTCGCCGCATTTAAGGGTGAGGTTAAGCTTTTCGGCAATTTCTTTGACAGTCATTAAGGCTTCGCCTCCTTTTTATTGATTTTGCGTTTATTGATTTTGCGTTCTAATTATTCATTGAAGGCGGGAGCTTGCTTTCCAACTCCGCCATTTCCTTTGCCAGCTCGCTTACTCTGCTTCTCAGCTTGAAAATGCAGTCCGTCTCATTGGCCTTGCCCCGTACTATATCCTCGGCCAGCGCGTAGCACGACGGCGCGCCGCAGGAGCCGCAGTCAAGCTGGGGAAGTCCCTGATAAATCTCATTCATCCGCATTGCCTTCTGCATGGCTATGCTCAAATTTTCGTCAAGAGGAGTAAACGGCTTATACTCAATTTTCTTGTTCCAATAAAGATGCAGCGCGTCGTCCGCCACTCCCTTTTTGTCCTCCAGCCTTTGGGAAATTCGCCTTATGCGGGAATTGGCGACAAAATTATTCTCAACGGTGAGACATCCGCCCACGCAGCCTCCCGTACAGGCAAGAGCCTCAATAAATTCCACATCGTTGATTTTTTCGTCCTCAAGCTGATCTAACACCTCAATCACATTGGCGATGCCGTCCACGGCTATATATTTTTCGCGTCCCAAGGCCTCCGCCTCGCCGCCGTGGTTTGCCCAGCGGACGCCGTTAATTCCGGCGACGCAGAGATTTTCAACCTCCGTAAGCTTATCTATGCTGTGAGCAAGGCGCATATATACGTCCTTGATGGATATAGCTCCGTCTATGTTGGAGCGTTGCAGGGCTATGGGCCATTTTATTGCCGTAACCTTCGCGGGGCAGGGCGTTATGAAGAAAACGCCTATATCCTCGTCCGGCAGACCTGTTTTTTCCATAGCCTCGCGCCTTGCCATTTCCGCCGCGGCCTCCATAGGCGAAGTAAGAGGGGCGACATGATCCATAAGTTCGTGATATTTTACGGCTACAAGCCTTACCACCGCCGGACAGGCGGAGGATATAACGGGAAGCTTCGCGTCCCCCGCGGCTATAAGCTCCTTCATTTTTTCCGTTACCACCTCGGCTCCCCGCGCTACCTCGAAAACGTGGTCAAAGCCGAGCTTTTTAAGCCCCGTAAGCACAATATTGAAATCGTCGGCCTTGGAAAACTGACCGCAAAAGGCCGGCGCCGGAAGAGCGATTTTATATTTAAAGCTTTTAAGCATCTCAAAGCTGTCGGTAATCGCTTTTTTCGCGTGGTACTGGCAGCGGCGTATACATTCGCCGCAGTCTATGCACCTTTCGTCGATTATTTTGGCCTTTCCGTTTTGGACGCGTATTGCCTGAGTTGGGCAAAAGCGTATACAGGTAGTGCATCCCTTGCACATATTCCGGTCCAGCGTTACGCTGTGACGTCTTTTTTCAACTTCTCCCATTTTAACGCTGCCCTCCGAATTAACAGAATTTCTCTTTTTTGATTTTTAATTGATATAGACCGTCATATCCACAGTGGTGCCTTTACCCACTTCGGATGTAATTTTCATTTCGTCCGTATATTTTTTCATATTCGGAAGCCCCATTCCCGCGCCGAAGCCAAGCTCCCTGACCTCTTGGCTGGCGGTGGAAAACCCGGCCTGCATGGCCTTTTCCACGTCGGGTATACCCGGACCCACGTCCTTATGTATCATCCTTATTTTATCTGGGGATATTTCCACGTCTATAACTCCGCCGTTGGCGTGAATAACCATATTTATTTCACACTCGTACATCGCAATGGCAACCTTACGGATAACCTCCGAGCTGATGCCAAGCTGCTTAAGCACCTTTTTTACGGCGCCGCTGGCCTCCCCCGCCACGGTGAAATCCGTTCCGTCCACATTGTAATGGAGCTTCATCAAAGCCTCGCTCATTTCCGCACGCCTTCCCCTATAAGACCGGCGGAATAAAGCTTTCCGCAGGCGGGATACATGGGCATTTCCGTGGCCATTATAACTATATCACGACTTTCGGCGAGGTTGATTATATCCTGAGAAGGCTCCTTGCCTCTTATGAAAATCACCGCATGGATGTCCATCATTTCGGCTGTACGTATCACCTGACCGTTCACAAGACCCGTCAGCAAAAGAGCCTGATCCTTGACAAAAGCCAGAACATCGCTCATAAGGTCGCTTCCGCAGGCCGAGAACACTTCCCTTTCAAGACTATCCTCCCCCGTAAACACCTTTGCGTTTAAGATTTCTTTTATTTCCGCGAGCTTCATACTGCCATCCTCCCGTTTTTATTGTTTAATAACATTATACACAAGTTTCGCGCCGATTGCAAGTGGTTTTTTATAAAATACCGCAAAATTTATACGTTTGTTATGTGTAAATTTTGCGGCGGCTTACGCCGGACATCTTCAAAGGTTTCGATAAAGATTATTTCGGCGAAAGCAGAAAATAATCCTTGCCATTTTCCCCTTGTTATGCTATAATTATTATATAGTACAACCTTGGAGGGATGAACATGAAATTCAAAAAGCTTTTGGCGCTGCTTTTATCCGCCGCGCTGGTTCTTTCCGTTACGGCGTTTACACCGGCTTTGCCTGCGGCCGTTGCGGCGAAGGACACTCTGCGTCTGCTGCCGACGGACGACAGCTTCGTCAGCTTTCAAAGCGGAAGCGAAAACGAAGTCTACGGCGGCAAAACAACTCTGGAAATCGGCTACCACCCCGACAATCCTCTGCCCGCCGACCCCGGCTATACCGGCATCGAAGGAAACGAACTTAAATATTCCAGAGACATAATGCTTAAATTCGACCTTGACGGCATGGATGTTAATTCCATATCCTCCGCCGTGCTGAAGCTTACTTCGGCCTGCGCTCTTAAAAATTCCGACAAGGTCACCGGCGTAAGCCTCATAGCCTTTGACTGCGGCGACGGCTGGAGCGAGGATACTCTCACCCGAAGCAACGCTCCCGAGGTTAAAAATACCGCCGGCGTCAGCAGCCTTATTTCAAATAATACGGCTGTAGGCTCCGTCATTGAAATAGATTTAACAAACTACATCCGTACCAATCCCAAGGAGACATATTCCTTCCGCGTAATGTGTCCCGCCGCCGGTCTGGATTTTTATTCCAAGGAATACGGCGTTTCTTCCGCGCGGCCTGCGCTGGAAATAGAAACGGACGGTCAGCTTTCCTCCTCTCGGTGGGGGCGAACCTACCTTATGGAGGATTCCTTTACCTTTGATAAAGACGGGGAAAGAGACAATCCCCACGGAAGCGAGGATTCCCTGTGCGTGGCTTCCGTAAGCGGCAATAATCCCGCCGGAGCCGAACGAAATTCCTATATCAAATTTAAGCTCCCCGATGAAAGCGCCGCCGTCCATTACGACAGGGTTACCCTTGTTTTGAGAGGTAAAAGCGTCGACAATGCCGATAACACCGTTTCTCTCGCTCCCGTTTCAAACGACTGGAGCGAGGGCGACCTCGTTTTGAGCAACGCTCCCAAGGCTTCGGGAGAGGCCGCCGCGTCCTTTACCGTTGTGGACGACGATGTAAATATGCCGCTCAGCTTCTTCAAAATCGACCTTACGGATTACGTGAACGCCAATCAAAGTCAGGACGGCATATACTCCTTTGTCCTTTCCTGCGATACGGCCATAGAATACTTCTATTCTTCCAACTGCGCGAACGAATTTTCCTGCCCCTATGTGGAATACATAAGCCGCGAAAACTCTCGCCTCACCCTCCACTATACCGACGCTCAAAAGAACGACATCGCGGCGGCAAAGACCTTTACTCTGCCCCAAGGTCAGCTTTTCACCCCCGAAGACTACCCGATGTCGATTGACGGCGGATATTATTTTTCCTCGGAAAAAACCGCCGCCGTAAACCCCTTCCCCTTTACGGTTCCGAGCGGGGAAAGCGATATATATCTTATTTATGAAAACAAAGCCATAACCGGCTTCGAGGAAATAAACGCGACAACCGCCCAGTACGAAAAGCCCCTTCTTCCGGAAAAAATCACGGTGATGTTTAACGATGGCAGCAGCGAAGTCTATCCCGTTGCTTGGTCG
This sequence comes from uncultured Oscillospiraceae bacterium, assembly GCA_964551215.1. Classification (GTDB taxonomy): domain Bacteria; phylum Bacillota; class Clostridia; order UMGS1883; family UMGS1883; genus JAFLUQ01. The sequence goes on along the minus strand of CAZKBV010000005.1, from coordinate 20,009 downwards.
GAAATATCCGAGGAAAGCTACAGCTCCGGCGGAGAATTTACCGTTATGGGAACTCTTATAGGCATTGAATCAGACCCCGTCAGCGCGAGGGTAACGGTGCTTGGAATAACGGGAGTGAGAGTTCCCACTGTGTCCACCGCTCCCGGCAGCGCGCCTTCGCTTCCTTCGTCTTTAGTGGTGGATTTGAGCGACGGCTCCTCCCATTCTATGGATGTTCTTTGGGACGAAATCGCTTCCGAAAGCTACGCCTCGGTAGGCTCCTTTATTGTGTACGGCTCCCTTACCTTAAGCGGTATGCCCGTACAGCTTACTGTTTTGGTGGAGGAAGGGGACATAAACGACCGTACCGTCATAGCCGACGCCTATACTCAGTTTGATGAGCCAAATACGCCTCATAACACCGAGGAGCTTAGAATCAGCTTGGCGGAGGGAGCCGGCGCGGCTAACACAAACAGGAAAGCCTTCCTCCGCTTTAACGGCGGCGACTTCGGGGAAAGCTACTATGACCCCGAGCGTCAGGCGGAAATTGATTCAATAGTAAGCTCCAAAATCCGTCTTTACGTTACAAGCATAGCTAACAACGCCACCGTAACGTACAGCGTTTACGGCATAGCTCCCGAAAACGACAGCTGGGACGAAACCTCCCTGACGTGGAACGGCTCCGAAAGCGATATGCTGGGAGCCGAGTACATCTCCTCCCTTTCCGTTAAGCAATCCTCCTTCAGCGCAAGCTGGATTGAGCTTGACGTTACCGACTTTGTCCGTAACCACAGAGACGACGAAAACCTTTCCTTCTACATTGAGGCAAATACCTGCGCTACGATAGCCGCCTCCAAGGAAAGCGGCGAAGAATCGGCTCCCGTGCTTCGCACAACGAACTACATTCCCGACGCCCCCGTAACGGTGCGCAGCGTGGCTGAAATAGGCGGCAAAACCGTGGATATTGCCGAGCCTATCAGCCTAAAGGGAAAGCTAAATCACCCTTACGAATACCAAAGCGCAATCCCCAACCCCATATACTACCCCGAAGCCGACCCCGAAGGGATATACTATTACGACTTTCTGACCTCTCCCAATCCTCCGGCGGATGACGAAAAAGACCCGGACCTTCATTTGGATTCTCTTAACGAGGACGGGAATGAAATTTTGATAAAATACGTCCGCAGGGAAATAATCTCCGCCGACGCTGTGGAAGCCGAAACCTATCGGGGAGTCAAGCCCTCCCTGCCCTCAACCGTAGCGGCGTATCTCGACAACGGCACTCCCGTAACGGAAAACGTTGTCTGGCGCTGGGACGAAACCGACTTCCGCTCTTACGGAACGAAGGGGGAATTTACCCTTTACGGCGATATAGAACATTCCGACTCCGTTTCGGCGGAAGCCGTAATAACCGTGCATGAAGCCTACTACGGCGACGCCTTCGGCCAGCTTTACAACGAATTTGACGTTGAGCCGGAAACGGATTACCGCCTTACCTTTACTCTCGCCGAAAACGAGAATATTCCGGAATACATCGGCGGCATTGTAATAAAAACCGGCAATAAATACGAAGATGTTCTGGACATGGATTCCCGTGAATTTACCGAATATCTTTCCACTTTTAACAAGGGAGACACCGTAGAGGTGTTCTTAACGACTCCCGCCTCCGAAAAGAGCATGACGCTGGTTCTCCCCGACTGCCTGACTTATATTTTGGAGCCTCGCCTTGCTCCCGTTTTGGGACGGGGCGGCGATATGACGCTTCATTATATGTATGAAGGGGAGGAAATTTACACCGCTCCCGTCAACATCCCCTTTGGCGACACATTCACCCTCTCCGAGGACGATTTCACGATACTTGACGGAGCCTATACCGTAACGGGGCTTGACGCGGAAAATAGCGATATAACAAAGCTTACCGACAGCATTGTTATGGATAAGGACGGCCTTAACGCGTATTTGCTATGCTCCTATTCACCGGTGTTTACCATGTCCGCTTCGGTGGAAAATGCGATGGACGCCAATCTTTCCGCCTATGCCCACTGCGTTGCCGACATTTTTAACGGCACCTCGGCGGATAAAAAGGTTACCGTTATTGCGGCGAAATACGATGACGAAGGCAAGCTTCAAAGCGTGGAAAGCGAAGAAATAACCGTTCCCGCCAATTCCGAAAGAGCCGTAACCTCCGTTAAAAATGTATCTATAGATACCGGATACGCCGGCGTTATGCTTTGGAACGATATTACCGGTCTTACGCCTTATATTCCCAAAGTGGATTCCAGAAACCCCAATGGGGAAAACAAGAAGCCCGATACCGGCGATTGTATTCTTATCCCCACCCTTGAAAGATATATCACCGCCTCCGCCCAGCAATCCGGTAACGAGGCCGTAAATATACTCACCCGCGATCTTTCTACCCGCTGGTCCGCCCAAGCGGATTACAATAACCGCGACCCCCAGTGGGCGGTAATAGATTTGGGCGGAGTATACGACCTGCATACAATCGGTCTTGCTTTCTACAACGGAAAGAGCCGCTACTCTCTCTTTGCGGTGGATATATCCGACGACGGCGAAATGTGGAACGAAATCATCTCGCCCCGCTATTCCTCCGGTCGGACAAATTCCGTTGAATATTTCAGCTTTTCTCCCGAAACGGCGGCCTATGTCCGCATAAGGGGCTACGGCTGGAAAGCCAATAAAATAACCGATGAAGGCCTCGTTGAGGACAGTGGCGACTGGTTTAGCGTAACCGCCTTTGAAGCCTACGGCCCCATGAACGACCTTTCCGGCGTTACCGTAGGCGAATATACGGATTTTGAGGGCTTAAACGGCGAGGTTGTTGGCGACAGCGCCGACGGCTCGGAATCCGGCTGGGGCAGCGCGGCTCTCAATGAAATGACCTATACCGACTATACTCCCTCCAAGGGAACCGACCTTTTCGCCGACTTCGCTCTTTCCCCGGCGGCAATGGGCATGAGCGAAGGCAACACAGCCCTACACATATACGATAATGTCGATCGCGACGGCGACGAAACCACCGGCGCGGGAAGCATAGGAGTTTTCCATAAGCTGGAAATTCCGTCGGAGCATTATAAAATTCGATTCAAGTGGTTCGTTCCCAACACCATTGAAGACAACACCTATAACGCCCAGTGGGCCGGGCTTACCCTCAGCGGCGGAACCGTCAAGGGCGGCGCCGATACCTCCCACCCTGTGGCGTTCCAGCTCAGGCTTTCGCCCTCCGGCAAAAACAAGATGAGCTTCAATTATATGCGCTCCATAACCTATAACGAGGGCAGCCAAACCTCCCTTCTCGGCTCCGGCACAGCCTTCAGCTCCAACTGCCTGTGGGATGTGGCTCTTGACGTTGACGAAAGCTCCAATACGGTTATAGTGACCGTTTCCGACGGAAGCAGAACGGAATCCTCCATAGTTCGGTACGGCCTGTTTAACAATGAGCGCACCATAACTCAGACATGGAGCAACAGCAGCGTAAATACCATTATGTTTAACTCCGGCGCGGGCGGAAAGTGCGAAATGTACATCGACGATTTCTCCGTCACCGCCGTACCCGATTCCGACGTAACAGAAGGAACCGTAATGTTCAGCGAGGACTTTTCCGGCTTTACCGCCGGGGAAAAGATTCGCGACGAAATTGACGGAATATCCTCGGCTCTTATAAAGGAAACCAATCAAAGCTACACCTCCTCCTACGGAACAATGCTGGATGTAAACATTGAGAGATCCCTCATGGGAGGCAACGCCCTCCACCTTTACGACCTCGTAAGCCGCGACGGCGACAGCACAAAGGGCGCGGGCGGCGTGTTCGCCTATATTGACCTTCCCGAATTTTCCAAAACAAATATAACAAAGCTTAAGTTCGATATGTACGCTCCCATATCGGGAGAATACGGCGGCTTCGCTTTGGGACGGGGCCACAACGAGGGCGGCGACGATACGACCAATCCTCTCGCCCTTCAAGCCCGATTCAGCCCCCAGACAGACGGTATGCAATTTAACATGAACAGCTCCATATGGTACAATAAGGGCAGCTATTCCGCTCTTGTCGGCACCGGCAGCAACCGTCTCGGCACGGATAAGGTTTGGAGCTTTGAAATCAGCGTAAATCCCAACCTCGGCAATATGACGGTAAAGGTTACCGACGGCTCGCTCGTTTCAAGCCGTACTGTTACGATACCTACCGGCGACGGCGCGGATTGGGTAAATAAACCCATAAACACCCTTATAATCAACACCGGCGCGGGAACCAGCGGAAATATCTATATTGACAATATTGAAGTTATAGACACAGGCGTCTCCAAAAATTCCTTGGCGGCCGTAAACGGCGTTATCCGCCTTGAAAACGAATACGCCGGCAACGGCTATTACGTGGTACACGCCAACGCCGCCGGTTCGGCTCTGGGCGTATCAAGCAATCAGAACCCCTACTACACAAGAATTGTGGAACGACGCGGCCTCGCCGACCCCGAAAGCGTCTCCTTCGAGCTTATGGATAAGCCGGGATATTTTGTGGTTGCCGATACAAGCTGGAACGTAAGCGTGCAGAAGTATTCCGACACCGATCAATTCCGCCGAGACGCCACCTTTAACAAGGTCAACAACATTTGCGGCGCGGGAAGCACGGCCTTCTCCTATCAGCTTTACCGCAATCCTAAGCTTTACCTTCGTCTTAACGGAAGCATAATAACGGTTGCCGAAATAACCGATAACACCGGAAGCGGAATTAGAAAGGCCTGCACCTTCCATTTGAGAAACGAAGCCAACAGCTACGTTTCCGACTCCTTTAACGGCAGCACGCTCAGCAGTCAGTGGTACAAGGGCTATCCCTGGTACGCAAACTATCACAACCACAGCGCGGTTCACCGCGACAGCAACGTTGTTGTAAGCGGCGGAAGAGTGCTTCTTAAGGCGACAAAGAGAGGCGACAACGAGTGGATTAAGAACTCATCCGGACAGACGGGCTACAGCGACTCCATCAACGGCGGAACTTGGAAACGTTACGTGGCGTGGACGGGCGTTATCAGCATAAACAGTAAGGTTTACAACAAGGGCAGCTATATTGAAGGCAGCTTCAAACAGCCCAACAGCCCTCGCGGCTACTGGACGGCCTTCTGGCTTAACGGCCGCGACAGCTGGCCTCCAGAAACGGATATGTTTGAATATCTGTCCAGCAAGGGTACTTCAACATGGTACACCGCCACCCACGGCGGAACCGAGGGCGCCGGATGGCAGACCAGCAGCGCGGTAGGCAATCTCCGCACCCAGTACCATACCTTCGCCATAGACTGGGGCTATAACTATATGACAATGTATGTAAACGGAAGCGCGTATTTCAAGGCTCCCGATACCAGCTATCAAAAAAATATGTATCTCATTCTAAATACCGGCATAGGCGCGTGGGAAAGCGAACCGGACAGCACCACCGTGTGGAACACGGGTCTTGAATGTGAATATATAAGAAGCTACCAGTACTATTAAAAAATCGAGGGGGAACCGAAACGGTTCCCCCTTTGTTTACATAAAAAATCAGCAAAATTTAAGGGGAAAGCCGCTTGGCTTCCCCCTACCAATACCCCTTTCGTAACGGCCGCTTACGCTTATTGCGCGCCGTGAACATATACTTGGCCGGACGCTTCGGTTTTACCCTTAGCTTCCAAAACAATATAGTACATTTCACTTGATTTAATGCCCGCGTCGTAGTATGGAATGAAAAGCTCAACGCTACCGTCGTCAATAATAAAATCCGTGCTATTAACCTCCTCCAAACTGCTTGCGTTCACAAGCTTAAAGGTAAGCTCATGCTCCTGCTGAGTATCTCCCACTATTTCCACAATAATTGATGTGGTTCCCGTTGTGGGGATGACGCAGAAATCGGAGCGCAATATTTCGTCTTGAGCGAAAGAATAGGAATATCTTTTGCTGTTATCGGGAAGAAAGACCGCTTTTTCCGCGCTGATGATTTTCCCTTGGGACATATCAATTTTTAAGGCCATATTTTCATTTGATTTTCCGTCACCGCCGCCGGATATGCAGGCGATTGTAAGTATATTCCCCTTAAGAGACGGATTTATGAAGGTAACAAGCCCGTTATCGTCGATTTGTTCGGCAAAATATGTAATATTTAACTCCGAAAGCTCCTTTTCAAGGCTGAACGTCGTCTCTTCATGCCCCTTCTCGGCCCAAACAAACTTATATTGACCGCCGTAGGTGGAAGAAGGATATCCCGCGTAACCGTCGTCTCCTTCCACATATAAGGTGTATCCCGCGGACGAAGTATCCGCGTATATACTTGACGAGTCAAGCTCCGGCTTGGAGGAATCCCGAGTGTCAATAACAAGGCCGTTTTCGCTGTCGAATGAATATTTCCAGTCGAATTCATCATTGATAAAGCCCCACGTAAGGGGAATATAGGTTACTCCCCTAAAATTAATTATCGGATATTCCATATCGGAATAATCCGTTTCCCTTGTCGTATCGTTGATATATACCGCGTATTCGGGAATTTCGGCTGTATAGTACCCTTCCCCGTTTGCGGCTGTGCCGTCCTCGGAGATATAAGCGTCGGAATATTCCTCGCAATTGCCAACATAAAAGGCGTACCTTCCGCTTTGCGTGGCGGCGAACTCCGTTTTCAGCCCCATTAAACGGCAAAGCTTATACGTCATTGGCGCGTAGGTGACGTCATTATAAGTTATGAACGGATACTCGCTTTTTTCGTTTTCAATTTCCACATTGTTGATTGTGATTTTAAACCTCGGCACTGTCACGGATAGGTTTTCCGCCGCCAAGACAGGCATGGCGGACAACGCAAGCCCGATTATAAAAGCCATGATTGTTTTTTTCATTTTCGTTAACCTCCATTTTGTTATTTTATCGTTTAAAAACCTTTTCATCGGTTTTTATAAAATCATTATACATCAGTCTAAAAATTTTGTCAATCCCCTTTTTGTCAACCCCCTTATGTAAAACAGCAAAACGCCTTACCGCAGCAATACAAACGGGGCGCAAATTCATAAATTTGCGTCCCCGTTAAAAATGTTGATTATTATTACCTCTAAAAACCGTAAACCAAATATATCGTTCGGTACAGTCCCGAAAAATTATTTATTTATGATTGGTTCGCCGTTTTTATCAAACAGCGGCAGCGGCGCCAAAACGGTAATGTCCGTTCTGTCCTTCGCGTCGCCCTCGGCCAGAACAGCCATTTTGCCCACAATGTTTCCGCCGGCCTTGCCGATAAGCTCCTCCATGGCCGCCAAAGATTCGCCGGTGCTTATAACATCGTCCACAATAAGCACCCTTTTCCCCTTTATGGCTTCAACGTCGTCCGCGCCTATACAGAGTATCTGCTCATTGGCGGTGGTTATGGAGTGAACGGGAGTTTTAAGCACATCTCTCATGTAAAGCTTCGGCCCTTTACGGGCAATAATATAATTGTCCGCCTTTTCCTGCCGAGCCATTTCATATACAAGCGGTATACTCTTGCACTCCGCCGTCATCATAATGTCGTGTTCGGGAGCTATTTCAAGGAGAGCCTTAGCCGCCGCGACAGTAATTTCAACGTCGCCGAACATGATAAAGGCCGCAATCTGAAGCTCGTCGCTTATGGGGAACAGCGGGAGACTGCGCTTAATTCCCGCAATAGTCATTTCATAAGATGTTTTCATGCCTTAATTAACACCTTTCTCGGAAATTATTTACATTACCTTTGTGGCGATATACAGGGCAAACAGCGCGACGGAAATCCACATTACGGGGCTGATATCCTTGAATTTGCCTGTGAATATCTTAAGAACAACCCACGCGATCATGCCGAACATGATACCTGTAGCGATGGAGTATGTAAAGGGCATGATAACTACGGCAAGGAAGCCGCCGATAACGTCGGCAATGTCCCCGTCGAAGGACATCTTCTTAATTGAGCTGAGCATCAAAAGCCCCACATAAAGCATAGCCGGTGTTGTCGCAAAGGTAGGAATTGCAAGGAATATCGGCGAAAGAACAAGAGCCACGATAAAGAGAACGGCTGTTGTAACGGAGGTAAGACCCGTCCGTCCGCCTGCCGCGACGCCCGCGCTGGATTCAACATAGCTTGTAACCGTGGAAGTACCCATGCAAGCGCCTACAACGGTACCAACCGCGTCGGCCATCAACGCGCCGCCGGCCTTGGGAAGCTTGCCGTCCTTATCAAGAAGGTTGCCTTTTTCGGCAACGCCGATAAGGGTTCCGGCTGTGTCGAAAATATCCGTGTAAAGGAAAGTAAACACAATAAACAGGAACGAGGCTATGTTGTCCTTCACAAAAGCAAAATCAAACTGGAACATTGCCGGAGCCGCAAGGTTGATTCCGTTGGAGAAATCGGGGAAAAGAGAATATTTGCCGGCTTCGGGATCGACAACATACCAGCCTATCTTCTCGGCGATCATGCCAAGCACCCACGTTGCCAAAATACCGAGAATAATATCGCCCGGAACCTTATAGTGGTGGAGTATTCCTATTATAATAAGACCCAAAATGGAAAGCACAAATTCGGGAGCCGCAAAATCACCGACAGTAACGGTTGTGGAAGGATCCGACGCCACAACTCCCGAGCCGATAAGGGCTATAATCGTAATGAACAAACCTATACCTGCCGTAATACCGAGCTTAAGGTTTGTGGGAATCTGGTTTACAAGCGCCTCTCTGAACTTGAACAGGGAGAGCAGGATGAAAATAATACCTTCAACGAAAACAGCGGTAAGGGCAACCTTATAGCTGTAACCCATCTGACCGCATACGGTAAACGCGAAGAACGCGTTCAGACCCATGCCCGAAGCAAGAGCCACGGGGTAATTGGCAAAGAACGCCATGCACAGGGTCGCTATAGCCGCCGATAAGGCCGTAGCCGTAAATACAGCCGCCTTGTCCATTCCCGCGGCGGAAAGATAGTTGGGGTTTACCGCGAGTATGTACACCATCGCAAGGAAGGTGGTGATACCGGCGATAATCTCCGTTTTCACGTTGGTGCCGTGTTCTTTGAGCTTAAACAGTTTTTCCATTTGAAACTCCTCCTAAGTTTTAAATAATTTAGACCGAACGGTCAATTACCGCAAGGCCATTTTTATTTTACACCTTTTTTTATACTTTTGCAAGAGTTTTTGTAAAATTTGTAAATTTTTATTAATTTAAACGTGAACAATAGGCGCAAGCAAAAAATTTGTTCGGATAAAAAGCTGAAATAACCTACGCGCGGATGTCCCCCGCGCCGCGCAGCAACGCGCTACACTGTTTCGCTTTGGGCTGTTGCCCAAAGGCCGCCAAAGCGCACGCGGGAAATCACAAATTACAGGCTTTTTAAAAGCCGCGCCACAACAGCCTTGGATTTTTCCGCCGCTTCAATTCTGAAGGCGGGATAATCCGCCGCCGCGTCCCCGTTGGCATTGTCGGATATGGAGCGTATCACGGCGAAGGGTACATTGTTTACATAGCACACGTGACCGATTGCCGCCCCCTCCATCTCGCAGGCGATTGCGCCGAATTCATCCTTTATGCGCTTCTTTTCTTTTGCTCCGGCGACGAAACGATCTCCGGAGGCAATAACTCCCGTGAGAGTATTTATGCCCAGCCGCTTTACGGCGGCCTCCGTTTTTTCCAAAAGCTCCCTGTCCGCCGGAATATTTATGATATTTATGCCGCTTATAAGCCCCTTCGGATCCCCTAAGGGGGAAGTGTCCATATCGTGCTGCACGGTACTTTCCGCAACGGCGATGCTTCCCACGTTAAGCCTTTCGGAAAGAGAACCGCCCACGCCGGTATTTATGATGCAATCCGTCCCGTAGCGCAGTATCATTGTCTGGGCGCAAATCGCCGCAAAGACCTTGCCTATGCCGCACACGGCAACGACGGCCTCCACGCCGTAAAGACGGCCTTTCGTAAATTCTATTCCGCTTATTGTTTCGCCGACGGCTTCGGTCATATCGTTTTTGAGAGCGTCAATCTCTATGTCCATAGCTCCTATAATGCCAATCATTTGCCGTCGCCTTCCTTATACTCAAAGTCAATGCTTCCGCACTCCTTAAGCGCCTTCAAGTACCGTCCGCACTCGGCCTTTGCGCTTTCTATCTGCAGCTCGCGGTAATTTCCGCACTCCTTACGGGAGGCCCCGAACACAGGCCCCTCATGGGCGATGATTTTTTCCAGAGTTTCAAAAACCGTCTCCAAAACAACATCCTTATCCGCGTCCCTTACGAGCAGGTAAAACCCTGTGCGGCAGCCCATAGGCCCGAAATATATCACCTTATCGCCTATTTTGGAATTTCTGATATATGTGGCGAACATATGCTCCACGGTGTGCATTGTTACGTTGTCCATATACTCTCCGCAGTTGGGCTTGCGGCAACGCATATCGAAGGTTGTAACGTCGCCGTCTATGCGGGAAATATATATTCCCGGCTCGATAAAATCGTGATCCGCGTTAAAGCTGGCTATTCTGTTAATCCTATTCGGCTTGTTCATTCTTTTCAATACCTACCTTTACAATTTTTTCCTGCGCTTTATATGTACTCTTTCCCAGATTTTCACGCTTTACGGGGACGCCGTCCTTATAGTAAACCCTGACTGTTTCCACAACATATCCCTTCGCCCCCTTCTGCGTTACCACCCGCTGTCCGGGGGAAAGGCTTTCGTCCGACACCTCCTTTTCGGAGGGTTCCAAAACGGAAAGGGTCGTATTTTCAATTTTCACTTCATCAAATTTGTCGCTTTTTCTGCCCCGAATCTGCACGGTTATGCTTCCGCCGTCTGTAAAGGCAAACAGCTTTACAGGTATGTCAAAGGAGTTTTTAAAGCGCAAATCCAGCCTCGGATAGCTTATTGTGGAATCCTGCCCCATAGGAAGATAGGATACCGGCATGGAGTGGTTTGTGCGCTCCGTAATTTCAAGTCCGGCGTAAAGAGCGGCGGTATAAATCGTGCCTGTGACCTGACATATTCCTCCGCCCACACTGTCCACCACCTGCGTGCCGGAATAGCCCTTTGAAACCTGATAGCCCTTGTCGGTGGTGCTTTCGCCGTTTATTTCGTTAAAGGAAAATTCCTCCCCCGGAAGAAGGTCCCTGCCGTTGATTACGCTTGCGGCAAGTCTTATATTTGCGGCTCTGGGGGCATTGCCCGTGCTGAACTGCGTGGTACACTCCCCCATCACTTCGGGATAAAGGCTTTCGTCCCCCAATGGAGCCACGCTTTCGCTATCCATAATAAACTCGTATACGTCCCCCTCACCGGAATTTTCCTTCTGTATGCTTCGGGCAATATCCAAATTGAAATTTTTTACGGTGGCGGTGATTTTTCCGTCGTTGTTTCTGGCATATGGCGCTCTCGGGTCGGAGGCAGCCTTGTTATATATTTCGTCTATATCCGGCAAAGTAAATGGCAGTACATTTATAGGCGCGTCCAGATTCTGCGGAAATTCCTCTCCGCCGGTGACAGTTTCAATCAGCTTGTCCACATCCACCTCATAGCCGTTCATGCCGTTGGTTATAACCACTCTGTCTTCAAGAATTTCAAAGGCGGACTCTGTGGGCTGAGCCTTATAGCCTTCGGCAAAGTCCAGAAGCTCTTTTCCGGGGCCGGAGCTTACCAGAGCCAAGGAGGAGGAGTAACGCTTGGGGGCAAAAAAGGAACGGCATATGACCGCCACATTTTTGCCGAAGCTATTGCTTTTTCCCAGCTCGTAGGCCTCCCCCACAATGGCGTCGGTCTTGTAATTAAGCCCCAGCTCCTCCGGGGTAAAGCTTTGGCTCCGCCCATCGGGGAGGCTGATTTTTATTTTTCTGGAGGAAAATTCCTCCTCCAGCAGCTTCACGGCTTCTTCGGTTTTAAGCCCGCCTATGCGAACGTCATCCACATATACGTTGCGGATTATCTTGTCCGAACCGGCCTCGGCGGCGGCAATGGCCGCGATTCCCCCAAACGCGGCGGCAATGAGAGCCAAAACGCAGATAAGAAGGGGGATTCTGCTTTTCTTTTTTGTTCTTTTGTTTTGTAACCGTCTCATTGTTCCTTCTTCTTTCTGAGCATGGCGTCCTTAACCAAGGGAATATCCGTTTTTATATAAACCGTCATTGCGGCGTGTCTTGCCGCGTCAAGCTCAACCCCGTTTTCGTCTGTCATGTATTCCACCCTTACGGTAAAAAACGGCCGCATAGGCTGAATTATTTCTATTTCGTCCCCCTTAAAGAAACGGTTGCGCTGGGATACCCTTGCGAGGCCGGTTTTGGGGTCGTAGTCCTCCACTATGCCTACAACGTCGTACTCCCTGATATAAGAGCTGCTATTGTATATCTGGGCTCCCGTTTCCGGTATTCCGAAGAAGAAGCCCGTGTAGTATTCCCTGTGGCTGACCTTGCACACCTCGTCGTAAAGGGCGGAATCGAATTTATACCCCTCCGGATCGGCGTAATAGCCATCTATGGCGTTCCTGTAGGCCTGAACAACCGTGGCAAGGTAATATTCGCTTTTGACTCTGCCCTCTATTTTAAGGGAGCTGACGCCGCTTTGTATAAGCTCGGGAACATGGTCTATCATGCAAAGATCCTTTGAGTTTAAAATAAAGGAGCCTCTTTCGTTTTCGTACACGGGGAAATATTCCCCGGGGCGCTTTTCCTCCATAAGGGAATAATTCCAGCGGCACGGGTGGGAGCAAGCCCCTTGGTTGCTGTCGCGGAAGGTCATGTAGTTGCTGAGCAGACACCTTCCCGAATATGAAACGCACATGGCTCCGTGAATAAATATTTCCGTTTCACATTCTGCTTTATCGGTAATTTCCCTCACCTCGTCCAGCGTCATTTCGCGGGCGAGAACGACTCTGGAGGCTCCCAGCCTTTTCCATGCGTTCACTGTGGCGTAGTTTGTGTTGTTGGCTTGAGTGCTGATGTGTATATCCAGCTCCGGCGCACTTTCGCGGCAGAGCGTAAAGGCTCCCAAATCGGAAATAAGCGCCGCGTCGGCGCCAAGCTCATAAATTTCTCTGAAATACGCCTTCATTTCGTCCAAATCGCGGTTGTGAGGAATTATGTTGGCTGTCACGTACACCTTTTTTCCCATGGAATGGGCAAATTCTATGCCCCGCGCCATTTCCTCCACGGTAAAATTATCCGCCGCTGTTCTCAGAGAAAAGGACTCCCCGCCTATATATACCGCGTCGGCCCCGTATTTCAGAGCAATTTTCAGCTTATATAAATTACCTGCCGGAGCAAGCAACTCGATTTTATCCATTTGCATCTTCCTTTATTTCTTTACCGACAGCGCCGCCCCGTCTCCGATAGGTATAAGGGAGGTGGTAAGCTGAGGGTGTTCGGTTACGGCTTCCAGATAAGCCCTGAGCCGTTTAACAATAGTTATCTTTCGGCGGACGACATTGTGGTCGTCTCCGGTCATTCCGTGGAAAAGAACGTTGTCCGAAAGCAAGGCTCCGCCCTTTCTCAAAAGCCTTAAAAGCTCCGGCAAAAACTCTATGTACTGCCCCTTTGCCGCGTCCAGAAATATAAAATCAAAGGGAGGGTCAAGCCAAGCCAAAACCTCCGCGGCCTCCCCTTCAATAACGTTTATCCGTTTTTCATAGCCGACCTTGAAAATATTGTCCACCGCCATATCGGCGTGTTTTTTGTACCGCTCCACGGTTATTATGCGGCAATCGTCGTCGGTATTGTCCGCCATAAGAATACTGCTGTAGCCCACCGCCGTTCCCACCTCAAGGATACGCTTGGGCTTTATCAGAGAAAGGAGAGTCACTATAAGCTGCTCCGTGTCGGGAGATACTATGGGGGCGTAGCTTTCCTCCAAGGCCGAACGCTTCCTAAGCTCTGTCAGGAAATCGCTCCTTTTCGGTATAAGAGACAGCAAATATTCTCTCTCGTTTTCTATAGCTTCCATACTAAAAACATCCGTCCTCTGTTACAATATAATCCATTTTTACGTCATGGGGCTTCGCGTCCAAGGCGTCCGTCACCTGAAAGCTGAAGCAGACCGCCGCCTTTGCGCATTTCAAGCCGTCGAGGAAACGGTCGTAGCACCCCTTGCCGAAACCCATACGGTTTTTGGCCTTATCCGCAGCCACTGCGGGCGCCGCGATAAAATCCAAAATACTTTTGTCGGCAAAGATCGGCTTTACCGGCTCGTACACTCCCCACTCCCCTTTTTTCAGCTTCATATCCGGAGTGTAGCGTGCGGCGGAAATAATCACTCCCTCAGTCACGGGAATAAAGAAATTCTTTTCGGGGGAGTAAAGCCCTCTTATGTCCGCTTCGCCGCCGAGGGGGAGATATATCATAACATTTTCCGCCGACTGAAACTCCGCCATAGACCGAAGCGCCTCGCAGATTTTTTCGTTTGCCTTGGGGTACCCTTCGGTTTTCGCAAATTCACGGCGGAGACTCAGCATTTCCTCTCTTTTTATCAGCACTGCATTTTACCGGCCACGGCCTCGGCAGCCTTGCGCCCCTTTAAAGCCGTAAGAAGCGCAAGCCCAAAATCTATGCTCACTCCCGCGCCGCGCCCTGTTATAACCCGTCCGTCGGTAACCACTCCGCAGCGGTCGCTGTCCATAACCTGCGCGCCCTGAAGCTCCTTTTCGTACCCCGGATAGCAGACGGCCTTTTTCCCTCTGAGAACTCCCCGAAGCCCCAAAACCATAGGAGCGGCGCATATCGCGGCCATATAAATACCGTTGGCTTCGGCATAATCTATGATTTCTTCAATTTTTTCGCTGTCCCGAAGATACTCCGCTCCGGGCAGACCTCCCGGAAGGATTATCATTTCGCAGCCCTTCATGTCAACCTGATCAATGGTTATGTCCGCTTTTACCTCAACGCCCTTTGAGCATACCACGTTCTTTCCAAGTACGCCCACAGTCTTGACCTCTACTCCGCCCCGACGCAAAATGTCCAAGGGAGCCATTGCCTCTACTATTTCAAAACCGTCCGCTAAAAATAAATATACCATATTTATTCAACTCCTTTTATTAAAATCGTTTTATTGTTGCCTTTGAAAGCCTGCTTGGGGAATACTTCCCTAAGCCCCGCCCTGCGGCTTCATTCTCTTTTTTACTTCCTTTTAAGCTGCCCCTATGCCCGCCTGTTCTCAATTACCGTGTATTTTTTCACCAAAAATATGGGCCGGTAGCTTTCCTTTGCCCTGCGAAGCCCCTCCAATCCCATATCCTCCTCGCGGTTTATGAAGGTATAGTCCCTCCAGCGGTTTTCGCAGAACAGCTTATTTATCATCTGATACGCTCCTCGGTATTCGTCCCTTGCCACTTCAATCTGAATAAGAGCAGTCCGGTCGGAAATGGCCTCCCCGAAACTCATGGCGACTATTTCGCCGTTCACCCGAATAACCGCCCCTTCCTCTCCAAGCGCGTCGTAATTCTCGAAGAACATTTTCATTGCCGGAAGCTCAAAAGGATTTACGTTCCGTTCCTTATTTCCTACCAGCTCATACATAAGGGGAGCGCACTCGTTTTTTGCCGTCTCGGCAGTTACCTCCTCATAGGTGTAGCTGTAGTTTTCAAGGAAGTAATTGATATGATTGCGCTTTGCGTGCAGCTTTTTTCCATTTAAGGAAATAAGCTGCTCCGAAGGGTATACGTAATCCTCGCAGTCCCTTTCCTCGTTATACAAAAAATCCGCCCCGGGATAATTTAAAAGCCGACTTAGCTGTTCCTCTCCGACAAGGCGAAACGCCATTATTTCCCCTCGGGACAGACAGTATTCCTTCAGGCTGTCCAAAGCCTTATTCACGTCCCCCTTTCCCAAAGGGAAATAATAGGAAGGGATTCTGTTCTTTATGTTAAATTGTATAAACAAGAATCCGTTTTCTCGGGCCACCTTCAAATTGTAGTATCCGTTCCATATAAACATGGTGGCGAAGGCGCCCTCCGAGGCAATCGTTTCCGGCGGGCGGCAGCTGTCGAAATCCGCCTTGTCCGCCGCGGTTATATCCCTGAATTCTAACATTTTTATCCTCTATTCAACGCTTAAAATTATGTCCTTATGTATATCCTCAATGCTTCGGGGTTCGCCGCCGAAGCTGCACTTTATTTCCGTCCAGCCCGACTCCTTTGCCGCAAAGCAGGCGTTTTCATAGGCCTCGCGAAGGTAGGCCCCGTTTCTTTCGTGTATATCCTTTTCGTCAGTGTCGGTAATTTTGTTTTTTCTGGCCGCCATAAGCTTTGCGGCGGCCTCCGGCTCCATATTCAAAAACAGAACCTTGTCCGGTCGGGGAAGCCCCAGCCTGCAATACTCCAAATCCTCCAGCCATGCGATAAAGTCCTTTTTTTCTTTTTCGCCCTTGAGCTTTGCCGCCTGATATATGACGTTTGAGGTTACGTACCTGTCGGCCACAATATAAGCGTCGGTGCCAATCAGCCTGCCCCATTCCTTTTTAAAGGAGGCGTAACGGTCCACGGCGTAAAACATTGAGGCGGCATAGGGGTTTACGCTGTCCGCGTCGGCGCCGAATTCCCCGCCTAAGTACATTTTTACCAATGCGGAGGAGGGGCTTTTATAATCGGGGAAGGTTATGCGCTTAA
Source organism: uncultured Oscillospiraceae bacterium (assembly GCA_964551215.1). Classification (GTDB taxonomy): domain Bacteria; phylum Bacillota; class Clostridia; order UMGS1883; family UMGS1883; genus JAFLUQ01. The sequence continues at coordinate 3,442 of CAZKBV010000005.1, read as the reverse complement.
CCCTTTTTCCCTTTTTTTCAAGATAATCGCACAGCAGCCCCGTCTGAGTTTCCTTTCCGCTGGCGTCCACGCCCTCTATAACAATAAGCATCCCCATTTTCCTCCGGTTTATTTCTTTTTGTATCTCTTTCCCTTGAAGAACACCGTAGCCGCAAACTTAGGCAGAGCAAGCATCCTGATAAAACGGTAGGGCTGTTTTATCAGTCTGTAAAGCCATTCGAGGCCGTGATCGCAAAAAAACTTAGGCGCTCTCAGCACATTTCCCGCAAATACGTCCAAACACCCTCCCGCGCCTATAACCAGCCTTGCGTTCAGAAATTCGCGGTTTTTGTATATCCATTCCTCCTGCTTCGGGAAGCCCAAGCACACCATCAAAAAGTCGGGAGCGGCGGCGTTTACGGCTTCTATGACAGGAGCGTCCTCCTTGAAGTACCCGTCGTGGGTTCCGGCGATAACTATGCCGGGGTTGGATTTAACAATGGCCTTGGCGGCTTCTTCCGCCACGCCCGGCTTGCTTCCCAGAAGATAAACGGACTTCCCCTCCGCGGCCATGTCTTTAAACATACGGCAGACCAAATCATAGCCCGCCACCCTTTCCTTCAAGGGCTTTTTAAGAATCCTCGAAGCGTAAACCACCCCGATTCCGTCCGCCACCGTCAGGTCGGCGCTGTTGAGCTTTTCCATAAATTCCGGATTTTTGTAGCCGTAAAGTATTATTTCCGAATTGGGCGTGTAAATAACACTGCACCCCGGAGCTTCCATAAGCTTCATGGCCTGCTTTTCCGCTTCCTCCATATTAACCATGTGGATATTGGCTCCCAGTATGTTTATCTTGTCATTCATGCCGTCCCCTCCAATGTAAGCTTTTCCCGCACGCTGTTTGCCGCCGGATAATCCTGTTAATCAATATTTATTTTATTATAGCACAAACTTTCCCTTTCTGCAATAAAAATCTTTACAAACGGCAAAAAAACCTGTATAATATTTTCGGGTGATAAAGCTATGGAAAAAAGAAAATGCCGCGCCTGCGAATACACAAGCGAAATACATAAAGCGGCGGCGGAAGCCGAAATCGAGCGGCTTAAAAATATGAAGGGCATAAAAATATGCTCCCCCGAGGAGCAAGAAAAACGCCTTAAAATATGCGATGAATGTGAATATCTGGACATGAACGGAGTATGCCTTATGTGCGGCTGCTACGTTCAGATACGCACTCTGCTGAAATCCGGCTCGTGTCCGGCTAAAAAGAAACGCTGGTCGGCCCAATAGCAATTCCTTCGGCTTGGCGTCCTAAGTCGGGAAATTCCCCCCACGACTTCGACCGCCAAGCCCCTACTCATCTTCTTCAAACCGTATGGCGTCGATTTTTATGGCTCTGATATCCGCGTCCATACCGATACATTCGCCGCAGTTATCGCATATTTTTTTCGGATTCAGGTCACAGCGTATACAATCCCAACATTCGTCGCAAACCTTGTTTTCGTCAAGCACACACATTTTCACAGCCCACACAACCTCTCAATAAGTATATGCTTGTATTTTACACCTAAATTTTTATTTTGTAAAGACCTTTACCGGGGAATTTTAAGAATTTCCCCCTCTCGCACCGAAAGATCCTCCAAATCATTATAGGAAGCCACTACCCTCACGAAGCTGCGGATATCCTCTCCCTCCGGACGGTATTCCGACGAAATGCCCCAAAGGGTGTCGCCCTTTTCAACGCACACGTAGACAAAGCTGTCGTCCGCCGCCTTGGTGGACGAAATAAACGCGCCGCTCTTAACAGCCCATACTACGGCGATTACCGCAATAAGGCACATAACAGCCCTTCTGCGCCGGCGGTTAAGCTCCGCCTCTCTCCTTGCCCTTTTTCTCCTATATTCAACAGTCATTTAAAAAACCTCCTAAAGAACATTTGTTCGCTTCACTGTCTTTAGTATAACAGAACATTTGTTCGATGTCAATAGGTTTTTTAAAAAAATAGGAACATTTGTTTGCTTTTTGTTAAATTTGTATAAAAATACGGCGTTGTTTTGTGCAGTTTGCAAAAACAACGCCGTATATTTTACCGCAATTTAAATTACGTCCGGAAGCTCGGCGTGAATAAACGTGGGCTTGCCGCCGTCAAAGCTTTCCTTGTCGAAAATGACCTTAACAATGCTCTTGTCCGATGGAATGTCAAACATGGCCTCGTTAAGGGACTTTTCCATTATGGCTCTCAGCCCTCTTGCGCCTGTTTCACGCTCAATTGCCTTTTTCGCAATAAAGGAAAGGGCGTCGTCGGTAATTTCAAAATCCACATCGTCAATGGAAAAAAGCTTTTTATACTGGCGCACAAGAGCGTTTTTAGGCTCCGTCAATATTTTTTTAAGCGCCCCCTCGTTAAGGCTTTCCAGCGACACAACCACGGGAACACGCCCCACCAGTTCCGGAATAAGACCGTACTTCACAAGATCCTGCGGCTCCGCCTTGGCAAAAATCTCCCCCGTGTCATGCTTGGTTTTGCTTTCAATTTCCGCTCCAAAGCCTATGCCCTGCTTGCCTGTGCGCTTTTCGATTATCTTATCCAGCCCGTCGAAGGCCCCGCCGCATATAAAGAGAATGTTTGTGGTATCAATCTGATAAAATTCCTGATGCGGATGCTTACGCCCGCCCTGAGGAGGAACGGACGCCACGGTACCCTCAAGTATTTTAAGGAGAGCCTGCTGAACGCCTTCGCCGCTTACATCGCGGGTTATAGATACATTCTCTCCCTTTTTGGTTATTTTATCAATCTCGTCAATATAAATGATTCCTCTTTCCGCAAGGGGAATGTCGTAATCCGCCGCCTGAATCAGCTTCAGAAGAATATTTTCCACATCCTCGCCGACATAGCCCGCCTCGGTAAGGCTGGTAGCGTCGGCAATGGCAAAAGGAACCTGAAGTATTCGGGCAAGAGTTTGGGCGAGGTAGGTTTTGCCGCTTCCCGTAGGGCCGAGCATAAGAATATTGCTCTTTTGAATTTCAACGCCGTCATCGTCGTTCTTTTTGGAATTTATTCTTTTGTAGTGATTGTATACCGCGACAGCAAGACTGCGCTTCGCGTTGTCCTGCCCCACAACATATTCGTCGAGGATGTCCTTGATTTCTCTCGGAGTGGGAACGCCGTCTACGGAAGGGATGTCGGCTTCCCCGCTTTCTTCCTTAAAGCCCTCGAATTCGTCCATAACAATGTCGTAGCAAGCGCGGACGCAGTCCTCGCATATATAGGCGTTAATGCCCGCTATTATCTGGTGTCTGCCTATCTGGCTTTTGCTTCTGCCGCAGAAGGCGCAATACATTTGGTCTTCACGGTTGTTTGCCATTATTATACCATTCCTTTCGGGAAAATATTTCTCGAGGGTAGGCCGAACGGTTTCCCCTCGGTTCCCACTTTTGCGCATCCCCTTGTTATCGGAGGACA